>CAZGJX010000001.1:0-126343 GCA_964525635.1 uncultured archaeon
CTTTGAAAAATCATGAAATTCAAAAATTAAATGATTTCATCAAAGATCAATTAAATAAAATTAAAGAAGAACAATCTCATGTTCAACAATTATACAATACACAAAATGAACATAATCAAATCTTATAATGATTGTATTTTTTGATTTTTTACTTACAACAACTCCTTTAGTAATTTTCCCTCTTATTCTAGTTGTCCCATGGAAAGGACATTCTATATCATTACAATCTTCTGCTTTTGTTTTCGGAGGGTTTACATTTGGAATCCCTATATTTCTACTCATTTTTTAAACCTTTTTTTTTTTTTTAAATTTCTTAATCTATTTTCAGGACGACCAATAATTTTATTTCCATCTATTTCCAAAATATATTGTTCATCATCTATGTTTTTTGGTAATTCTATTTGAAAAATATATTTTTTTTTTATATAATTTTTTATTTCCTTTTCTTTTTTGGTTATTAACATATTTTTTGTATCGTCTATAACTAAACCAATATGAATAAATTCTTCTATATCATTGGATTTTGATTTTAATTTAGCATAAATATCTAAACCAATTAAATCATGATATATCAGATATTTTGGATTAATATTCATATTTTTCTTCATTCATCACAGTAAGTACCCGTGCAATCTGTTTACGCAATATTTTAGCTTTTGCAGGATTATCTTGGAGACCTCCTCCTGTTTGCATACTATAAAGCATCATCAATTCTTCACGTAAATCTGTAAGTGTTCTCATTCTTTCCTTCTCATCCATCTCTCGAATATTTTTCGCTTTTATTATACCCATTTTAACCATTCACATTTAATAGTATTTATTATTTTTATTCTTTATTCTCCTCATTTTCCTCATCAGGTTCTATAGAAACCTCTGATATTTCTTCTTCATCTATTTCATCAATTAATGCCTGGTCCTCATCAGACATTTTATCTAAGCTCTCTTCAATAAGATAATCTCCATCAGCTAATTTTTCTGCTTTTGATTTTGGTTTCTTTGATTTGATTTCTTTTTGTCGTTTAGCTAATAATTCATTTTTAACTTTTATTTCATCACCAGTATAATGATTTGCATGGAAAATCTTTACAATAACCCCCAAAGTGCCAGATTTTTGGATACATTGAGCTACTCCTTTATCAACTGCCATTTGTGCAGAATATCCGCTCTTTTTCATTGTTCCCGCTCTAAAGATCTGTGTTCGTGCTCTTTGAGAAGTCACCTTTCCAGAGACTCTAATTTCAACTCCTTTAACACCAGAATCCATAATACGTCGTAAAATATAATATCCAGCTCGCCGATAATGTCTACCTCTATCCAATGAATAAGCTAATCTTTCTGCCATAATTTGTGCATCTAAGCTTGGATCTTTGACCTCTTCTACTTCAATTTGTGGCATTTCAAGGCTGAATTTTTCTTCTAGAGTTTCTGTGATTTCTTGGATTCTTTTACCACTTTTACCGATAACTAATCCTGGTCTAGAAGTCTTGAGGGTGATACGGACTCCGAGTGGTGTTTTCTGCAAGTCAATACCCGCAAATCCCGCACGTACTAATTCAGATCGCAGATATTCATTGATTTGCATTAGTTTAATTCCTTGTTCAATGAAGTGTTTACTTAAAGGCGTTGTTCCCACCGTATAATTTTATTTCAAACATTTATATTTTTCAAATTTGTAATTTTTTTTTGCACTATGTAATGTGGAAAGTGATATATTCAATTTTAATTTTATGATGGGAGATGGCAAAAAACCAGATGGGAAAGGGAAAATTTAAAAGGAATTATGTGAAAAAATAATTGAAAATAGATGAAGAGTTAAATTAGGGAATTTGTCTAAAATAGCGGATTATGTGCTATTTATCTTCAAATTATCAATTAATGATAAATTACTGTACTTGAAAAATTATAGAATTAATCTTGAAAAATAATATTGGATAGATAAGAAAAAAAAAAATTAAATATATCTAAATTACTTCGTAAATGAAATTAGAATAATAAGAACCTGAAATTGTCTCCTTATGATAAATATCACATCCTCCCATAACACTTTCATATTCACAAGTCCAGATATTTACAGACCATCCAACTTGTATTTGATAAGCACCAATAGGAGTTTCTGTGTAGGTATCCTCAATTACATCAGTACTCACAGTTACATTTGTAAATCTTTTTGGTATAGGTTCAATGCTATTTCCCCAACTAGAATGTCCGATTTCCCAATATGAACTATAATATCCGGGTTCAATTGGTTCTGATGCCCACCATGCATTATTGTATTCAGGATCTCCAATCCAAGTTAATCCATAATTGATCCATCCAATCCACTCACCTATATATGGAGCCATACTGGCAAATTCCAAATTAAGCTCTAAGAATTTCATGGTCCAATATGCAATCTTATCTTCATGCCCTATTGCTGTATTCGATGATTCAACATAACCAGGAATACCATCAGGTGGTACATATATATTTCCAAATTGATCTATTATTTTATAATCCATTGAAACAGAATGAATATAATCAAAACAAGTACCAAACTTAAGTCCATCATTCGGTGTAATATCATAATAAGTAGTATTTTTATCAAGTTGAATCGTTATTACAGACCTATAAGAGAAATCATTTCCATTCAAAACTTTACCATCATCTCCATTCTCTACACCATATGCAGGTTTCATGTTAAATGTAATATGTGCATTATTCGCTTCTTCTCCGAAAGTATGCAACATAGCAGGGGTATGAATTGTCCCATCTTCATAAATTAAATTTTCACTGAAATCAATTCCTCCGACTTTTAGATGTTCCAATGTAAACGCACTATTATCGGTTATAAATTCTTGAGTATCTATATTAAATGCATAAGATATCTCAATTTCAATTTGATGACCACAGGGGGGTTTTAATACATCTAAATCAATGAATCCATTAATAAGATTATAAGTCCATTCGCCGCCATCAGTATGAACGAAAATACCGTCAACATAGAAATCTAATTGAATATAAATTCTAGCAGGAATATCTTTAGAAATCCCCCAATATATTCGAGGTTTAATATTAAAAAACTCCACTGTCTGCATTACATATCCAAGTCGAGAACTTTCCAAAGCAGGAAAGGCTCTATTAATTGATCCTATTAAAGATTTAGCAACAGATACCATAGATCCTTCTGAAGTAGTATAGACACCATCAATATATAAATCCACTTTAAGATAATAGATCTCTTCTTGATTAAATGGTCCCGTAACATATTCCTGAGAACCAATACCATTTTTTGTTACAATAAGCGTCCAATCATCATCATCTTCAAATTTCATTAAAAGCCTTGATTCATAAGGCTCAACACCCTCTTTAGGATTCACTTTCCAAGTTATGAGAGTTACATCACCTTGCAGGAGGAGATATGGATTTGCTTTGAGGTCATACAAACTTTCTCGAACCTCAAAAACTCTACTCTCATAAGTTCGAACATGATATGGTCCCAATTCTTCGAGAAGTTGACCATCTGGATAGGAAAATCTTATAAGAGCATATTGTTTTACAATGATCGTATAATATCCTCCTTTTGATATGATATAATCATAACTTTTCTGACCTAATCCTTCTACAGTACCGATATATTCTGTCTCTCCATCATCATTTTTCAAGTAGAGTTCAGAATAATATTCGGAGTATCGATATGTTTCATCATTAAGCTCTTCTACAGCTTGCCATGTAATAGTTAAACTCTCTCCTTCATAAATGCAAATAGGAGAAATATGAACTCTATATACCTGCACTTCATTACTCTGTTCAGTAGCAACATCCCAGCATCCTTTAATTATAGTATAACTGCTTCCTCCGTTATATAGAACTTTTGCATAAGCATATTCTCTCACTTCGAATATATAAGTCCCATGCTCCTCTATTAAGATATTCTTAGTTCTATCATAAAGGCCAGATATTTCTCCTTTAGATTCCCAATCTCCACCATCTTTACTCTGCCATATCTCGGATTTATAAGCTCCATAAGACCAGTCACCATCATTTGGTAAGGCTATCGCAGTCCATTTGACAGTGACCTCTTCTCCTTCATAAATAGGAGTAGAGCTTGCGGTAACGTTCAAATCACCACCCACAGCTGAAGCTGGTGTTCCAAAATTGACAATAAAAACCGCATTAATTACAAATATGGCTAAAAACAATTTAGCCGAAATTTTTTTAAGTTTTTGTTTTTTCATTTTTCATCATTTTTTTTGTTTGTTTTATTATCCCTTATAAGGGTTTAATTTGAAAAAAGCCAAATTTATTTATAATATTTGAGGCACACTTTTTGAACTATTCAGAACAATTTTACATACATTTCTGATAAATTGATTTCTCCTTCAATTTAAAAATAAATTAAAAAAAAAATATATTTAAACATAATTTTTAGAGAAGTTAAATAAAAAAGGATTTATTATACACTTAGATATATTGATATTAAATAACAATCTCATCCTCAACCGAATAAAGTCTTAAATTGCGACCTTCTTTATGTGTTTTAATGAGATTATTATTTTTTAATTTATTAATATGGTAATTTAATGTTGTCATTTTTAAATCTAAATTATTCGCAATGGTAGATGGAATTATCCCGGGATTTTTTTCGATTAACTCTAATATCTCTATTCTTAACTTTGATTTCATTAAGATTTTACTATAATTATTTGATTCTATGTTATCAATACGTGAGAAATATGAGTTATATTGTCCTATTGGTTTTTTTCTAATAATACGAAATTCGATCAAGACTCTCAAATGCCATCGTAATTGCCCTGATTGTAAAAAACATTCCCTTAATAATTCTTGAAAATGAATTCCTGGATTTTCCAAGATTGTCTGAATTATTTTTTGGCGATTTTTATTTTCAAAAATCTTTTCAAATTTTAATTTTCTATGAACGACAAGTTCCTTGTTCGTCGTTTTTAAATATGATTTATATTCTTTTAAAGAAATAACCAGAGATAGAGAAATTAATAATAAGATTATAATGGCTAATATCAGTAAAAAATAAGGTAAGAGAAAAATAAAAGGATCATCTGCTATTTCCTTAATTCCTCTTTTCGTGTTATTATCAATTTGGTAAATCTGAACGGAGATAAGAGAAACATTCAAAGAAAAATTACAAATATCAATTAAAATTTTTTTTTTAAGATAATTTTTTATTTTTCTCTTTGAATCTCTTTCCAAAAATAATAAAAATGCTATACTAATTAAGATCAAGATACTAAAAACTATGGTAATAAAAATAGAATCTATTAAAGGAGGTTCTTCTATAATAGAATATGAGAAATAAATATTCATAATCTCCTGGTCGAACCCCCAAATGCCAAATGTATGATCTTCCCAAACCATATAAATATTTCCAGAAGTATCTGCAGCAATGTAGGGATTTGTACTATCTCCATCATTCCATCTTGATTCATCATCCGAGATTTCAGTTACATTCGACCATCCAACACCTATTGTATAATTTACATACATAATTTCACTATCAGTTCCCCAAATTCCATCAGTACCTTCACTCCATATCACATAAACTATCCCAGAAGTATCCACTGTAATTGAAGGACCTAGACTAGTACCATCATTCCAATAAGATCCATTATATCCATCTGAGAGTACAGTTGCATTAGACCATCCTATTCCTTCAATATAAGAAGCATACATTATTTCTAAATCCAATAACCCCCCGCCCCATATACCAAATGTATCATCATTCCATACCACATGAACATTCCCAAAAATATCCACTGTAATTGATGGTTCTGCACTAGAACCATTATTCCAATAATAATTATTGAAACCATCTGAAGGCACTGTTACATTCGACCATCCAACACCTATTGTATAATTTACGTACATAATCTCATTATCGGTTCCCCATATTCCAGAGGTCCAATCAGACCATACCACATGAATATTTCCAGAAGTATCTACTGTGATAGAAGGATCTTGACTATTATCATCATTCCAAAAGAAATTATTATACCCATCTGAGATTATTGTAACATTCGACCATCCAACACCTATTGTATAATTTACGTACATAATCTCATTATCGGTTCCCCATATTCCAGAGGTCCAATCAGACCATACCACATGAATATTACCGAGATTATCAATAGTAATAGAAGGATTAACACTATTACCATCATTCCAAAAGAAATTATTATAACCATCAGAGATTATTGTAACATTAGACCATCTAACACCTATTGTATAATTTACGTACATAATCTCAGAATCATCCCCCCAAATACCCGAAGTAGTATCAGTCCATACCACATGAACATTTCCCAAAGTATCAACAGCAATAGAAGGATTATTACTATAATTATTATTCCAATAATATTCATTATACCCATCTGAGATTACTGTTGCATTAGACCACCCTATTCCATCTATATAAAACGCGTACATAATTTCTGTATCAGGTAGTCCGCCACCCCATATTCCAGATGTCCAATCAGACCATACTACATGCATATTTCCAAAATCATCTACAGTAATAGAAGGTTCTTGACTATTACCATCATCCCAATAACTCCCATTAAATCCATCTGAGATTATACCTACATCTGAAGCGATTATAGCATATCTATTAAGGTTTTTATTTTGAATTAAATTTCCAATTTGAAATGTGAATACATTAAATAGACACAAAAGACCAATAATGGAATAATATTTTAGATAAGATTTTTTCATATTAAACTTTCCTAAGATAAAATTATTTAATTTTACGTATTATATCATAAGTCATATTAAATTCCAGAATCTTTTTTTTAATTATTAATTAAATTTTATATTTCTTAAGAATTCTCTATTGCAATGTACTTATTTTAGATAAATCTTTTAATTTTGTAGTCTTTTCTTAAAAATTGGTTTCTATGAAGATAGAATGCTACTATTATATTGTATTTTACGTTATTATTTATATAATTTCATTAAATTTTTGATAGAAAAAATGTTTTTTTAAATCTTATTTTTATTTAAATCTCTGATTGAAAGGGTTCTAATTTAAATTTTTCAATTACTTCAGATTTTAGGAAATTATATTCAAGAATCACATGTCTTCGTTCTAGTTTACCATCCATATAATTTTTTATATAACTAATAATTTTTTTATTGTCTTTTCCATAAGATCCTGTAGCAAATTTTAATCCATTTCCTTTAGGATCAATTGCTAATTCCATAGTCTTCGAATATATGAAAACAGCTATACCTTTTCCTTGATATTCTTTATCAACAACCAAATGTTCAAAAGAAACAGAATTTAAATTTCCATTCTTATCTTTCATAAATGGATTAGGTGCCATATGTCCTGTAGCTACAATTTTATTAGTTGGTTTATATTTCACAACCCACACCATATAGCTTTTACCATGATCAAAAATATAATCAAATAATGTTTTAACATTTTCTGGAGTATTAGGAGTTATTTGGCTATAATCTGGCATATTATTCATATGCAATTCAATCATTCTTGGTAAATATTTTTTCAATGTTTCTCTATTTACATTAATATATTCAAATTCATCAAAATTAAGTTGAAGTTTTTCAAGATCAAATCTATTTAATTTCGCTAAATATGTATCCTCAACATACTTTACATAAAATCCATTTTTCAATAAAATTTTTTGATAAAGTGGAGGATTAATGGGTTTTCCAATCCAAATTTGCTTATTACTACCTTCTTCCATGAAACCAAATCCAAAAATAATAATCGGAATATTAACGGGGCCCCTTATTAATTTATACTCTTTTTCTCGCGCAAATTCAATCAATGTATTTGTTAGAAATTGAATCTTATCTTTAGAGTGATTTAAAATCCCAAAGAATCCAAAAAATAGAATTTCATTATCACTAAAAAGGATTGTAATTCCTACTACCTGCTTGTTCTCCTGCATTAATAATGCCTTGACATTATAATTCATAAAAGTTTCATAAATATATTTGTTAAATTCAGGTAGAATAGGAATCTTTATACCAATTTGCAAATTGTTCAAGATTTTTCCGATATTTTCTTCAAGTACAATTTTAAAATTTGACATCACAATAACCTCATTTAGTTTATTTCTTTATAAAGAAAAAAATATTGTACTTTTTAATATTTAATTGGAAATAAAGTTCATGTCTAAGTCTGACATAAATCAAATGGAACTCAAGAAAAAGAAATATAAATTTCTGCTCTCTTCAATTTGTATTGTATTAGCTATTTCATACACTTTATTGATATATTTTACATATTCAATAATAAGTGGGGCATATCAAACAGATGGTTTATTAGCTACAATAACTATAATCTTTAGAATTTCTATTTTGGTATCATGTACCTTCTATTTATTACACAAATGGTTCAGACAAGAAGCAATCTATCCATCAGATGCTTATTTTCTCTTTGCATTATTTTTCATAATTTTAATTATGGGAAAAGGGATAGATTTATATATATCACTTATTTTTCTCAATGAGACCTTTGACATCAATTATCTATTAGTGTTCTTTAAATTACGTTATATTATAATTATAATCAATGCATTACCTTTACTATATCTTGGTTTAGAGGTTATAATAAACATATTTGATGCTTATGTAAAGAATATTTCAAAACAAAAGTCTAACACATTAAAAATTGCTATAATCTTTGCTTTTTCTTTCGTAATCACAGCTTTTATTCTATTTTCTACTTCTCTTCAATTGATCCTTAATGTATTGCCTATTGTTACTACATTAACTATGATAGGTATAATTATTTTATTTGTGATGATGTATAGAATTAAGCGTCTTTCTCAAGCAAATGGTTTAATCATAGGATTAGGTTTTATTCTAGTTGTTATATCTTCTATTTTTAGACCCTCCCTTACAAAAGATTTAGATATATCGGTGTTAATTCTAGCAGAATTAATTGATCAAGCAATTTATATTCTTATATTTGCTGGATTCATTAAGAAACCACCATATGCTAAGCAAACTTATATTGAAGTAAGAAAGAGTGAGGTAAAAGAAGTTTTCTAGTTTTTTTTCTACATTTAATTCTAAATATTATTAAATTTTTTTTTTCTGGTATTATTTTATCTTTTATAATATATATCAAAATTACTAATTTTATTCAGTCTTATTATTTATTTTATTTAAGAGATTATATATACTTACTTTATTCTTCCATAACTTAATGGATATCTTTTCCCCTTTATTTAGATTATGAGATTATTCTCATAATCTCTCCTTCTTTTTCCTTACTTAATATATGAAACAAATTCAAAAAATAATAATCAAAATCCTACCTATCAAATTATCTATACAATTAAATAAAGATTTCAAAAAAAAGAAAGAATTAATTTGGTTGATATTAGATTAGCTTGGGAATTCATGAATTACCATTTCTACGTGAGTTAGATATTTAAAATGAGATGATGATCTACCCATAGCTCGTTCAATATAACGTTTAATTATTCTTCCTCTTTGAGCTGCTGCATGAATGATTCGACATAACTCTAGGTCCAATCCTTTATATTCAGCATTAGCTTCTACTTGGGTGAGGATCTCATAAATTCTTGCGGCAGCTTTCCGAGGATATCTTCCCGCATACCACTTGAATTGTTTTAAATCCTTTCTATGTGCTTGTTTCTTTTTATATCTTCGAAACGGTACGGATTGTTCAAGACTAATAACTTTTTCTAAGAAATTTTTTGCTTCTTCAAGTTTCATTCCTTTAATAACAGCACATATCTCTCTTGCGTGTTTTGGTTTTATTCGCAAATCTCTACCCGCAGCTTTTGCAAGTCTTTCTGCATCATATTTCTCTTCAACAAATGAGTAGCCCCACTTTGGCATGTTTAATTCCTCTTGATTTATTTATTAATATAATAATTACTTCAATGGAACATATTTGGAACTTCGAGTAGCACCAACACCAGGAGAGCCATGTGATATTTTTTTTCTAGTTAATGAAAATTCACCAAGATAATGACCAATCATGTCAGGCTTAACTTCAACAACCTCAAAAGATCTTCCATTATATACTCCAATTTTAAGACCTACCATCTCTGGAAATACCAACATATCTCGTACGTGCGTTCTTGTGAGAAGATCCTTACCCCTTTTTTTAGCTCTATATGATCTTCTTAATCTTTCAAGTAATTTTTTTTGTCGTGGTGGAAGCCCACGTTTTAAAGAGCGTCTTGCTCGAGCAGGTAATAATTGAATGAATTGATCCATGTTCATTTTTTTAAGATCATCCAAGGTATGTCCTCGATAATGAAATTTTAATTTGTCAAGCTCTGCTTCAGTATCAATTTCATCTTCTGATGAATCGTCTAATTCCTCTTTATTTTCCTCTTCATTTGGTTCTTCGTTTGGAGCCATTATTTATCAAATCTTACTGTTCCAATAAGTTTAATTATATTATTTTTTTTTTAATTTAATTATACTAATGTGGATTAGATTAGTATTATATAATTTTTTAATTTTATTGATTTTATTTGAAACGATAATTAAAAATTCAAAAATGATGTATAAAAAAGAGAAATTTTTTAAGTCTTATTTAGAGAGTTAATTAAAATCTAAATTTTTTTTTCATATTCTTCCACTTTTTCCTTAATTTGATTTAAGAAGGGCATTGAATCCTGAGCACCTGTCTTTGTCACAGCTATTGATGCTGCACAAATAGCATATTTTATTGCATTAAAGAGATTTTTTCCTTGACATAATTGACTTGCAATTACTCCATTAAAACAATCGCCTGCGCCTACAGTATCTATAGCATTTACTTTAAGAGCAGGCATTTCAATTATTTTATCATTTAAAGCATCATAAAATAAACAACCTTTTGACCCTATAGTTGTAATTATATATTTAATCCCTAACCTAGTTAAATTCATAGAAGCTTTTCTCATTAAGGCAATAGTAAAATTTTTTATTTTTTCAAATTGTTTAAAACCAAGTAGTTCATTCAACTTAAGAAGTTCCCCCTCATTTGGAATAATAATATCAATATTTTTGAAAATTTCTTTTGATATTGGTTTTAAAGGTGCAGGATTTAATATTTTTATAACATTTCCTTCTTTAGCAATTTCAAAAATATATTTAATAGTTTCAATTGGTATTTCCATTTGGACTATTAATACTGTTGCATTTTTAATTATGTCCTCAAAATTTTTTAATTCTTCACGTTGTAAATGATAATTCGATCCTGGAGCTACAGTTATCATATTTTCTCCTTTTTTATCAATCAAGATAAATGCAATACCGCTATGATGAATATGATCTCTTATAATATAGTCTGTATTTACACCTTCCTTTTCTAATCTCTCAACCATTTGATCTCCAAAAGAATCATTACCAATTTTGCCAATAAATATTGTATCAGAACCAGATCTTACTGCTGCTATGGATTGGTTTGCTCCTTTACCTCCCAAGAATTGTTTAAAAACACCCCCAGTTACAGTTTCACCTGGTATAGGTAATCTATTAGAATAAATATTGAAATCCATATTACTAGAACCAACAATAAGAACATAATTCTTTTTTTGAAAATTTGTATTCATATTCTTAAATAGGTTTATCTTTGAATTAATAGTTTAGTTTAGCTAATGATTAATCATATTAATTACTCAATAAAACTGGTATAAGTCCTATTCATTAAAGAGATCGTTAAAAAAAAAATGAATTCTAAAAAATCTAAAATTCTATAGACTTCTTTTATCTAAAAAAGATTGAATAATGTATTTCTTCTTGAGATCAAATGGTTTTTATTGAAAAGTGATTTTTAATAGATATAAGTTATAAATTATAAATTTGTTACTTAAAATTAACAATAACTAAAGGTGTTAACAATTAGTAAAGATAAAATAATTGGATTAATTGTAATGCTACTAGGTGCTTTCATTGGTATTGTTTACGTTTTAGGCTCTCTTGTTGATTATCTTATGTGGGAATTTGCGAATGATCCTCTTAGCCGGGGATTTGATATCACAAGTAGTTGGCTAGGTGGTGTTGATATATTCAAGTGGCAATTCTTTGTTGTTGCTCCAATGTGTTTAATTGTCGTATTAATCGCTATTATAGCAGTTTGGATAGGCTATAGTATGCTTACCACTCCTGCACCAGTCCCTCTTGAAGAACTTGAAGAAGAACTTGCTGCGGAAGAAAAAGCTCTTAGTGAAGACGAAACGTAATAATTAGATTTAGTTTTATTTTTTAATTTTATTTTTTTCTTTTCATTATGTAATTTCTATTAAAAACATGTTAAAGTAATTTGTAAAATAATTTCAGAGTTCTTCAAGATAATAAGCATTTAATTTACCATTATCATGACAACTTATTATTAGATCTTTTTTGGAATAATATTTCACCATATTTGTGCAAGAATTTTCATTTATACAAGAGATTATTTTTCCTGTGGGTTCATCTATTAATGCAATTTCACCTTTAGTTGTACCGATTCCTATATATTTTAGATTCTTTCTCATAAAAAATAGTAAACATTCTGCGTTTAATTCTTTTAAATTCCAAACAACTTCAAATAAATTATTTAAACATAAGATCTCTGAAGAAAACTTTATTCTATCTAATGGAATTATCTTTTCAAAATAATCAAATGAATATGTACTTACTACAATATTATTATATATATCTTTTGGATAGGAAATACATTTCCAAATATAATCTGAAAAATTGATGTTTCTAATTTCTTTATGATTGTTTATATCTATAAAATGTAGAATTTTGTCATCTCCTCCACAAATTAGTATAGATCTATCTATTGATTTAATTATTGAGAGACAACGAATTTTATTTGAAAAAGTCTTAAACCATAACATTTCACCCGTTTTTCCATCAAAAACTCTAACAGTACCATCATTACCGGCAGCATATAGTTGCTTTATTTTCTTTTCTTTATTAACCAAAATGAAAGCATCTCCAATCCCTTTTTCGAATACCTGTCCCCATATGAAATTTCCATTGATATCAAATACTCTAATGGTATTATCAAGGGAAAAAGCAATTACCTCAATATTTCCATCACAAGTAATATCATCAAGTAATATCCCGCTAATGGATGAGTTAAATTTATGTGTCCATAATAGATTTAGATTAAATTTATCAATTATTGAAAATACTCGGAGTATCCCATCCATTCCACCTAATATTAATTCTTGACAACCATCATTATTTATATCTAAAACTTTAACAGAATAAATTGCTTTTTTTTCTGTAATTGATTCTTCTCGAATAAATCTTCCATTTAAATCTAGAAATATAATTTCTCCTGTTTTAGAATAAGATAAAATAACTGACTCTCTTTTCTTAATAATTTTAGTAATTAAAAATCCCAATATTGGTTTCTTATACAAATAATACCAAAATCTCTTCATAATTATAATTACTCACAACATCCTTGCTTGTTTCAAATAGAAAGATAATTGAATTTTAATAATAGTTTTATGAATATATTGTAATGCTATCAATTATACCTATTAAAATATAATTTTTTGCTACATGATTTAGAAAATTTTTTTTTAATTTGGTCTAAGTTTAGATAAAAATACAATAATGAAAATAAAAAATAAAAAATAAAAATTATTTCATTTGAAAAGATAATATCTATAATATTATTCTTCAGTGATTGTTATTACCTCTTCAGGGCATTGTGTCTCACAAGCTCTACATCCGACACAATCATCTCTATTAGCTTCTATAATTGAAACTTTACCCCCTTTAGGTTCATCAAAACATTCTGATGGACAAACTTCATAACAGGTACCACATCCAGTACAAGCATCCATATCAATTTCAATTCCAAATGACATATGTGCAAATCTCCTTTTGAATTTTATTTATTTTTTTATATATTTATTATTTTGTCTTAAGAGAAATATTTACACTTAAAACCTATATTTTTTATTATTTTTTCTAATTATATAAAAAATAAAAACTTCGTGATTAAAAAAGAAAATTAAGAATAGAATATTCATTTTTAAAAAATAACTTATAACTATTTTAAAATGGATAATAATCTTTTAAAAATTTATCAATTGATATTATTTTTAAAGATGTTTTGAAAAAAAGAAACAGATACTATTTTATAAGATAATAAATTTAATTATTTGAAAAAAATAAAAAGAGGTTAATTAATTTTAGGGGAATTAATGCAAACCTACTTTTTAACTCTTTTTAATAATCACCTTCAATTTTGATTAATTAATAAGATTTCTATTTGTCTAGAAATCCATTATATTATTAATCATTCCTATATAAAAATGTTTGGATTATAAAAAAAAAGGATTTATTAAACGTTTTTTAAAAATATGCGATTATTTTTGAACATAATTATGAAGAAAGCAGATATTTATGAAAAAAGTATCTATTTTAAAAATTTTTAATATAAATCATTTTTACCATAAAAGAATACGTCCACATTTTTTACAAATTCCTTCATTAACCTGCTGATTTATGCAATTTTCATGATAATTAGCTCCACATTCTTTGCATTTATAGATTTTTTTAGTATATTCCAAAAAATCATATTCACAATATGCACATTTACTTCCGTAGGAGAAATTAGAATCATTAGCATCAGTTTCTACAATTTGAGATGTGCCGGTTAAATCCAGATTATTATTATCTGACATATTTGTTTGATTAACATAGACTCCATTTGATTGTGGAGTAACCCATTGTTCTTCTAGAGGTTGTTGATATATCTCTTTTCCAGATGAAGGATTTGAGGATGAATCCCAATTTTCTACATATCCTATTTTTTGTTTTTGAATTCCTACTTTTAAAGAGATTTTTTCATCTAATATATTCGTTAATATTAATGCGGAGGCATATTTACCCTTAATTCCCCCTTTCTGTAAATGTGTATGTGAAATCATATGTATCACT
Source organism: uncultured archaeon (assembly GCA_964525635.1). Lineage (GTDB taxonomy): Archaea > Asgardarchaeota > Lokiarchaeia > Sigyniarchaeales > SOKP01 > JAFGOA01. Next base: position 14,908 of record CAZGJX010000001.1, read on the forward strand.
TTTCCTCCTTTTTTCCCAAAATCGAAATAAATCAAAACAGGGCCTTCTCCCCATTTACTTTTTATTTCCCATGAATTTATTAATACATGTACTGCGTTATAATTTAAAATTTCTATAGGAAAAGATCTATTTTCCAACCACCATCTGAATTCATCTTTTTTTGAATTTTTTGATGTCCATTTACTTTGTTGAATTTCTCCTAGTACTCCATCTAAAAAAGGATGTTCTGGATTTAATATTTGACATGCAACTACAGCGTCATTAGTTCTTTGTCGATTCCATCTGATATAACCAGGAAAAATAGGTTCAATAATACTTTCTAGAGCCCAGTCTGTTGTAATTAGATAATTTCCATTCAGTACAAAGTCTTTTATCTTTGTAAAAATACTCGCTGGGATATCTCTACCAGAACACCCGATTAATAATACATCAAAATTATTAAAATCAATTGATCTTATTTTTTTTTTTATTTCTCTTCTCTTAACTACAACTTTTTCAGCAGCATACATATATTCTATTATTTTCTGTGGTTTCTCATATTCTCCTTCGATAGCTAAAATTCTTCCATGTTTTTCTACTGCTTTCACAACATCTTTTTTATTTAACGCTTCCATTTTACGCTTTCGAACTTCCGAATATAGATTTTTCCAATCACTCATATTATAATACTCTTACATCAAAATTAAATAGAATTTACTGTTATCTTATTAATAATAAATAAAAAGGAATATAAATATTTTCAGAGAAGAATACAAAATTGACAGAGCTTAAGAATATTGGTTCACCAAAAGAATTTTGGGATTATTTTAAAGAGATATCTAAGATACCACGTTGTTCTGGAAAGGAGGATCAGATTAGGAATTTTATTCAAAAAACTGCAATATCTTTTAAGTATGATACCAAAATTGATAGCACTGGAAATTTAGTTGTTAAAGTATATTCAAAAACGAAGGATAAGAAGAATCTTAAAATCATTTTTCAATGCCATATGGATATAGTTTGTGAGAAAGAAAAGGACATATCTCATAATTTTTCAAATGATCCATTAAATCTAGAAATAATTAGACTTCATGGTGAAGATTGGTTAACGGCAAAAGGTACAACTTTAGGTGCAGATAATGGAGTCGGAATAGCTTATTGCCTAACTTTAATGAATAGAATTTATAATAAAAAAATAAATATTAATAATTTAGCTATAGAATTTTTATTTACTGTAGAAGAGGAAACTGGACTGACTGGTGCCTTTAATATTGTACCAGGATTTATTGATGGAAAATATTTAATTAATCTTGATTCAGAGGAAGATGATACATTTACTATTGGATGTGCTGGAGGAATAGATACACGAGGAGAATTAAAAATAAAATATGAAAACGTCAATGAAAAAGCAAAAAAGTTAATCCCATTACAATTAACTATCACAGAGCTATTAGGAGGACACTCTGGAATTGATATAAATAAAGGAAGAGGTAATGCTATTAAAATTCTCTCTGATTTTTTATGGAAAATAAATAAAAAATATGGAATTTTATTAAATTCTATTTCTGGAGGTAAATTATCAAATACAATTCCTCGGGAAGCAAATGCTATTATTTATTGTAGGGAAGAAAAATATTCAGACGTTAGTTCTTATATTAATCAAATAATATCAGAAATAATTAAACAGTTTCCTGATGAAAATATAAAAATCGCATTAACAAAATTAGATAAAATTGAAAATGATTATTTTATTTCTAAACAAATTAGTGATAAATTGTTTCATATTCTCTATATTATTCCTAATGGTCCTATTTTAAATCATCCAAATAATCCAAATTTGGTCCATACATCAACTAATTTAGCTTCAATAAAAATAGAAGGAAATAAAATAATAATTATAACAAGTCAACGAAGTATAGATGAAATTTCAAAAAGGAACTTATATGAAAAAATTGAAGCTTTATTTAATTTAGCTGATTTAGATATAATAATAAAGCATACTTCAGATTATCCAGGATGGACTCCAGATTTTGAATCAAAATTACTTCAAATTGCCCAAAAGAGTTATAAAGAACTTTTCGACAAAAATGTAAATATTCAAACAATACATGCGGGGCTGGAAACGGGTATCCTTAAACAAAAATTTCCTAAAATGGAGATGATTTCAATTGGACCATTAATAGAGGGAGGCCATTCTCCAAATGAGAAATTAAAGATAAAAAGTGTGGAAAAAATATGGAAACTAATTGAAGTCATAATAAAAAATTTTAATTAAATTGTTTTATTTCTAAAATAAATAGAAAAAAGAATTTAATTTTATTTTAATTATTTAATCTAACTAAAAAATAATATTTGTTTCTTATGAGTAGTAAACAATCATCCATTAAAAACAATCGAGACAAGGAAGAAGTTAGTGGTTCTGACACAGTTTTTGATATGTTGAGGGAGAAAACTCCTTGGGTATTTGGTAATGTAGTCAGAAAACCAAAAATTAATTTTCCAAGCACGAAATCACGATATAGAATAAATCTTCCCACACCATCAAAAGCTCTTGGATTAATTATAATATATATAATTCTCTTCTTATTACAAACTGGTTTGTTATATATTATTTATCGAAATCCACCCGCAATTGGCGCGGACAGCGAGGGAAATGCACAATTCTATTATCCTGGAGTGCATGATCAATTTATTATTGAGGGAATAGTGGCTTCAATCGTAATATTTCTTGCATCTAGTGGTTATTTATTTCTTTATCAAGCATCAAAATATATTTATGATAGAAGTATTGCATTAAAAATTCTGGTACTAGGATTTATTCTAATTATTTTTACATTCATAACACTTCAATTCATGTTAGCAGTAAAAACCCAGGCGATTAGACAGTTCTTGAAAGACTTGTTGGACGTCTATGGTTAAGAATTAAATATTACTATATTTTAATTTTTATCTTTTATTTTATGAAATTTATATTACTTTATATATTTTTAATTCATCATAATCTACTATTATCTTGTAATATCCTTTCATTTTCCTATCTAATTCAATATCTCGAGTATCTATTTTTAACATATTATCAGGAATAGTGTCCAATTTATATTTTGTGGATAGTATAATAATATTCGTTAAACCGATTTTTTTTAGGATTTCAGAAGATATTTGTAAATTCCCCCTCCCAAATAGAAATCCTTGCCTTCCAATGGGAGAAATAATTATTTTTGTTGGGTTTTTTTCAATTATTTTTAAAATATCATTTTCATTCAAATCTAATTTTTGAATTTTCTTATTTAACAGTAAATCTACTCCCAATACGGTTTTTTCTTGATCTAAAATATCTGTTATTGCTTTAATTGTTGTACCAGGCCCTAATATATAATTAACATCATCCTCAAGGTTTTCTATTATCCTTTTGGCAATTCTTTCTTGATTATTCAAATCAGAATTAGAAGACTCCATTTTTGATAATTGAGAATATTTGGGAGCAAATGGGGTCAATAAATAACCATAGAGTTTTGAAACCAATTTCCCCTTTCTATATTTTTCTTCATCTATATCCAATACCTCTGATTCTTTTAATGGAATTTCATCCCATAAAAATTGCATAATTAAATCAGCAGCAACTATAGGATTTAGTGCAAATACACTAGAAAAGATTTTTACACCTGCAGGTATTCCAAGAGCGGGTATTTTTGTATTTATTGCATCTTGTATGTCTCTAGCAGTTCCATCTCCTCCAACAAATAATATTAGTTTTAAATCTTTGATCTCACATAACATATTTGCTGCAATTTTTGTATATTCAGAAGTTGAATCATAAATCTCATTATAATCATTGAAAATAGAATGTTTTATTATTTGAAAGTCAAATCCAAATTCTTCTAAAATAAAACCTCCCATATATTTCGGACAGGTAATAAATTTTATTTTTCTCTTAATTGAGCTTAATTTTTCTAATAATTCTTTTGTTCTGTTATAAGCATTAGGTTTTGCTCCCAAAGAAAGAGCTTTCTCTAATGTATCTCCTCCATCAGTTCCTTTAAGTCCTACCGCGCCACCCATCCCTGCAATAGGATTAATAATCAATCCTAAGATTAATTGGTTCATATTTTTACATAAATTAAAAAAAAAAGAAATAAATTTTAGTTTATAGCTATAATTTTAATCTATTTTAATGTAGCTAAAAAATCTTTATATTCATTTGCGCCAAGTAGATTTCCTTTTTCATCATCAAAATTTGAAGCTTCAATCGTAAAGAGCCAACCTTCTCCATATGGATCTTCATTAATTTTTTCAGGATTATCTATTAAATCGTTATTAACTCCTGAAATCTTTCCTGAAACGGGACTATAAATATCTCCTACTGCTTTACTTGATTCAACTGTTGCATCTAATGGATCGCTTGTTGGATCATCTCCATCCATTTTTATTTGTTCTACTTCTTCACCCTCAATAGGTTCAACATCTACGAAAGAGATCTCTCCTAATTGTTCAGCAGCAAAAGCACTTATACCTACTTTACCAGAATTTGGATCATACCATTGATGTGTTTTTGTATAATATAATCCATCTTTTATATCTGACATTTTTAATCAATAACTAATTTTTATGATAATTCATAATTGATTCAATAATAATTAAGATTAATTATAAGAAAAATATAAAAGTTTTTGCCAAAAGAGATTACTCAAAAATATTCTATTTAATTGAAATATAATAAAATTTAATAAAATAATATTAATTAAAAGAGTTATATTTTTTTTATCTTAAGAAAAATTATAAGATATTTATTTCAAGAAAATAGAAGTGGAACTAATTATTATTATTATTGTTCTTCAATAAATTAAAATAATTTAATTCTATTTTCATAATTTATAATAAAATAATAATTATTTCATCTTAAGAATTAACTAACAAAAAATAAGTAGTCTTAAAAAAATTGGATTAATTAAATGAAGGATAATCTAAACAATTATAAGAATTTTAAAAAATGGTATAAAATAATTTTAGCAGATTTTAATTTTAATCCTAAAATGGATAAAAATGCAAGTGATTACCTATTAAACATATTACGACAAAAGGGAGCAGATTGGCAATATGAGAGAATCTTAGAATTATTTATAAATAATATTAAAGAAAAAGATTTTATTTTTATATATGGTTGTGGACCATCTCTTGAAGAAACTGTTGATAAACTTCTTGAGGAGGAAATAGAAAAAAACTTTAAAAATTCTTTTAATTTAGCCGCAGATGGGGCTTCCGTATTATTAAAAGAAAAGAAGATACCAATAAATTGTATATTTACAGATCTTGATGGTATTACAAAAGATGAATTTTACTATTCCGATTATGTAGTAGTTCATGCGCATGGGGATAATTTAGCAAAACTAGAATATTTTAAGGATGATATCCTTACCTTTAAAAATGTAATTGGAACAACTCAATGCAAACCGAGCAAGATTTTATTTAATCCAGGAGGATTTACTGATGGTGATAGAATCCTATATTTCATAAGAAATCTTATTTTGCCTACTCAAAAAATATTTTTAATTGGAATGGACTTTGGAAATAAAATTGGAAAATATTCTAAACCAAATATGAAAAATAATTATGAGATATCACTATTAAAAGCAAAAAAGCTTCAATATGCTGTAAAACTAATTGAAGATATAATTATTACTTTTATAAATCCCATATATTTTATAAATTCTAAAAAAAGTTCAGATAAATTTCAATATATATCAATATCAGATTTTAAAAATATTATTAAATTTTGAAGTCTTGTATTCCTTTATTTCCTATTTCGTACAAAACTCTTTTTTCAGGAAGTTTCAGTGAATTTACTAAATGTGCATAACATTGTTTATCTTTTTTTTGTTTTAAATAAATCGATTCTGAAAAAAAATGATTTAAATATTGAAGTGCAACAGGTTCCTCTTTAATAAATGCATCATCTATAAAATTTGGAGTGACTTGGGCAGTAATAATCGTTATTATATTGTATTTTTTAGTTATATGATTAATTTTTTCCAAAATATTTAGAAAATCTTTTTTTGTGTTATTAAAAGAGAAATTTTTTTCACCTTTCTCAAATCTATAATGGTGGTTGATACTATCGATTATAAAGATTTTAATTGAATTTTTTTTAATATCTTCCTCTATATTCTTTAAAGATAATAATAAGATGGAGTTGCTTCTAATATTTGAAATAAGAGTATTCTTTAAAATTTCTTTATAATCTATATCATGAAATCCTGATAGTTCTTTTATTCTTTCTGGTCTAAAGGTATTCTCTGAATCAAAAAATAAAACAGATTTTTGATTTATTTTATTTTGTTCATTTGAAAAATATTTAAATCCTTGTACACAAATTTGATGGCATAGTTGAGTTTTTCCGGTGCTATTACCTCCAAAAACTAAATAAACAGAACCTGAATCAAAACCTCCTCCTAAAATTTTATCAAGATTATCTACACCTAGTGGTAGTTTTATTCTATTTTTTCTTACATTTTCAAATTTATCAAAAAAAAAATTAAAATCACAGATATCATCTTTATTATTATTTAAGAATTCTAAATTTTCCATTTTTAGTATATTAGATTGTTTTAAAAGGTTATTATAGATTATAAAACTTAAAGAAACAATAAATTTATTATAAAACGAAAATTTAATTTTTGATTAATCATAAAGATATTATTATAGTATTGATGATTTAATCTGAAATTTTAAAAAAATCCTAAAAGATAAGCAAATTTTATTTTTAAATAATCTCAATGGTTTTTGTTTAAATAAATTTTCCTGTAGGAGTATACGTAAATGACAAAAAAAAAGAAAGAACAATGTCCATATTGTGGAGATTGGTTTACATATCTCACTCGTCATAAATGCAAAGTTCAAGCACGAATTGAAAATAAAGAGGATGAAAAATCTGCAACAGAAAGAAGAATTGAAAGAATAGAAGAAAGAAAACATTTATTAACACGTAAACTAAAAAAAGAGGAAAGAGAAATACTTGGGATAATAGATAGAAAGGGTGATCTATTTTTTGAAGACCTTATTCAAATAGTTGATTTGGAGAGAAATAAAATAGAAGAAATTATCGATATATTAGCGCTCCAATCAAGAATTAAGGTTAAAAGAGAATTAATAAATGCGAGTTGGGGTAAACATATATTTGCAATTGAGAACTTAGAAGCAGAGATGAAGGTTGAGGCTCTTAAGGTGGATCATAGTAAATTAAATTGGATCTGGTGGCAATTTGGGAGACAACCGTGTTTTATTTGTCCTTTTACTGAACAATGTAGTGATGATAATCCGGATTTATATAATCCTCAACACTGTCCTTGGTTAACAGAGTGGATAGAAGCTTCGTTAGAGGGGAGAGAATATGATGTAAATTTTGAAGAGATTCAAGAAAGTTTATCTGAAAACTAAATTTTAAATTTTTTTTTAAATCCAATAAGATAGATTTCATTACTTTTCTTTTTTGTTCCAATAGGTTTATATGATTTCACTATAGAAAAATCCTTGCTGAAATCATCATAAAATATTTTAAAATCAGAACCTTGAAAACATTTTAAAACAAATATTCCTTTTTTTTTCAGAATTTTTCTGGTTAAATCCAATATATCATTGCATAGTCTTATTTGGTTGATATGATCACTGAACTTATCTCCTTTTTTATTAATTGAAGCATCAGAAATAATTAAATCAAGTTTATCGTTAAAATACGAAGAGATTTGCTCTTCTATTTCTTTTTCAATTATATTTCCTTTTAAAATCTTAATATTATTAATCGGAGTTATATGTTTGATATCAATACCCATGATCTTATAATCATCTCTATGATAATATTTATCATTATATATTACTAAATTCTTTTCAGCGATTTCTTTAGCTACCTGTAACCAAGATCCTGGTGCGCTTCCTATATCTAATATATAAAAAGCTCTTTTAAAAATGTTATATCTATGTTGAATATCCAATAACTTATAAGCAGAACGTGCCCTATATCCTTCTTTTTTAGCTTTAAGGTAATGAGGATCTTGTTTATGTTTAAATGATTTATTACTCGGCATAAAATATCAATTTTAATATTTATTAAGAAGTTAAAATCCTTTTTAAAGAAAGTATATCCATATTTGTTTTAATAGATGTAAAATCAAAGTGAGTTCTTGATGCTTCATACCCTGCTTGTTTTATAATTTCAATTAATTGTTCTATTTTTGGTATTCTTTTACATTTTAATTGTTTACATAAATTATGTAAATTAAAATAATAAGCAGGCATATTTATCTCGTCTTGACAATATTTTAATATTTTTTCCAATCTTTTTTTATTTTTAAAATCAGATTTCTCATTTAATATATGTAATATTTCAATAAATTCAGAATCATGTATTTCATCTAGCCATAAGGGCCCAGCATAATTAAATTTATTCAATTCTCCACAAATTTTACATGTATCTGGTGATTCTAAATTTCTTTCTTGAATTGTAAATCTATGACCACATTTTTTACAATGAAAGATAAAACCATAATTTTTAATATATTTTGTAATGAGACTTTTCTTCTTAAAAGTTTTTACAAACACTCTAATGAAATGATTTGAATAAAAAGTTAATAATGGAATTATTCCCATGTTATTGATATTTGCTATTCTTGAGATAAAATAAATTAAGATACGAGCCCCAATTTCTTTACAAAATTTATTATGTAAAGGTTTAGCCATATATTTTCTTAAACACGCATCAGATTTAACACCAAATAAAACCGCAGTGTCTGTTGCAGTTATACATATCATTCCCTCTTTTTGCTTAATTGCTTTAAAAGCAGGATCAATATACTTATTAGGAGTTCCCCAAGGATCAATTGAAATCACGTCTGGTTTTTTATATTTAGATTTGAAAGCAAGAGTACTTAATAAATGACTTGCGTTTTTATCTAATACTTTAATCTTTGCATTTTCCTCCACCAGATTATTCAATCTTAAATTAATATTAATTAAATCTTTTGCAACTGGACTAATATCATTTATATAGATCTTTTTAATATTTTTACATTCTTTTAATAATCGAATAGAACTCACACCTGACCCCGCCATTGAATCCACAATAATTATATCTCTTTTATCATATAACTCCTGATAGGCTTGGATAGTTAAACTCGTAATATCGCGATTTATCTCCATTTTTTTATTATAAAAAACATTCATAGATTTTGATGGTATTGCATCTACATCTTCTTTAAAGATGCTAAATCTAGCTAAACCTTCTTCTAAGATTTTTAATTTATTATCTTTTTCTATTGGATTCACAGATTACATCTTAAAAATTTATTATTTTATACATCAAATAAAAGAATATCTCATATCTTCATATTAATTAATATTATCAATATATTAATTCATTTAATGTAATGTAGGATAATATAATAAGTATATTCTGTGCTATTATTGTTCCTTTACTTTGATATATTCTTTAGTTTATCTTTAGATCTTAATTCTTTATTAAATCTAATAGAATATCTTTCCAAAAATACTAATTCATAAATCCAAAATCAGTCATATTTAATTTAAATTCTAGTACCTTATTTTTTGTAGAATGAGTTAGAATAAATTTCCTTTCTTTTAATTTTTGTGTTCTCTCAATTTTTAAAGCATTGGAAATCCAATAATTCATAACATTACCTCCACTTTGAATCTCTTTTGTTGATCCAATCTCAGTCTTTCTACTAACTTCATTTATTATTAATATTTCTACTTTGTATTTTTTATTTAAATATAATAAATTAGCTAATATCTGATTTAATTGATAATTAAGAGTAATAACATCTTTTTTTCGGTTTATATTTAAATTTAATCTATATAAATCAGTTATAGAATCGATTATAATCAAACTAATTGATTTTTCTTCTATTAAATTCTTTAAAAATAAAAATTCTAGATTAAAGCTAATTTTATATAGATTATCAAAATCTTTCAAATATATAAGAATAAAATTCTTTTTTTTTTGGGTGATTACATTATGTTGAGGCTTAAAAAGATTATTTATCTTATCTATAGGAAGGTTTGGTTTTGTATAAAAAAAAAGAACATTTTTATCATTTTTTATTGTATTTAAAGCTATTTGAAGAGCGTAAGTTGTTTTTCCAACTCCAAAATTACCCCATATTGAAAAGATCCCATCAATAGGAGAATCTTTATCAAAAATAGTATTTAATTTAATTGTTGGAAAAATCATTTTTTTTATCTAGTTATTAATTTTATGATTAATTTATTATTATGAATTGAATAAAGTTAAAATTTTTGTTCTGACAAATAATCCTAAATTCTTTTATAAAATAAATAAAGAGCTTAATGATCTAGGATATAAATTCAATATTATTGAATTTAAAGATATAATTCCTAATATTTCTTCTATTATTCTTACAACCTTGGAGGAATCTAAAAAGATCATAAATTTTAATAAAAATAAAGTGCTAATATTCCCTTATAACGAAAAAGAGGACTTTGATTAAAATTTTTCAATGTGGGGCAAAGGATTATTCTAACTTGTTATTTTCAATTGATCCTGGACAAACTATTGGATTAGCTGTTTTCCTTGATGGATTTCTTTTTTATTCTAATTCTTTCTATGATAAGAAAAAACTCATTTCAGATATTAAAAAAACTATAAAGAATTTATCAGAAGATAATTTAACTCAATTAATTATATCCTTTAAATTTGGTAGAGGTGTTTTTTCTATAACTGTTGATCTAATCTCAGAGATCTATAAAATTTATAATGAGAAAGAGAAATTTAAAATTTATTTAATTAATGAATCAAAATCTTCAAAAATTAAACTTCATAAAATTTCTGATAAATTATCTAAACATGAAGCATCTGCTGTAATACTTGCTCTTAGACCAGGGATTGAGGTAAATAAAGATAATTATTCAAAATTTATCGAATTAACTAAATCAGACAAAAATATACGAAAAAAAGTAGATGAAGAACTGACAATTATATCTTTTCTAAATCAAAATATTGACTTACTTAAATCAGTATTCCTTGATATAGTCGATTGTAAAATACCTATTGATAAAGTTCTTGAATTTATTGAACAGAAAAAATTGATGAATAATATACCCTATTCAAAGAATTAATAATTTTAGGTTAAAAGAGATTTTTTTTATTTATAATCTAAGAATCTTTATGTTCATTAGAGTGAGAATCTTTACGTTTTTTTAATGCAATATCTACTGCTTTTTGGAGGTATTCCTCCCTTTTATTATTAAAATCAGGATCTGCCATATTAGTTATCATATTTTTTACCATAATATTTGCAATTCTTTCAGCATCATTTAGAGGTTCTTTCATTTCATTATTTTCTTTTTTTTTTTCTTTCCCAGTATCATCCATATACTTTTATCTCAACTTATTTTAAACAATTTATCAATAACTATTCTCTCGAAATATTATACATTTAAAAGATTAATTTTCTGGATAATTATGAAATAACTTACCCCAATCAGTTTTCATAAATTTCTCTATTCTTTTCTTTCCAATTGTTGGATACCAAAACATATCATGATATATTAAAGATCCAAGAATAGGTAATGCCATAAAAGCTCTATTATGCATCAATGGTTCAATAAATTTTAAACGCCCCTTTCTAACCATTTGATCTCCCCAGATTACGAGACTTCTTTTTACGGTGAAACTCCAATTTATATTGGAAACATCTTCTCCGATTATTTCGATTTGATCGAAATCTCCGCATCCAAGTCCTTCATCATGTGCCAATTTTATAGCTGGTAATTTTAAAGGCTCAAATCCAAGCATTTTAGCCACAACGGTATCAACAGCAACTTGATCATATCCAGCAAGTAAATAATTTTTAATTCTTGGAATCATAGTTCTTGGTCCAGCACCATCACCACAGACTGTTCCATCCACTATGGCCATTATTTCAGGGTGAATTTGTTTTTGGATAATCAGTAAATCAACTAATACTTCAGAAATATATTGATGACTAAAATGACGTCTTTTTGTTAAAAGCCCACCAAAAGCATTTTTCATAGCACAGGTAATCCCACCATTCTTCTGAGATTCATTTGTTTCTTTTAGAGATCCTCCCATAGCACCTGTATGACCATGGGTTTTCATTGTTGGTAAATGTATAATTGGTTTTCCAAGATAAAATTTCGGAATTCTAAATCCCATTGGAAATATTTTAGAATCGAGTACATGTAATTCCTTATCTTTTAATGTTTCAAATTTTGATCTTAATTTTTCATTATAAGGAATAAATGGGATTTTAGTCAGAGGAACAAACCATGCACCATATTTTTTAATGATTGGACTCCATTTATTACCTTTTAGCCCCTTTGCTATATTGGTAACAACTGTACGATTTTCCGCAGTATAAAGGTTTTTTGGATTATATTGATCTTCCACCATAGTCTTAAGTATACCTTCTAATTGCCATGGAGGACTAGAGCATGATGGAAAGAATTTTGACCAACTAAGATTAAGTTTAATAATTGTTTTAAGATCTTTTGGAAATCGTTTTTGATATTCTGCTAAATGCATCAGTTTTCTGTAATCTTCTAAAATAGTTTTATGAGATGTTTTTATGACGAAAATCTGAGGTTTTGCTTTCATAATTAGTTAATTAAAAGTAACTTCCTTTTTTTAATTTGTTAATTATTGTTTTCACATGTACAAGCGGATTTGAAAGAGAACCCATGCTAATAGATTTCTTTAATAAAAGACTATTTCTTATACTATCAAGAGATAGGTCAGTATCATTGATAAGAGTATAAGCATTTCCAATTTCTCCTCTCGTATGAGCATCAGATCCACCTGTTTCGAACAAAGAATGTTTTTTATTAAAATTTTTTGCTTTTTTAATGCAAGTTTTAAATATTATTCTAGAATTTAATATTTCTATTCCATCTATTTTTTTTTTTATAATTTTATCATTTAGTAAATTTATTTTTAAATGATTTCGCCTTAAGAAATCAAAAGGATGAGGAATGATTACCAATCCATTATTTTCTTTAATCTTATCAACAACATTAAAGAAATTATTATGTTTTATTGAAAATTCATGGTCAATAAAAAGACCAATAACTTCCCCTATATCAGTTTCAATTTCCATTCCGGGTATTACAATTAAATCATTAAATTTGGCCTCATTCTTTAATTGTTTATATGCTTTTAAATTATGATGATCACAGATAGCAAATCCATCTAAACCTTTTTTCTTTATGTATTTTATTATATCTTTTAGTTTAATATAAGAGTCTCCGGAATAAATAGAATGAATATGCAAATCTAATTTAATATTTACCATATTAAATCATCATAATTATTATAATTTAAATAAATCTATAAAAAAATCTAGAATTTCGTCACCATAAAAAGAATATAATGTTATTATCCCCATTATTAAAAAAGCGATAATTATTCCTGTATCAAAAAATGCTTTTTCTGTATTACGAGCAATATCAGGTCTTTCTGAGGTTAAGTACATATATCTCATAATAATATAGATAAGAACTGGAATTGAAAGAATCATAATTGAATTCTTATCATCTAATAGATTTACAGGTAATAATTGAAATTTATAAAATAAATAAAGACAATAGGAAATAAAAATAGATGTTGCTGTTATGTTATGAAAGTTATCTAATATTTTTATCGAATATATACTATAGACTTTCTTATGTTTAATTGCATTTTCTTGATGTCCAAACATCATTAAATCTCCCTTTCTTTTTGCTATAACCAAAAAGAGAGCTACTTCAAAAATTAATAAAAACAACCAGGCAGATATTCCTTCATCTATTAAAAAACATCCTGCCAAGGATCTCCATAGATATCCTGTAGATAAAATTAAAATATCAACAAAAGCATAATATTTAAAGAGAAGGTTATATAACTGCCCTGTAACAACAATTGCAATCAATATTAATATGAAATTCAAATTAACTGGTATTAAAAATATCAATGAAAATATGATAAAGAAACTTAGAGCTAAAATCAAAAAAACGGCAAATTTAACAGATAATTCACCTGAAGCAAGGGGTTTTTTATTCAATTTCTCTTGATGTTCTTTATCCCTTTCAATATCTATAATGTCATTAATAATATAATTAATTGATGAGGTAAAACATAATAGAATGAAACCTATCATTAGAGGGAAGTAATAATCGATTTTGAAGAGTTTTTCACTGAAGAAAATACCAACAAATATTAATAAATTCTTATAGTATTGTCTAATTCTTAATAAATCGATTATATTTTTAACTGAATTTGACATTATTTTAATATATAATTATAATTGATATTAAATTTTATTAATACATTATTTTATCTGGTTTTATTTTTTTTAGTATTTTATACCCTATTTTTGACATTCCACTAGTTTCAGATTTTAATTGAATCATAGCACTATCATAACTAAAACTAATTAAATCAAGTTGCTTTAAAGATAATTCTATTGTTTTGTTAAATATATTTTCAATAATAACAATTGTCTCTGATTCCTCATTTTTTGTTTTTTTATTTTTATCAAAATTAATTTGTTTTTTAGAAATCTCCTTTAGATATCCTATTTCAACATTATTCACAGGCTTCTTTAAATAAAAATAAGATCTGATTTTATTGTTCAATAGCCAATTCAATAATTCAGTTTCAGATTTTTTATACCTTTCACTTTTTCTAATTGAATAATAGATATTTTTAGGGCGAACTATTAAGTCTTTTAGACTTAATTTAAAAATCTCTTTTTCACTGTTATTATTGTGATTTTTCATCAATTCTAATGTATAATTTGTATCCCCTGTTTTTTTTACATTTATACATTCAGTTATTTGCAATATTCCTTTCGATTTTAAGAATAGATCTTTTCCTTGGAAGGTTTTTATTAAATCAAGAGAAATAGGTAATTTTGTTTTTTTTATTGGTTTTAAAACTTTTTCTTCATTATTATTTACAAAGACATAGTTTCCATCATTGTTTTCTTTATTAAATTCTATCTCTTGTAAGATTAACGGTATATCTTTATTAAAAACATAATGATTTCCAAATTTAACTTCTGTTTTTGGATATAGGAAAGAATTAAGATATTCTATTTTATTATTTTTTAGGTTTTCTATTTTATATTGAAAAGTATCAGATATATCATCAATAAATTCGATATCCTTTATTTTCCCTAATATTAATTTACTATTAATTATATTTTTAAAGAGATAATCTTTTTCAAATTCATCTTTGTATAAATCTCTTATCTTTAAATCTTTTAAAAGATTGGAAATATCTTCTATATCAAATAATTCCTTAAATTTATTATTAGCAATTTCCTTAAATTCTATTACTTGTTTTTCAAATTTTTTTCCATATTTTATCCTTTTTGAATTTTTGGCACATAACAAAGGAAGAATTGCTTCCTTGTAAGGATTTATATCATCACCTAAAATTGCAGCAATTCTATGGTAACTAGGGGGATGAGAATTAATAAAATTACCTAAGAGAGATATTCGGGAAGGTTTTACCATCGAATGACTAATATATTTTGCTGTATCAATGTAATCTAATAATTGGTTATCTTTTGTTATTTTTTCTTCACAGAGTAACATTGTATTTAAACCAGTTTCTCGTCCAGATGCATAAAAACTTTCCAAATTATATAATGCTTTTGTTAATTCTATTTTATAACCGGCTTCTTTGGTCCTTAAATCAGCATATCCTTCAAGAATTCTAACAAAGAAATAAAGAATAATATAAATACCTATATTAATTATAATAAAATAAATTAATGGGATCTGAGGATTACCAAATGTGTAATCATAAAAAGTAGCTGGGATTTTTAAAAAATACCTTACTATTAAATCACCAATGGTAATAAAAGTGAGTATAAGTATATGATTTCCCTTAGTATGAGCAAGTTCATGTGCAATTATACCTTTTAACTCATCTTCTTTTATATTTTCAATATCATTAGCAATTATAGCAATTCTTTTATTAAAAAAAGGTCCATATGCTTGAGCATTCAAAATAGGGTATTTTCCAAATCCAACTCTTACTTTTCCTTTAATTCCTATATCTTTTTTTACTTCTTCGACGATATTTAATAACTTCTCATCTTTTACTTCCTTGATACCTAAGAGTTTATCAATAAAAGCTCCTGAAATAAAGTATATTATAATATTTATAACAATTAAGATAACGTAAATAATACTTAAGAGATCAAACTTAATATTAAATTCTAGAAGGATAGGATTAATAAATTGGCTAAGGAAGACTACAAATAACCATCCAATGATATATAAGAAGATAACAAGATATTGAGGGCTCATAAATCGCCAAACAATTAAATATTTTCTACCAAATAATAAAAATCCTAATCCAAGAATGATCCAAAAAGAAAAAGCAAAGGTGGTATCTAGGACAATGGATGAAGTTAAAATCTTTGATTTTTCTAAATATGAAGATATAACCCCTGCTATAAAAATAAGATTATAGGTAATTAAAGAAATAGTCAAAAGTTTGTTGATTATAGGATACTCTTTTAATTCAATGACACCAATCCATAAATAGATCGAAAATGCTCCCATAATGGAAGTCAATATATCTTTAGTAAAAACATATATGATAAAAAAGAAAAAAGCCATAGCAATAAGATCGCTAAGCTCACTCCTTTTTCCATTTTTTGCCCATACATAAAATTCTTCTATAGTAATTGCAAATAAACATATCATTACCAAAAAGGCCCAATCTGAAAAAAGTTCTGCTAGATTTATTTTCAAATAAAAATATATAATAAGAAATGTGGATAAAGATCCAATAAGATAAATCAATAATAAACTGTATCTAGAAAATTTATTCATGTTAATTTCCTTTAATAATCAATATTTCTTCTAATTAATCACAATAAATATTTTTACCTATTATTTTTGGATAATCTATTTTTTTTTTCTATTTTTTTCTATTTGCTTCCAAAAATAGATAATTGTTATTTTATACCAAATTATTAAAATGGGTATAATTAATAAAAGAGAAATCAGAATATTATAGGGTATTTTAATAATTTTTAGATCTAATTCGGTAAGAGGTAATTCCATTATATAAATATCAATAAAAAATAATAATAAAATCATCACTATAAATAAAGCAATGATATGAAGTGATATATCTATAATCCTAGGAAATAGATAAAAGAGAAGAATATAAACAATTGCAATCAAAATAACTATAACTATAATTATTGGTAGATCTAAAGTGTTCATTGTCCAGCGTATTAGTAATGTCGTTATTATTGATAATAACCCACAAACAAAAGAGAGAATATAGAATTTTTTTACTAATTCAGGTTCTGTTAATGGCCCTTTAGATAGGATTAATCTTGGCATTGTTAATAAAGCATTTTTTTCTTCAGAAGCTTTTATCCTATCATCCTTAAGAAGGATTATATCATCTCTTGATTTATGAATCTCTTCACTTTCAAAAAAACCCCTTACAGAGGAGATATAATAAAAGCTATTAAAAACATGGATTAAAAGAGCAACAAATGCTATTATTTCTAATCCACCAAATAGGGCAATACATGCAATCATTGCACCCATAATAAGTGTTCCAATATCACCAGGAAATATCTTTGCAGGGTATTTATTGAAGAGGAAAAATGATATAATCACAGAAAAAGAAAGAACTGAAAATATTACGCCTGAATATGAATTTATTATTATACTACAAATGATCAAAAATCCAATAACAATTAAGCATGTTCCCGATCCTTCACCATTATATCCCTCTAACATGTTTACTGTGTTAGAAAAAATCGTAACTATTAAGGGAATTAGAATAGGATATAAAATGTTTAATCTTAATTCTCCAATAATAGGAAAAATTGGATTTTTTATAGTGATAAAATCAAAGAAGTTGGCAAAAAAAATCAATATTCCCGTCAATAAAGTTAAAGCGATTTTATATCTTGATCTTAATCTAATTCTATCATCAATATATCCAATGCATCCAGATAGAAAAATTGTCAAGGTTACAATCAGAATTTCATTGATAATTTCAGGAAAAAATATCAGTAAAAATAATGCTCCTCCTAAAAAACCAAAAAGCATTCCTAATCCTCCAGATTCAGCTATTTGTGGTTTTGAATTTTTATGAATATCAAGTCCTATATAACCTCTCTTTTTCATGAATTTAATAATAAAAGGCATTAGAAAATAGGTTAGTGCAAAACCTATGATAAATATAATTATTAAAAAAACTATCTTTAATAGATTGAATTCATTAACTGAGAAACATATCATTTTAGATCATAAATTTAAATCAAAGTAATATATATAATTTTCAATACAGAATAAAAATAAAATCTTCTTATTATTATCCAAAATTAATTTTAACATAATTGAGACAAATTAAATTTGGATTATCGAATTTCTTTAATTTTTCTTTAAAATTCATAGTAAAACGTTCATTATTTGGTCCTTTCCTTAGAATTTGAACAGATCTCTTTACTATTCTATCAACATCTCTTATATGTTCCAATGGAAACCCATTATTTCTAAGAAAATGTTCTTGCGGGGCAGTTTCACCAGGGAAAAATTCTATACTAGGAACATTCAATAAACTAGACTCTCTAACAATGGTTCCTCCTCCACTTATGACGAGTCCACTATAAAAACATAAATCATCCAGTTGGGGTAAATAACGCGTTATAATAAGATTTTTATTTTTTGAATAGTCCTTTAATTTATTTTTTAAGAATATCTCTTGTTTTTCATTTCTAGCTAATAATAAATATTTATGATCAGGGTATTCATGATATAATGGTGAAAAGATTTTACTTAATAATGTTTCATTTGGATCAAGTTTATCAATAAAATAACATGCTGCTGATGGTTCTGTTCTCATAATTATATATTTACCCTTCTCTAGATCAAAATCATTAAGAATTTGATCATTTGGAGTAAATTCATTAAGCCATGCAATTTCATCTATACCATTATATCGAATAATTTTTTTTGGATCAGCATATAGTTCAATATACCATTCCTTGGGAATACAATTGGGTGTAATTACATTGTCAATAAAAGGAAATACTAGCTTACAAACAGGTATATTTCGGGGTTCATCATTATATCCAATAGAAGGTATTTTTAATCCATAGGCAATTCTTACACCTTCAACAGAAGTAAAAGTGATAAAATGATCTGGAGAAAATCCCGTAACTAATGGTAGTAATCCTTTGAGACGTTCAATATGTAATTCTAATTTATCCTCCAATTTTTGCCCTCCATGAGCTCCAACCTTTTTATAATCTATATTGTGATCATTTAAAATTTGAAACGTAGAGTCATAATCTCTTGCTGTTATTAATAATTCAACTTCTTCCTCTTTCAACATTTTAAAAAGAGGATTAAACATTATGGCTGTTTTAGGTTGCTCCACATCTATCCAGATCTTTTTACCAGAAAGACTCATTTTTAAAAGTAATAATTTATATTTTGAAAATAATAATTATTTGTTATATTAAAACTTAGTGAACCATAGGCCTTAGGAAATTGAATTTCATTCTTTTTCATGATACTGCTGTTAAGGTTTGGCTTGTATATCATAAAAAACCAATTCAATGTTTTAAAAACAATTATTCAATGATGAATGAGATATAAAACAGAAAATGAAATTAATTATCAAATTTGATTTTCTATAATATTATAATTCTTTTTTCTAAGAAAGGAATATTGGGTTCTTCAGCAAATATTACATTACAACCTTATTATTTCTATTAGATCACTTATAAAAATATTATTTCATCTGTTTATTGAAATTTTATAAAATCTTATTATTATTTATAAAAATCAAAAAATCCTCACTCTTTAGGAATTTATCTTTTTATAATTCCTTTGGTATTATAATTTTATTCTTATCCTAATAATATATATTATGAGTTCAGAACAATTATTAAAAATTGGAGATGTTGCCACTCTCTTAGGGGTTACCACCCAAACTTTAAGAAATTGGGCGAATAACGGATATATGGATGCCATCATTGGAAAAGGAGGACATAGAAGATTTCGAAGGAGTGAAATCGAACGACTTATGGAACTGAAAGAACCAGAAGGTAACGTTAAGAAATGTCTTCTATATTGTAGAGTTTCTACATCCATTCAAAAAGATAATTTAGAGCGCCAACTAGAAAGACTTACATCCTTTGCTTTATCGAATGGCTTTATAATTGAAGGAATTTATAAAGACATTGCCAGTGGAATGAATTTTAAAAGACGAGGGTTATTGAAGCTTTTAGATTATTGTCAAAAGCATCGTATAAACACAGTTGTTATAGAATATAAGGACAGATTAGCAAGATTTGGAGTAGATTTGCTAAGAGAAATTTTAAATTCCTTTGGCACGGAATTAATGATTGTAAATGCTACAGATTCAGATTATAAGCAAGAAATAATTGATGATATGATTGCTATTATCATTCATTTTAGCAATCAACTGTACGGAAAGCGAAAGGGAAAGAATAAAGTAAATATAATAAAAAAAGAACTTTTAAAAGGGATATAAAAAACGATTTTTTATTTAAATAAATACACATATAGAGAGTAGTAGATGATACAAACTATTAAATTTCGACTGCATCCGACACTCTCACAAGAGCACCAATTACATGAAATCTTTACTATCTATAATAGAATCAAGCGAAAAGGTTATAATCTATTTTATGAAAAGAGAGATTTATTCTTTTCAGAAAATGCCGAGGTCAGAAAAGAGTTAGATAAAGAAATACATCAGAAACTAATGAAGGTATGTCATAATAATCCTTATGTAAATAGCATTCGTATTGATTGTAAGAATAAGTTAACTCAACAACAAACATGGTTGGAGAAGCGAGAAACTTATCTTACTCATCAGATAACGACTATTTTGGAGAAGATTGAACAAATAAAAGAAATGGATAAAAAAGATAGACGATTAAAAGGGCTCTATTCTCGTCTATCCTCTGTCCAACTTAAATTAGCTACTCTTCACTTCAAATCTATTATATTTGGAACCAAACGATTGTTTCGAGAGCGAATTTTAAGGAAGCTTAGCAGAGAGGAATTTAGAATCAGGAGAGATTCTTCTTTTTGTTGCGTGGGAAAAAAGCAAGGTATTAATTTGAATTTAAAAGTCCTTCCCAATGCAACCCTACGGATTCGTACTTTTTCTAAGGAAAAAGAGAAAAAATGGTTAATTTTACCCTTTACGGTCAATTACACGCAAGGGAAATGGTTTAACGAAATCCTTAGATTAGAATTATATCAAGTAGAAATAATTAGGCGGTTCTATAAGGGAAATATTCGATATTTTGCTCATGTATCCTATGAAACTCCTGAGATGGAACCGATATATGGATTTGAACATGGGGCAGTCGGGCTTGACATGAATTATAACTTTGTTTCCCTTAGTAATATAGATAACCATGGAAATTTTAAGAGTTTTCATGGAATTCGTTTTAAGAATTTGCACTCATATCGTAAATACAAGCGTTTGGATTATATTAGCTATAAAATGGATAAAGTGGTAAATTATTGCATTAATAAGAAGAAAGGACTAGTTGTTGAAGACCTTTCTTTTGAACATGAATTTTCTTATGGGAAAAAACGCAATAGAAAATTAAGCAATTTTAAACTATCAGCATTAGAATTATTAGAACGAAAATGCTTTAAAAAATGGATTATGATAAAGAGAGTACATCCAGCATATACCTCGTTAATTGGTAAATATAAATATTCACGATTATATAACTTATCTACTCATGTGTTAGCAAGTTATGTAATAGCTCGAAAAGGTTTAAGGATTAAGGAAGAGATTCCACCCAATTACAAGTGGGTGCTTGCACAAGTCGGGGACGTTATAAAGCCCCGTTTGAAACCAAGCAGTCCCTACCGCGATTGGGCTAAACTTCACGACTTTTTCAAGTATAGCGGGATAACTTCCTTCAAGACTTCCGAAGTAATGATTAAAACATTACTAATGAAGCATGTCCTGAACTCGGTGACGAGCGAACCGCCTGATAACCTTAAGGCGGGTCTTTCCCCCACAGGAAAGATTGATAATTGGAATAAATTTTGGAATTTTACAGAAATTACCAATTTTTTATAAATAATTTGAAGGTTAATTATAAAATCTATCTTTTAATATTATCTAGTTTTTTTTTATGAAAAATTAATAATTAAAAGAGAAAATAGCCCGGCACGGACTCGAACCGTGGTCACAGGGTTCAAAGCCCCGTATGCTTGGCCACTACACCACCGGGCTAATATAGATATATTAGAATAATCTAAAGTTTTATTTACTATTAGTATTAAATAGTTTATAGGTTAAAAGGTTTAAGATTTCTATTTAAAATTTCTTTATCTAAAAATTCTTGATTTTCTTTGAGGAATTGGATATCTTTCTCTTTTTCTCTATATTCGTCAGGTAACATCCTAGGAATTGAATCTTTAATTGGATACCACCTATTACAGTTATTACATAAAATCAATCCTGTCTTAATCTCTATCTCAATTTTTATTCTATTTAGAAAATTCAATTCTGGTAATATTTTTTCAATTTCATTTAAATTTGAATAATCTCTAAATTGAAGTATCTTTTCTTTTATTTTTGTTTTTACCATATCAATACATTCCTTACTTAGATTAAAAGAAGAGTTATCACTAATAAAATCAAATTCTTCTACACTAGAGATTATAAATTTTATATAATCATCAATTCTGATTTTCTCTATGACAATATTATCTCTAATATAAATTTGATCATCCTCTTTCGTCCATTCAGGTATTTTTTCTTTTATATGATATTTAATATCCGTTTTGATATATTTATCTAAAAGATTTTTAAAAAAATCCTCATCTGATTCATAAGTAAAAATAAATAAATTTAAAGGATAATGTTTACAAATCGGACATGCTAAAATATCAAAAAGCCAAGGCTTCATGATTTTATTTTTTTTATTTTTTTTTTTATAAATAATGGAAAAAAAATTATAATAAATAATTTCTCAATTGTTGGATATATCTGTCAATAGTTCTATCTATTTTTCTTCTTCGTTTCAAGAAATCTCCAGATAATTTTTCAAAAGCAACCCTTGAAGGTAATTTTCCCTTTTTATATCTTGATTCTAATAATTTCAATCCATCTTCAACAGTCTGCCGTTCAGCTTCTAAGACTTCTAATTTTTGAACTATATTTTCAAAAGTCTCTCCAATTTCAATTAAAATTTTCTTGAATGGTTTTATTTCATCTTCGATAACTTTAATTTTTGACTCATTTTTATCAACAAGATTTCTATATTTCTTTTTCGGTAATTTTCTCCGTATTAAGTCTTCTTCTGCTTTTCTTATTTCAAGAACTAATGCATTCTTCTCCTCATACAATGAACAAAATTCACGGATCTCATTTTGTGGGAGCATTTCTTTCTTAATTATAGGTAATACCCCTCTTTCTTTTTTCTTCTTTACATATACAATATATACTGCGGATATAAGTGTTATTGTAAGCATAAAAATAATAGGTCTTAACAGCAAATCAAATAAATCTATTGTATAGGTGATTAAGATTGGATGTTTATCTGAGGATACTACATCTATATCTTCATAAATTAGTATAGTCTTTCCTTGAGATTCATATATCCCCTCTGGAGTAGCAGAAATAGAATCGATACTATAACATCCATCAATTATAATTTTAGTTGTTTGTTCTCGTATTATAAAATCAGCATAAGTTGGATAAATGTTCATTTTAATTGATTGTTGGAACCAATTGATAGATAGATAATCTCTTAAATTCAAGGTATATTTTAAAATAAAATTTCCTATATCATATTGGTCAAGTACTACTCTGTTCTTTGCAAAACTGACATTAACTGATTTGATACTATCCTGCTTAGCTATTTTATTTCCTTTAAGCTGACCTAAATCATCATATATTTCTATATTATTAGCACTTAGAGGAACAAATAAAGGGAATCCCGGTAATGGAATATAATCTAAATTTATTATAGAAAAAGCTTCTTTTACAATTAAAGTCCCCCATGGTGAGATTGAAATTTCTCGATTTAAACTTATTACTTCTACTATAAGTGTATATTTATCTATAAATTTGAATTTGGATATTGCCTCACTACCTAGATTTTCTGCAAAAGGAGCTAAGTAAGATTTTGAATATGTTAATATGTTTTCTGATGAGTTGGATGCCCAATCAGAAATTGTTACGTGTGTTCCTGACAATAATAATTTATATTCAGCAGTTAATGCTCCTTCAGCTCTATAGGGTAATGATGGAAAAATATATGATTTGTAATATACATTAAATTTTATTCCTTTTTCTTGTTGCGCATAGCGCGCTACTTCATAATTACAAAGAGCTATAAAAGTTTGCCAAAATCTAACTGTTTTAGTCTGATATGGTTGTAAAGGTGAACTAAAATAAACCGAAATCATTTCAAACTCATGTCCTTTTGAATTCGATGATATTAATCCCTTTCTCTCACAATATAGGTTATTTTTTAATTCACCCATAGCTTTGAAATTAACTAGCTTTTGAGTGATATTTAATGGGATTCCAATAAGAATTGAATTGATAGGATTATTATTTAAGTTTTTTATATCTAACCTATCTTGTATAAAAACTAATCTCCCATCAGATATGTTTGCTACTCTGTGTATATGTGTTATAACAATATTTTCTGCTCCATCTAGACCTATTGAACTTTTAGGAATATTACTGGGTTCTTCATTAATATTATTAACTCCATTTAAATTTGGTATCAAGGCACTAACTATAAAGATCATAAATAAGATTGTTAAGTATGAAATTAATTTTCTTTTTCTCAACATAATATCCATTTTGATATTTTAAAAAATATTAAATTATCATAAATTAATTAATACAACTTATAAAAATTTATTATAATTGAAGTTTAAGATTAATGAAAAATTTTTAAATGTTTTATAATATATCTATTAAATAACAGATAAACAATTAATTCTTCAAATATATGTCAAGTGGAAAACAATCAAGGAGAAAGAAAAGAAGATCAAGTACTAGTCCTATGCCCATGGGGGGTGCGGGATTGATGCGATTTTTTGAAGACTCTTCTATTGGTGTAAAAATTGGACCTATGGCAACATTAATATTTGCGATATCATTAGTTTTAATAGTAATCATGGCAAATGTTGGTGTTTTTGATTGGTTACTGACTCCAGGTTAAATTTTTTTTTTAGTTATTAACATTTTATTTTGATTTAAAATGAAAGTCAGTGAATTTCAACAATTGATAAAAGACCTTTATTTTCATCAAGATTTTGATAGAGGTATTGAGAAAAGCTTTCTATGGTTGGTGGAAGAGATAGGAGAATTAGCTTCAAATGTAAAATCAAAAATGATTAATAAAAAAGAAATTGGAGATGAAATGGCAGATATTGTTGCTTGGATTTGTTCTTTAGCTAATTTATTTGAAATTGAACTGGAAGAAGCATTATTTAGGAAATATCCAAATAAATGCATAAAATGTGATTCTAATCCGTGTAGATGTAATCATTCAAAATTATAATTAAAAATTTTAAGTCTCAGATAAAAATTTTTGATATACATCTACTAATCTCTTTCCAACTTTATCCCATGTATACTTTTTGGCAATTTCTTGCCCTTGTTTTATTAATTCTTTACGTAATTCCTCATCTTTAATAACTAATATAATTTTTTCTGCGAGTATTTTAGGATTTTTAGGGGGAATAAATATAGCCCTATCGTGTAATATTTCTCTATAGACTTTTAAATTTGAACATAATACTGCTGTACCACATGCTAAAGATTCTAATGGTGTATTTCCAAAACCTTCAGAGCCATAAGAATAAGCAATTAATATATCCGCCATTGTATAATAAATAGGAACTAATTCATCAGAGATAAATCCTAAGAAGTGGATATCTAGGTTCTTTTCTCTCCAAGTATTATAAATATTCTCCATTTCAAAGTCAGGTTTTCCAGCAATTATTAAATTTAAATTGGAGATTGTTTTCTTAGCAATTTTATATGCTTTGATTATATGTTCTACTCCTTTATATTTAGCAATCCTTCCCAAGTATAAAATAATAGGTCCTTTAATTTTTAGTTGTTTTTTTAATTTTTCAGCATCTTTTGGATATGGTTTAAATTTATTATCAATTCCATTATATAAGATATGAATATTCTTACTATTGATACTAGGAATAAACTTTTTAAGACCTTCTCTTGTATGGTTGGATACCGTTGTAATATAAGTTGCTTTTTTAATTATATATTTTATCAGAAATTTCTGAAGTGATTGTGTCGCAAATTTTGTTTCAAATGGTCCTAAATCATGAATAGTGGAAATAAACCTTTTATAATTAGAAAAAAGAATTGGTATTGAACTTTTAGGTCCATTTCCATGTATAATATCAAAAGAATTTCTATTTAAGTATTTATTTATATTATATATAAAATGGGGCATCCATAAGAAACGTTTCTTAACCAAGTTCATCTGTATTATATTTGGATCATTCAAAACATAATTCCATTTTCCAGTTAGTAATTTAACGTCATAACCTTCATTTTTAAGATAATTATATATCCCTTCGAAACCAGTTCTTTCACAATCAGGAGCTATTTTAAGTGATATTAAACAAATTTTCATCTGATTCATTGAACGAGACACTTCCTATTAAAAGAATTCATAATATTATGTTAATTGTTCATATCCATCTTCTGTTATAAGAATAGTTTCTTCTGATTGTGCAACATAGGCTTCTTTTTGTTCAGAAAGAACATAATGGGTTCTTAACTTTCCTTGTTGAATTAATTCCTGAAGTCCAAATACAACGCCCATTTGAAACTCATCAGCTAGCCATCTTTCTGCAAATGGAAGAGTCTTAAAATTTGAATTAATATATCCTAAAATTCTTTTTGAACTTTTTCTTCTTAAAGGAACTCTACCTGTATAGGGATTTAATTCATAAATACTACAAGTATTAGTATTATGGACTGATCCTACCCCTGTGGAAGCAAATATTTCAATTGCAAATATATCATCTATTTCTATTAGATCTCCTCCCTGATTACCCAATTCAGGTAGTGATTTTTTACCATGAACGGTCCATCTTTCAATTTGATGTCCACCTAATTCTTTTATGGGATTAAAATTAAATCCTTTGACTATACTTTCAATCTTTTTTCCTATTTCTTGAGTATTAATTCCAGGTTTTACCATCATCTTGGCAGCTTCTAATGCAGTATCTGTAGCGATTATTATATTATCAAGTGATTTTTCTTCAGTAAATTTAATAGAGAAAGCTGTGTCAACAATAAATCCTTCAATATGAACTCCTAAGTCTATCTTTACAAGATCTTTATTTTTAATTACTAATCCATCATCTTTCATAGGTGATGTGTAATGAGCAGCGATATTATTAATTCCTATATTAACTGGAAAAGCACATAAGCCGCCTAATTCCTTTATCTTCTCTTCAGTTTCTAAAACTATATCTTGTGCTTTTCTACCAATTTTTATCTTTGGTTTTATATACTCCTTAACTTTTTTCGCAATTTCTCCCGCTTTCTTTAAAGATTCTATCCTTAATCTCTTTTCTTCTTCACTTTCTCTGGGTTTTTCTTCCTTATTTTTATTAATGGGGGTTTTTTTTATAGTTTGTTTGTCACTCATAACGATTCATAATGAAAAATGGATAATAATATTTTTTAAATAATTATTAACAAATTTATATAATCTTTTTCATTATCTAAAAAAATAAATAAAATCAATATTAATATTAGTTTATAACTTATTATAATAAAATTAAATTTTAATTATTGGTTGATCTATAATTGAGTGAAAACATCAGTGAACTTACCGATTTGTTAAGAAACCTTGAAGCAGTTAATTCTGATATTCAGGGTAGTGCTATCGTCTCAGTCCAAGGACTACCAATATGTTCTGCTCTATCTAGAGATGTGAACGATGGAATTGTTAGTGCGATGAGTGCTGCTATTCTTAGTGTTTCAGAACGAGCAGTTCAGGAACTCGCAAGAGGTATTTTACAGAGAATTTTAATTGAAGGAATAGATGGTATCATTATTCTTTCAAGAGCAGGAGAAAATGCAATATTATGTACATTAGCAAAACCAGATGCTAGTTTAGGTATGGTTTTTATACATATAACGAGTGTTTCAAAAAAAATAGCTACATTATTAGATTAAATAATATAAATTTGCTATATTCCTTTATTTAAATTTATTTGAAACGTCTTGAACTTAATTTCTTATAATAAATAAAGAATAAAATATAATTAGAAATTTAAAAAAATAAAAATAAATTTTTACTCTCTTAGAGCTTGAATATTGTTAAAAATATTATCAAATCTATTTTTTATAGAACCTACTAATCCTTCTTCTTCTGAAATTACTGAATTTATAGCAGCTTTTAAACCATAATGTCCTTCTGATATTGATACTCTAATTGGTAAAGTCAAAAATTCATTGATTAGCATAGCGATTTCTTGGAATAATTGTATTATTTTCGGAAAATTTTCTTGTGTTTTATTTATAATTGACTGTTCAGGTGATAATAATCCATTTTCTCTTTCTTGATTCAATTCTTCCCAAATATTTTCTTTAAGGGTAGAAAAATTAATTCCTAAATCTTCTAAAGCAATTTGAGCTCCTTCAAAAAGAAAATTTATATCATCTCTACCAGAATAATTTTTGATATTTTCAACCATTTCATTTGGTGCTAATCCTTCTAAGAATTTAATTAATAGATTATGATAATCTTTTACTACATCTAAAGGCACAAATAATAATACCATCTCTTTAAGTTGTTTGAAAAAATATCCTGCCACTTTGGCGATTGTTTCATTTTTTAGTAATTTCTCAATAAACCTTCCATTTTCATTAAGTAAGTGTATAAGAAGAAATCCAATAATTCTTATCATATCTTCTTCATAATTTCTAAAATAGTCAAAAAAATGCTCTGGTTCCATATTTAATTTATCTCTAATAATATCAGCAATTCTTTTTTTGATATTTTCTAATGGTTCATCAATTAGTTCTTCTAATTTATCGAGAGAAAAAGATTCTTGTAATTGATCTAGAAGATCTACTTTATTTTTTTGAATTACTTCCTCTTCTATATCTGATTCAAGGATTACTTTAGATAATGTTTTATCTTTTAATTTTAATTGAGTCATTTTTTTCCATTCATTATAATCATAGATTTTACATAACAACTGAAGGCAATTATCACCTTTTCCCATGCATTTTTGTTCTACAATTTTTATCCTATAATTATTTTTTTTTACTTTTAAGATAAAATTTGCAACACCTTGAAGCATTCCACATAATCCACAAGCCATTCCTTCTGTTTTATTACCCAATTTCGATATATTAAATGTATCTTCTGGTGATGTACCATAACTTGCACATATTGGACAGTGTTTAATCTTTAAAAGATAACTATTATAAATGGAATTTTCTTCTGAAATTTCTTCATAATCTAGCTCTTCTAATTCTTTACCAAATACAACTACCCATAATAATTCAAAATAGTCTACAACTTTATCTGGACTTCCAGGCATGAATTTAAATATTGCAGAATGACGTTCACATGACTCCATTGCTGCTTGTTTCCCAACCTCCCTCATTACCAATAGACTTAATTCTTCATCTTTAGTAATTTCATTGATTTCTTTGAGAATTTCTCTATAAATTAATGAATAGAATAAAGAACTAGTATTCCGACCAAATGCTTTAGATATTTTTTTCATTAACCATTGAACGATTCCCATTACATTCCACCTTCAATTTTATATTTAAATATTTGAACGCAATATTTATTTCCAAATGTTTTTGATTCTTGAATTTTTAATGGTTCAATTAATAGGATTGTTTTATTTTTTGAATTAATATTAATAATATTTATAAATTCAGATATTAATCCTAAGAGAATTTCACATCCAGCAATTTGAATATCATCATATTCATATTTACATAATGCACAGTTGGTATCATTAACAATGATTAATTGTTCATTTTCATTCAATTCCACTGAAATCGAGCTTTTTAAAACTTTTTTATATATTGTAGCAATCACATCCCTAATATTATTTAAATCAACTAGTTCAGTTGGACTCCAATATTTAATATAGGTTTTAGAAATATTCTTACCAATTCTTTGCATTCTCTCTTTTTTATCATCAATATTATTTTTTGCCATAAAACGAGCCAGATGATAAATTGCATTTCTTAATTGATTTATTGCAGCATCAGCATGTAATAATTCATTTCTTGAGTAATTCATTATTTTTACTAAATATGTTTAATGTTTATGATATTATGTGAAAAAATAGAAGATATTTAAAATTTTTAATTAGATTAAAAATATTATTTGTATCTATTTCAAGATATTAATTTCTAAATTATTATTAAATAATAATTATTATCATATGATTTTATCTAATTAAATTAAAATTATCAAGAAAAATAGTATATATTATTATAATATAGTTACATTTGTTCTATAATTGCTCTCAACATATCTTCTCCACATGCTCCCACCATTTTTCCATTTTGTATATGATTTTGACCATTTACTTCTATATTTTTTTCTATTAATTCCCCATCTTTGAAAAACAACAGGGTTGGGATTGCGTGTATATTAAACATATTACCCAATGGTCTATTTTGATCTAAATCAACTTGTATTATATTTATTAATCCTTCATCTCTTAGCTTATGTAAAATTGGTGTGATGAACTTTCATGATGATTTATCTAATTATTAAATCATTTGCATGGTCCGCACCAAACAGTATAAATATCTATGATAAGCTTTCCTTTTTTCATTTCCTCTGTAACTGGAATGTTCACATCTTTTAATTTATCGATATTCATTTGTTCTCATCTTATATTAAATATTTTATTTAAATATCTTTTTTAAGATTTTCTCTTATTAAGTTTTTAAGATATATTTACATTAAGTAAATTGTAATATTTATTTTTTATATTTTAAATATAAATCAAAAAGATATTAATACAATAAAATTTATGTTAAATTCTAGCTAAATTGTTTAAATTGATTTAAGAATAAATCATTTAATTTCTATCAATTAAATTGATATTTCTTAAAATATTTTAATTGGTGATTAAACAGTATATTTAAGTTAATATCTATATTCTATTTTTATTTCTTAAATAAGGAAATAATTAGAATAAAATTTAAATTCTATGAAGAGAAATTTAAAATAATCTATAGTAGTTAAATAAATTAATAATATATTTTGTTATGTTAACAATAGATTTTGATTTTCGAAACCAAATCATTCAGTCTGATATTGGAAAAACATTGGTATATTGTTACCAATGTGCTACTTGTTCTGGAGCCTGTCCAGTAGCACAAGTAACTAATGGACGCTATAATCCAAGAAGACTAATTTTAACATCATTATTAGGTTTAAAAGAAAAGATATTTGGTGCTGAAAATTCTTTTGAGATTTGGGGGTGTACAGTGTGTGATACATGCGATGAACTATGTCCACAAAAAGTTGAACTTACAGAAATATTTACAATACTTAAGAATATCAGCGTAGAGCGAGGAGAGGCTCCCGATCATTATACTATGCAGGCATCAACTATATTGGAAAATGGTAAAGCAATTCCAATGCAGAGTGCCATAGAAAGGAGAAGAGAACAATTAGGATTGCCTAAAATTGTAAATCCAGATATTAATGAGGTAAAAAAGCTTTTAAAAGCTACTGAATTAGAAAAAAAAATCCCTAAACAAGAAAAATAAGGTTTTCCTTCTTTAGTTTATTTTTTTTTTATTAGTACCTATAAATCTATCAAAGATGGAGAAAGTGATGTTTGATTTTTACAAAATTTTTTAGATTTATATTAATTTTCAAAGATCAATTTTAGAATTATTTTGTTTTAGAGGTATCAAATTTGAGAAGAATACCAATTATTGGTGGAAATTGGAAGATGCATCGAGGTACTCCTGAAGATGCTAAAGAAATGTTAGAAGAATTTATACAATTAGTTAAAGATATTGAAAATGTTGAAATAGTCATTGTCCCCCCATATACTGCATTATCTGTGGTAAACGTCGTAAAGAACACTAATATAAAAATTGGTGCTCAAAACATGTATTATGAGGATAAAGGGGCTTTTACAGGTGAGATATCACCTAGGTTTTTGAAGGCACTTGGATGTGAATATGTAATTCTTGGTCATAGTGAAAGAAGAGACATTTTTAAGGAAGATGATGATCTAATAAATAAAAAATTAAAAAAAGCTTTATTGATGGAATTAAATCCTATTGTATGTATTGGTGAGCATTTAGAAGAAAGAGAAGCAGGGAAAACAAAAGATGTAATTCGAACACAGATTGAAGGAACATTTAAAGATTTAACAAAAGAACAGATGATTAAAATAGTTATTGCTTATGAACCTATATGGGCAATAGGTACAGGAAAAACAGCAACTCCTGATCAAGCAGATGAAGTTCATCAATATATTCGAGATCTCCTAAATGAAAAATATGATAATGAAACTGCAGAATTAGTAAGAATTCAATATGGAGGATCTGTTAAACCAACTAATGCTCTAGAGCTTTTCCAAAAGAGCAATATAGATGGTGGTTTAGTAGGAGGTGCCTCCTTAAATGCAGATTCTTTTTCAGAAATAATAAAAGCTGCTGAAAATTCAAATTAAATTACATTTCTTATTTTATTTTATTAAATTTCTAATATTAATCATTTATTTATCATAAATATTAACACTATTTTCAAATTATTTAAATAATTTTTAAAAAAACAAAATAAAATAAACATACGAAAAATATAGTTTTGTAATCATTTTTATTAATATTTTTTATAAAATTTCAATGAACTATTGAAGCAATGTTCTTTTATATATAAAAAAAATATAATATATTAATGACAATTTATGAGCTTAATATAATATCTACAACTGGTTTTCCCTACTATAATAAAATTTTAAAACCTATTCCAAAAGGAGTAAATGTTTTTTTAAGATTTTTTGATTTTTCTAAAGATAATAGAGAAGATTTACCAAATGACGAAGCTGATTTAATGTTCGATTTAAAAGCAGGATTAATTTCCGCCCTGTTTGAATTCGCTCGTAATATTGATAAAAAAATAAAAATTTTAGAATTTAAACCCAAACCTTCGGTGGATTATAATTCAAAAACAAAGGAAAATGAAATAAAAATAGAAGGAGACGTTTTAATAACGGTTACAACAGAATCTTATCTTCTACATAATCAAATTCGTAAAAAAATAAATCTAATATATAATGATTTTATAACGTCTATAATTCCTTTAGACTCTGCATATGAGATTCCTAATGTTGAAGAGAATAATCTAATTGATTTATTAGTTGATATGAAAGCTAAAAACCATATAAATCATAAAAAGAAAGAGCTTAGTAATAATGCTAAAAAGCTTCTTAATGAAATGGATCAATATGGCTTAAGAGGAATCGTTTGTACAAGTTTTGATTTAAGCCCAATTATTTGTTTTTCAAAAGAAAATAGATATTCCTTACAGGATATAGACATTATTCTTAGAAATATTGGAAATATACCAGATATAGAACCATATGAATGGAAATATAGACAATCGATTTATAACAGTAAACCAATATGGGTTTTTATAATTAATAGTGGGGTGGGGGTGACTATCAAAGGTCTTTTTGAACCTTATTACTATCTATTATTAGCAGAACCTAATTCTTATATAGGGGAGTTTCCAAAAAAATTAACCTCCGAATTTAACCAAATATTAGGTTAGATATTTATAATATCATTTTATTATATTGTATCGATAAATATTACCTTTAAAATAAAAAGACATAAAGTTACAATAAAATTTATTTTATAACTATACTTGGTCTTCCAGGTAGAGCCTGATTAGCTTTATTTTCCTTTGTTTCCTTCTCAAATAAAATTTCCACTTGACAATCATATTTTTTTCGAATAATAAATTTAATATCTTCAAAGAAATTAAATTCTTCATCTTGAGATAAAGAAAACTTCGAGAATTTTCCTATATTTTTCAATATTTTATTTACAGTTTGACTAATGAATTTCCCATGTGGTTTCAGATTAGAATCTTTCATAATTTGAGTCATTATTTCTCCCTGATTTATTGTTTTCTGCATTAGTTTAAATAATTGAGAGTAAAATGTATATTTCCATTTATCAGCAATTATGATCAATATTTTTTCTAAAGAATCTTTTTTTACAACATGTTTAATATTATTAATATCATCTAAAGTACTATCCAATAAATTCCATTTAAATTCGTTTTCTTCTGTTAGAACATGCTCGTTACATTCTATCCAAGGGGCTATACTCAAATAATCTTTATTCCCCATAATTTCCCAAACTTCTTCTGTCATATGAGGAGCAATTGGATGTAATAAAATAAGTAGTGTTTTAATACACTGATTATATACATCTTCAAAAATTCCTTCATTTTTATATTTAATAATTTCTGAAGTAAATTCAATGATATTATTAACAGCATCTCTAATAGCTAATTTATTCATTTGTTCTAAAGTTTCCTTAATGATTTTATTCATATAATAATTCATTAAAAGATCTCTAACATTTTTATTATTTCTTTTCATTTTTGGAGGATTTGCTAAGAGAGAGAAAGTATTTCGTATAAATTTTGATGCAAAACCAATTCCCTCTTCAGAGAATTCCAATCCAGACTCTGGACTAGCACCAAATAATACAAAAAACCTAGCAGAATCAGCCCCGTACTTGTTTATAATTTCATCTGGATTTACAGTGTTACCATAGCTTTTACTCATCTTTACACTTCTTATGATATATTTTGTCCCACAAAATTTACATGTTTCATCATCCATTTCTGATTTCATTGCAAATCTATTACAATTTAAACAATAAGGATGGGATTTATTAATCATTCCTTGTGTTAACAATCTTTGAAATGGTTCATCAAACTTATGTAATCCCAAGTCTCGAGAAACTTTTGTAAAGAATCTTGCATATATTAAATGCATTACAGCATGTTCGACGCCACCAATATATTGATCCACATTTCCCCAATAATTTACGATATCTTTTCTATATGGAATATCTAAATTATGATAAGGAGGATCACAAAAAGCAAAGAAATACCAAGAACTATCAATAAATGTATCCATTGTGTCAGTTTCACGTTTAGCTGGCTTTCCACATTTGGGACAGTTGGTATTTATAAATTTTTCACTAGTTTTTAATGGATTTCCTGATCCCGTAAAAATCACATCTTTTGGTAATAATACGGGTAATTCTTCAAAAGTCACAGGTACAGTACCACATTTTTCACAATAAATAATAGGGATGGGACATCCCCAATAACGTTGACGAGATATCCCCCAGTCTCTTAATTTATAATTGATCGTAGGATATCCTTTTCCTATTTTTTCTAATTTCTCGGTAATTGCTTTAATAGCATTACGATTTTCTAAACCATTGAATTCAACAGAATTTACAAGCACTCCATCACCTTCAAAAGCTCTATTCATTTTTTCAGCATTTATTTCATATTCATGAGGTTGGATTACAACTTTTATTGGAATATCATATTCTTTAGCAAATTCAAAGTCACGTTGATCGTGTGCAGGAACAGCCATTACTGCTCCAGCACCATATTCGTAAACTATAAAATTACCAATATATACAGGAATTTTTTCATTGGTCATAGGATTTATACAGTATTTTCCAATAAACATCCCTTTTTTCTCTACTTCAATATCTGTTCTTTTAAACTTGTCTTCTTTCATAATTTCATTATATAATTTTTCAAATGGTTTTTCATACTCAGTACCTTTTATCCATTCATGAATCCATGGATGTTCTGGAGCAAAAATCATAAATGTGACTCCAAAGAGAGTATCTGGACGTGTTGTAAAAATATCAATTGTTTTATCCATTCCAATTATTGGAAATTTAATTATTGTTCCTACACTTCTTCCAATCCAATTTTTTTGCATTATTTTTACTTTTTCAGGCCAATCAACTGTTTCTAATCCATCTAATAATTCTTCAGCATAATCTCTTATTTTTAAGAACCATTGAGTGAGAAATTTTTGCTCAACTTCAGTATTACATCTCCAACATTTTCCTCCTTGAGCTTGTTCATTAGCTAAAACAGTTTTACATTTTATACACCAATTTACATAACTCTTTTGTCTATAAGCAAGCCCTTTTTCATACATTTTAAGAAAAAAATATTGATCAAATTTATAATAATTTGGATCATGACTATAGATTTCTCTTTTCCAATCATACGATAATCCTATTCTTTTTTGTTGTTCTTTCATGAAAGATATATTTGAATCAGTCCATTCTTCAGGTTTAATATTTTTATCGATTGCAGCATTTTCTGCTGGCATTCCAAAAGAATCATAGCCCATAGGATATAGTACATTAAACCCATTCATTCTTTTATATCTAGCATAACAATCACCAATTGTATAATTTCTTAAATGTCCCATGTGGAGTTTTCCAGAAGGATATGGATACATTTCAAGAATATAATATTTCTTTTTCTTTTTATCAACTTCAACTTCAAAAATTTTATCCTCTTCCCACTTTTTTTGCCATTTTTGTTCTACTGTATGGGGATCATATTCAGAATCTATCATTTGTTAAGAAAAATATGTTTATAATTTACCTAAATAGATAAAATATTTATTAAAAAAATATGGAGTGGAATAAATTATTTTCGATATAGGAGTCTATCTGAAAGGATAAAGGAAATTACAAATAAGTATAATTCATAATTTATTTTTTTATAGCAATAATATATTAGAATTATAAATTTTTTAAAACTTTCTTCAAATCTATAATAATGGAAATTTATATTGTTATTATATTAATTTAACACTCTCTTAATTTTTTTTAGATATATTCTAATTTTTATAATTATGTCGGAAGATTATGAAATCACACGATTTTTAACTTCTAAAAATAATAATAAAAAACCAAAAATAGATAATTATAATACTTTAAAAGAATATAACAATGAATTATATACAGGAATGAAAATAGGTGGTAAACATTATTGGAATTATGATAATGGAAAATGGATTGAAATTAAAAAATCCCCAAATAAATGGAATTTTACGTTTAATTCCATTAAAACAAGAAATCATCTTGCTCCAATAAATACAGGTGCAAATGTTCACACAAAATACCATTGGTATATTATAGCAGAGCAATTCGCTGAGAAAATTAATGCTAATTCTTACATGACAACTATGAAAGGAGAGAAATTTAAAATAGGACATAAAAGACTATATTGGAGAACATTTAATTATAGATATCCAGATCAAAAACCATATAAAGAGCGATTAATTGAAATTTTAGAAGGAATTTTATATAATTTAAAATCCGGATAAAAATGGATAAAATATGCAAATGGGTTCTTCAATAGTTCTAAAATGTAAATAAATTTGAATAATTTTAATATAATTTCTCCTATCTCTCTTATATTTTCTATATCTATGTTTTAACTACAATTTCTTCATATCTACATACTAAAGTAGAAATTTTTCATTCTCTATTATAGTTTTAAAAAGAATTTTCTATTTCTTATAGATAAAATCATAATATAGGTGTATTATAAGAGAGAATAAGAAAATGTAAACACACATCCAATAGAACATGTATAAAAAATAAAAGAGGATATCCCTCAATTGGGAAAAATTACTCCTATTTCAGGAGTAAAAGAGAAATTGGGAAGAAATTTCAATTCATAATTCATTGGTGCGATAAAAACAAAACAAAATCGATGTTTCTGGAGTATTCTAGAAGATAATGACTTTGAACTCTATCAGAATGTAGCGAGTCCCGTTCCCGCTAAAAGGTGATTGATGATA
The DNA here is from genome assembly GCA_964525635.1 of uncultured archaeon. Classification (GTDB taxonomy): domain Archaea; phylum Asgardarchaeota; class Lokiarchaeia; order Sigyniarchaeales; family SOKP01; genus JAFGOA01. Next base: position 52,873 of record CAZGJX010000001.1, read on the forward strand.
ATAAGGTAGGGAGAGCTCTGTGAGTTCAATGAACACTTATTTGAGATGCAAGTTAAAGTGATAAAAGATATGAATTTATATCATTTTTATCTATTTGACAGAACGGAAAATTGGTTGATGAATAAATAATTATATTTTCCTTCTATCCCAAATTTTTTTTATCATTATTGCTTTTTTAAAGTATCCTTCAATAGTATCCACTGTATCACTAAAATCATGCATTTTTTTTGCTTTTTCACAAGCACTTTTAACTAATTTCTTTTTATAAATTAAATCATCTAAGATTTTTTTTATTCCTTGAATAAAATCATTTACATCATTCGCTTTATAAGCAGAAATATTATGTTCCAACCAATTAAATACTTCAATATCCCTTGCTATAACAGGTAATTTACATAAAGATGCTTCAATTAGGGGAAGGCATAGATTTTCTTCATCTGATGTATTTAACAAGATATCTGCACCGTAATAAGGTTCTCTAATGTCATCATAATATCCTGTAAAAAAAACATTATTTAATTTCGATGCTTTCTCTACTTCTGGATTATCACTTGTTGGTCCTACCCATATAAAATAATAGTTAGGGAGTTTTTCAGCTACTTGACGAAATGTATCAACTCGTTTTCTTTTCCATGTTAATCCAACATTCAAAATAATAGTCGCATCTATTGGGATTTTGTATTTTTCATTAAGATATTGCCGGAATTTTATTCTATACTCCTTTTTCTCCGTGAATTTTTCAATTATAATTCCACTACTAACTGACCATATTGGATATGTCCTTGATTTCTGTATTCCTTCAATGCACGTCTTTGCATAATCGCTTGGAGTCATTAATAAATGAGCTTGGCTATATAAGAGTCTGACCCATAATTTTATAATTTTATTAATAATTGGAATATCTGGTAATAAATTTCCTTTCAAATCTTCATATGTTGTATGAGCATGTTGAACAACAGCAATTGTTTTTTTAAATTGATTTTTAAACCTATATAATTGAAGAAAAGTAAGAGGATCAAAACTTGAGGAACAAATTATATCCACATTACCTTCTTCGACCCATTTTGGCTTTTTTTGTCTATTGGGAATCCATAAATTATGACCCCTATTTTTTAGTTCTTGAATAATATCTTCAGTAGTTACCTCTATTCCTCCAATTGTATCTAGTTTCTTGAATTTTTTATAAATATGAAAGTTAACAATATAAATGATATTCATAATTTGATTTTATGAATTGAATGAAAAAAACTTAACTTCACTCAGAAATTATCAAAAATAATGGATGTTGATAAAATAAGAATTTCAATTGGGAGTGCAATTGCCCTTGGTTTAATTAATTATAGAAAATGTGATGTTCTTCCAACAACATGTTATTTGATGACTTATTTCTCAGGGAAATGTTTATCAAATTGTAGTTTTTGTCCTCAAGCAAGAAATTCACAAGGTTCATTAGATAAACTTTCACGAGTTAGTTGGCCTGCTTTTGAATTTAATGATTTCATAACAAAATTAAAATATATGCACCCTTTAAAAAAATTTAAAAGGATCTGTATTCAAACCCTCAATTATCAAAATAATTTTAAAGATCTAACTGAAATAATAATAGAAATAAAGAAAGAAACAGACATTCCAATATCTGTTGCAATTCCTCCGATGAATAAAGAGGAATTAAGAGAATTAAGATTAATAGGCGTGCAACGAGTGGGTATTGCTCTTGATGGCGCTTCAAAAGATACTTTTGAGAAAATTAAAGGAAAAGGAGTTAATAGTTCTTATAAGTGGAATACCCATTATAATGCACTAATCGAAGCTACAACTATTTTTTCAAACAACTCAGTATCTACACATTTGATATATGGTTTAGGTGATACACAACAACAGATAATGAATTTGATCAATGAATTAAAAAATTATAATATATTAACAGCTTTATTTGCTTTTATGCCAATAAAAGGTACGAAACTTGAAGATTTAAATCAACCAAACTTATTAGATTTTAGAAAATTACAACTTGCAAGAGAGCTTATTATAAATAGAGGTAAAGCTTTAAAAGATATTACTTTCAACAACAAGGGCGATATTATTAATTTCAATATTAATAAAAAAGAATTAATGGATATTATAGATGAAAATAATGCGTTTATTACAACTGGATGCCCCAATTGTAATAGACCCTATTACACTTCAAGACCATCTGGTCCTATTTATAATTTTCCAAGAAAATTAAAGGAATTTGAGAAACAAGACATATATCAACAAATGAAAAATTTAGTCAAGTTCTAAAACCCGAATTATGAATGATTGGAGATTTATTCCTTTAGAAATTAAAGATGGATACTGGAATATGGCTTTAGATGAATCAATTTTAAAAGCAGTAATTCAAAAAAAAACTCCTTACACAATAAGATTTTATAAATGGAATCCTTCTACTGTATCTATAGGGAGAAATCAAAGTCTAACTAATGAAGTGAATATCAAATTCTGTAAACATAATAATTTTAATATTGTAAGAAGGATAACAGGGGGAGGTGCTGTTTTTCATGATCAAAAAGGTGAGATTACATATTCTATAGTTTGTTCTCTGAAATTCTTGAAAGACCTGAATGCTATAAATGTGATGGATCAATATGAATTAATTACAGATTCTATAATATTTAGTTTGAGTCGACTTGGATTAAACGTTCATAAGGGAGTAATTAATTGTCCTGCGATATTTTTAGATGATAAAAAATTCTCAGGAAATGCTCAAATAAGAAGAAAAGGGTTTATTTTGCAACATGGAACAATATTATTAAAAATTAATGCTGATTTAATGTATTCTGCATTAAAAACTCCTCCAAACATATCTCAAAATAGAATGGTTCGATCTGTAAAAACAAAATGTATAGGAATTAAAGAAAGATTAGATGATTATAAAGAAGAAGATTTTATAAATTCACTAAAAAAAGGCTTTGAGGAGACACTTAATATAAATACTATTAGAGGTCAATTTTCTAAATGGGAATTAAAATTAGCGGAAAAATTAGTAAATGAAAAATATATAAATAAAACTTGGTTAAGAAGATATGAATAAAGTTAATACCTTGTTAAAGAAATTTCAAAATAATGCATGTTCATGGGAAGATTATTTAAAATTTTTAGAATTAGATAATAATGAAGAACTTGAAGCTTTTTTTAAATTTGCTCAGGAATTAAAAAAAGTTCATTTTGGAGATATCCTTAAAATATATATTCCAAATAAAAGATTTCCTCCAATTAGTATAACAGGAAATAAATGTGAATTACATTGTGAGCATTGCAATGAAAAATATCTTAATGGCATGCATCATATCATCAATAAAGTGGAATTGGAAAATTATTTAATACAACATTATAAAAATGGGGGTATTGGCGCATTAATTTCCGGAGGTTGTCTTTTAGATGGATCAGTTCCCTTATTGGGTTTTCTAGATGCGCTTAAAAATGTGAAAAATAAAACGGATTTAATATTAAACATACATACTGGGTTATTAAATAATGAAACAGCTAAACAATTAGCAAATATAAACGCTGATATTATTTCCTTTGATATCAATATGGATACAGAAATAATTAAAGAAATATATCATTTAAACAAGGATATAAATGATTATAAAGAAGCTATTAGATTATTAAAAAAAAATAATCTTAATATAGTTCCCCATATATGTGTAGGATTATATTATGGTGAATTACATAAAGAATTGAATTCAATTAAATTTATAAAAGAATCTAAAATAAATCCATCTTTAATAGTGCTTATTGTTTTAATACCTCCAAAAGAATCTAAAAAACATTTTAAAACACCCAATCCATATGATATTGCGAAGGTTATTACTATTATTAGAACTGTGTTTCCCAAATCAGAAATTTCTTTAGGTTGTATGCGTCCAAGAGATAAAATCAGGAAGAGAATAGAAAAATTTGCAATTAAAGCAGGTATAACAAGGATAGAATTACCTTTAAGACAAACATATGAATGGGTTATGAAAAAATTTTCAAGAATAAATATAGAGTTTTACTCTGCTTGTTGTGCTATTCCTCAAGAATATGAAAAAAAGGCAAAAATGTCTAAATCTGAAATAAAAAAATATCAAAGGAATGGAAATGAATAATAAAGTTGAGATAATTAAAATTCACGGAATTCCCCATATTAAAAAGGGAGATAATATTTCTCAAATTATTTTAGATAATTTAGAAAATAATAATATAGAAATAGAGAATAAGGATATTTTAATAATTGCCCAGAAAATTATTTCAAAAAGTCTGGGTTTAGTAAAAGATTTAAGAAAAATAAAACCAAGAAAAGAAGCATTAAGAATATTTAATAAAATTAATTCAATAATAAGAGAACCCAATCTTCCAGTAAAAGATCCAGAATTAATAGAAATTATATTAGATGAATCCAATGAACTAATAAAAATAAACCATGTATTAATAACTGAAACAAAACATGGATTTGTCTGTGCAAATGCAGGAATTGATAAATCTAATATTAAAGGTCAGAATAATGTTACGTTGTTACCTGATGATCCTGATAAAGAAGCAAAAAAAATAAAAGAAATTATAAAAGAAAGAATAGGTAAAAATATTGCTGTTATTATTTCTGATTCTTTTGGAAGACCATTTAGAAATGGATCTGTTGGAGTTGCTTTAGGTGTTGCAGGTATTGAACCTTTATTAGATAAAAGAGGATGTAAAGATCTTTATGGAAAAATTTTAAGGAGTACAATAATAGCTCAAATAGATAATTTATCTTCAGCCGCACAATTAATTATGGGTGAATCAAATGAAGGAATTCCTATTGCTCTTATTAGAGGATATAATTTTAAATTAAGTGATAATTCTTCAATAAAATCCATTTTAAGAGAAAAAAAAAAAGATCTTTTTAGACAAGAGAATGTTGAAAGAGTAATAGAAGATTTATTGAAGAATAGAAGGAGTTACAAACTAAAATTTGCAAATAAAGATGTGAATGAAGATTTAATTATAAATTGCATTAATATAGCTAGATATGCCCCTAGTGCTCATAATAAACAATTATGGAAATATATAATATTAGAAAAGCAAAATCGAAAAGAATTAATAGATAATATGAATCAAAAATTAAAAGATGATTTAGAAAAAGATGATAAATCAGAAAAATTCATAAAAAATAAAATTAATAAAACGAGAAGTCATTTCCTAGAAGCTCCCTTTCTAATATTATTATCCTTAGATTGTTCTGAAATAGATGAATATTCAGATCTTAAAAGAAATAATAATGAATTTCTATTGGGGATTCAAGGTATAAGTGCTTCTGCAATTTATTTCCTTTTAGCTCTAGAATCAAAAGGATTAAATTCTTGTTGGTATTCTGCACCATTATTTGCTGAAGAAGTAGTTCAAAAAACTTTAAATTTACCCAAAAATTTTAAACCAATCGCATTTTTTACAATAGGTTATCCAAAAAAAAAAATTTTGGCTCAACCACGTAAAAAAATAGATGAAATAATTTATAAAATATGAATGATATAAATTGGAAGATTATTACTTAATTTTAGCAGGTGGTGTGGGTGCAGCAAAATTCATTGAAGGATTAGCTAATATAATAGATCAAGCAAAAATAAAGATTGTAGTAAATACGGGGGATGATATTGAATTATTTGGTTTACAGATATCTCCTGATTTAGATATAATTACATATACATTGGCAAATTTAATTGATAAAAAAAAAGGCTGGGGATTTAAAGAAGATACATTTAATTGTTTGAAGAATTTAAGCAAATTTTATCAAGATGATTGGTTTAATCTTGGAGATAAAGATTTAGCAACTCATATTTATCGAACAAATTTATTCAATAAAGGATATTCTAAAGCAAGAATTACAAAAAAAATTAGTCGAAAATTAGGGATTAAAGCAGATTTAATTCCTATGTGCAATGAACCTGTTCAAACATATATAGAAACTACAGAAGGATTATTTCATTTTGAGGAATTTTATATAAAATATCAGTGTAAACCTAAAATTTTAGACATTAAACTTGAAGGAATTGAAAAAGCGAAACCAATCGATGGTATTTTTAAAATAATAAAGTTTGCTAAAAAGATAATAATAAGTCCTTCGAATCCTATTGTATCTATAGGTCCAATTCTAGCTGTACCTGGAATGAAAGAAGCTTTAATTAAGGAAAAAGATAAAATATATGGAATTAGCCCAATTATAAAAGGAGCACCAATTAAAGGTCCTGCTGATAAATTATTACAATTCTGTGATTTAGAAGTCTCATGTGTAGGAGTTGCAAATTTTTATAAAAATATAGTAAGACATTTTATTATTGATAAAAGAGATGAAAAATTAAAATCAAAAATAGAAGAATTAGATATAAATACGTATTGTTATGACACCTTAATGATAAATTTAAGAAAAAAGAAAGATTTAGCTTCTTTTATAATCGAGTTGTAATAAAAATTAGGTTGTTTCAGTTGCTATTTCTTCAGATCCAACTTTAGGCTCTTCTTCTAAACTTGAGTCAATATCCTCTTTTTTAACGTAATCTCCCACAGATATAAGTATATCTTTTATCTTTCCTTCTTGCTTTAATCTCATAATCAGACTACGGTTTTTAATGAATGAAATAACTTTTGCAACAACAGGGAAAAGAAGCATAATTGGTAGAAGAAGAACAATAATTGCCTCTGGAGAATACATAGCAACACTTTTACTAATAGCATCGGGAAGTTGAAGAACATTAATAAGGAACCACCTTGGATGAATAATAATATAGCTGATAAATATTAAGACGATAATTCTTGTAGATGCATTAATGAGTGTAGAAACTGCTAGGTTTTTTGATCTCGGTGCAGAACTTTTTGCGGTTAAAGTATCCTCTGCCTCTGGATCTTCTCTAAATAAACGTTCAGCATATCTCCCTAACCTCCGTGTCTTTGAGGCTGCAGTAATTAATTTTTTCTCCTCAGATTCTAATTTTTTCTTTTCAATCATTTCTTTTATATAGGAGAATTTTCTTTCTTTTTTCATTAAGAATACTTCTACAGATTCTTTTTCTATTCCTAATTCTTCTTTTTTTTTTTTAGCTTCTTCTTTTATTTTATCTATATTTGTTGTAATATGCATTGATTCTCTGCGTATTAATTTTAATTGAGCTTCTAATCGTTCACTTCTCCTGAGAGATGGTTGAGTGACTGTATCTGTATAATTAATTTGAAAGGCCATTTCAAGATACAAATAGCATACTATTGCAAATAATATAAGTGGATTACTAATGAAGGTAAAAAAATTATCTATTGGTATATCGTTGAAAGAATCACTTAATGGATTTGCTAACTCATTTAAATTAATAATTTCATTTTCTGTAAGCCAATCATTTATAGGTTTAAGTGCACCAAATAAATCGAGCATATCTCTAAATCCATAAATAATTAATGGAAATATAATCATTGAAACTAAAAGTCCAATAGCTCTTAAATTATTTTTTGGATTACTTTGGAATATAGCTCTTATAACATAAAAAATAGCTAAGATAAACAATAATTGAAAGATGACTAAATAAATATCATTTGAAAGTATAGCTAATTGTGTAAATATTTTATCTCCAAGATCATCAAATTCAGGAGTTACTCCATCTGGGAAACTAAACCAACTACCAAGAAGATTTTTAAAGAATAGATGAACAAAATTAAATATATCTGATCCACCAACAGCGGAAAACATTCCACCAATTACAAATGCAAAAGCTATAGCAATGCAATATAATAGTACAAAGATTAATAAACTAATCAGATCCTTTAATGCAAATATAAAATCCACAACAACCCATTGTTTATTACCATCTTTAGCAACTGTGAGTATTTCTTGAAAATTAAACAATGAGAAAAAGATAGTAAGTATCCAAAAAAATAATAATGCATTTAATATTCTTAAAGTCATTAAATAATATCTTCGTTCCATATTCAATATACCTCTTTAATATGCACTTCCTTTCTTTTTTGCTTCTAAATAGTTATTTATTACTTGATTCATCATATCATCAGGACCAACTGTAATAAGATTAATTCCAAGCCTTCGAGCTTCTTGTTTTATTCCTAAAATATGCTCCATCATTTCTTCAGATATTGCTTCTGCTAAGGCTTTATCTGTTGACGATAAATCAACTTCATGAATTTCAAACCAAGGTGAAAAAGGATTTATTATAATAACTGTATGACCAAAAGGAATTAATTTTCTAACTGCGTCTCTAATTTCTTTGATACTTGTCTCTAAATCAGAAATGATAAAAATTAAGCTCCGCTTCTGATACCTCTTAATAAAATTATCCATAGCATCAAAAATTTTGCATTTACCTTCAGGTTTTACTCTTGCAACAAAATCTAAAACTTGATAAAAATACTCTTCACCACTTCCTGGTTTTAAATATTTAAAATTTTTTTTATTGGAGAATGTATATATCCCCACATTATCACGTCTCGTTAAGGCAATTTTTGTTAATAACATACATGCTCTAATAGCATATTCAAATTTTGTATTATCTATTGCACCCCCCGCCATTGAATTAGAGGAATCAACCAAAATCATCATATTGATATCTCTTTCAGTTTCAAATTCTCTTACAATTAATTTTTGGGTTCTAACACTTGCTTTCCAATCGATTAATCTAAATTGATCTCCAAAAACATATTTTCTCATTCCAAAAAATTCTGAACCTAATCCTTTTTGTTTTGATCGTTGTACACCATAATTTAAATTAAGAGATCTTTTTGATCCTAAGATTTCTATCCTTTTTATATCTTCATACGGAGGATAAATTAAAACATCAGTAACACTATTTGGGATAATTCTTTCAGCAGAATTAAATCCAAGACGATCTTTTACTATTACAGATAAAGGTCCAAGTGGATATTCACCCCTTACCTTTGGTTCAAGTACATAAGAAAATTTAATTAAATCTTTTGGACCTATTCGAGTACTTATAAAATTCTCACCTAATATTAATCTAAAAAGTGCAGGATTATAGTAATCTCTAATTTCTATAAAGTCAAAACTATTTCTCCCAGCATTTTCAATGATTACTTTGATATGTACAAAATCATCTTTGAAAATCTTTTGTTTTTCTAATTCCCTATGAACCCTTAATTCTTCTACATCCATCTGATAATAGAATAATGGGAGACTGATAACGGCACTAAATAGTAGAATTATTCCAAAATAGACTAGAAAATAATTTACATTAGCAAACCCAGCTGCTAAAAAAAAAACACTAAATAAAATTAACGTTCTTCCTTTTCCACCTAGCATTCTAATTTATCTCCCATTATTTATTATTTTAAAAATTTTCAATAAAAATAAACTCAGAAAATTATAAAAATCCAGCTTAAATTGGAACTGGAATTTCCTCCATAATATTTTTTATAACAGCTCTGACGTCAAGACCTTCTAATTCTGCTTCTGGTTTTAATAACAGACGATGATTCAATGCAGGGACAGTTAATGCTCTTACATCATCAGGAGTTACATAAGTTCTTCCTAAGATCGCAGCTCTTGCCTTAGAGCATTTCATTAGTACTAAACTTGCTCTAGGACCACATCCTAATCCAATTTGAGGATGGTTTCTTGTTTTAAGAATTATATCTCTAATATATTTTAGAATTCTCTCATCGATATATACTTGATTTACCAAATTCTGAGCAGCAAGTATTTCTGGTCCACTAGTGATACGTTGGACAGTTGGTGAGTCTCCAGACAATTGTCGTCTCATGATTTCAACTTCTTCATCATGTTCTGGATAATCCAGCCATAATTTAAACAAAAATCTATCAACCTGAGCTTCAGGTAATGGATAAGTCCCTTCCATCTCTACAGGATTCTCTGTTGCTATTACCATAAATGGTTTTTCGAGTTCCAAGGTTTGACCTTCTATTGTAATTTGCCGTTCAGCCATGGCTTCAAGGAGTGCTGCTTGTGTTTTAGGAGCACTTCTATTAATTTCATCCGCTAATACGATGTTTGCAAATAAAGGTCCTTTTTGAAGCACGAATGTTCCTTCTTCTTGTGAGAATATTTTTGTACCGGTAATATCTGCCGGAAGAAGATCTGGTGTGAATTGTACTCGTTTAAAACTTACACCTAAAGTATTTGCAAATGTTTTAGCCATTACTGTTTTACCTAGTCCCGGAACGCCTTTTAACCAAATAATTCGAATTGAATTAAATTTCTAGTAAGACGTGTCCGTTGACAAGTAAGGATACAAATAATTGCTGAAGAATTTCTCCACATCCCACAATAACTCTACTTACCTCTGAGAGTACCTCCTGAGCAATTTCTCTTATGGGGGTAATATCTAACTCGCTATGAGAAGCTGTTTTTATTTTACTTGGTGTTGACATATTTTTTTATACCTTCCTTTTTTTATTTTTAATTTTTATATTATTTTTTTAATAAATTATTCATTTATAACTAGATTTTAAATTACATATTGTTTACAACCCATTCCATTTCAAAGAATAGGTCTTCAAATTCTATTTCATTTTTAATTTTTAATTTTCCTACTTTTAAATTTAACATATTATCAATAAAACGTGATATTCTCTTTACTTTATTCCTTGTGATATTTGGATCTTTTCGTTGAACCAAATCAATTACGTTTTTTGTAGTTATTTTCATATCTCCTAATTGAGCATGTAATTTTCTATCCAATCTTCGATTAAGTAAAGTGAGTGCTTTATTAAATTGTCTCTTTTCATGATACCACTCTATTTTTTTTGCAAAAAATGATGAGGTTCTAAATCTCATTTTTTCCTCTTTTTTTTCTTCTTTTTCTATTTTCTTTTTCTCAGCTTTCTTTCCTTTTTTAGGTAGATACCTTCTTAAAGAATAAATAGCAAGTAAAGGATAAATCCAGGCCGTAATTGGATTTGTACTTAGATGTATAACATATTGTAATACAATTCCATAAATTCCAGCGGAACTTAAATCTCTTGATTGTTCAGGGCGAATATGTGCTTCATCAAAAGCTATAACCCAATCATCTGGACCTTCATTATATGTAAGCCACTCTATTACATTCATTGCTAATTGTTTATTATCATAACCACCTCGATCAATTAGCTCATTATTCCATAAACTTGCATCAGAAGAAACAAATATACGCGATTTAGTTGTCTCTTTTGCTAGGAAAACGGCAGGTGTAATTGGGTAACCTAATGGAATCTTCAATAAATCGGGATCAACATCACCAAGAAATGAAGACATAAAAGATAAATCTATAAAATCATCATTAAAATCATATTTTTTATCCCCATTTTTATCAACAAAACTATATTTTCCACTTGCTTCACCGACTAATTTCCATCCAAAAGCAGAAATTAAAGGATCTCCTACTGCTGCTGATGCTTTTGAAAGAATAACTTGATTAACATTATCAGTTAGGCCTTGATAATTATACAATTGAGTTATTTTTGGAAATTCGGGAGTTGTGTCATATGATTCATTATCTCTTAAATATCCTCTTGGAAATAAAGTCACTGGAACTAAATCAACCGGATCTGCTCCTTCATGCAATAAACTTAAAGCACTTGCTATAAATATTTGCCATAATAATTCTGAAGTAGAACCATGATCATGACAAATCAAAATAGAATTACGACCCTGTAAAAATTCAACAAAGTATGGAATTTCAAAAATGGGATTATAGAAAGAATTGGGGCCCATAAGTATCAATAGTATAGATTTATTTAACCTCTCTGTTGCACTTAAACTTGTCTGTATTGACATTACGTCATACTCATAGTCATTATATCCAGGTTCTCCATCTTCTAAAAGTTCTCTAAATTCTGAACATCCATTCCAACGATTGTTATATATTGAAAAATTATGATCATTTATCCCTTTATCAATGACAGGTCCGAGGAGGGGAACAAAAGAAAATCCAAAAATTATGATGAATAATGCATTTTTATATAGAGATCCTTGTGATTTACCTCTGGACTTCAATTCACGTGATTTTTGAGTTCTAACGTTCCTAATAAAAATGATGAGACCTATAAATGAAAAAATAGAGCCTAAATAACATACAAAAGGGATATAAGTTATAACAACAGGTAATTGTCCGGGATTTACCCTCTGAAGATAAATAATAAAATCTTCAAGAAAGAGACCAACTACAATTAAATAAATTATAAAAAATGTATAAAGAATTCCTTTTGAGACTTTTACACTTTTTTTATTTGTATAACTCATATTTATCTATACCAATCTTTTATTATTCTTCTTAAATTTATAATAATTATTTTAAAATTGTGGAATACTTGATATTTTTCCAATTTATAGATTAAAACCAAAATTCTTACCAGTAATTTCATTATATAAATTAGAAAACATCGTTAATGTAAATTTGAACTCATTTTGTGTTGGTTCTAATCCACCATAAATTATATCTTCTATTTTTTTTATGAAAGGATAAACGGATTCAGGTTTCTGACCTAATTCATTCACACATGTAATTGCATATTCTCTTATTGTTTGATAGGCCATTCTTGGTTTTTCATATTTATTTTTAATAAGATCATTGTAGATAAGATATATATAAGCAATAGCTTCTTTTGCTCTACCACTTTTCATAAGAACATTGAGATTTTCTTTCTTTCTATCAACATTTATAAATTCTTCTTGATGTTTTGTACGAGCCATTTTTTCACACTCACTATTCTATTTTTAATTTTTTTTTTTTTTTATTCTTTTTTATAGTTTACTTATTTCATAATGGTAAAATTACTTTTTATATGTTTATAATAATAACATAAAACTCCTTTAAAAGTTTAAAATAAAATTATATCCAGTTAATTGATGATAAATTGGTGAAAATAAATTAACAGTATCATAAAATTCTTTATCAGTTACTTGAAATGGACGAGCATAAATTATTTGTTCTACTTTTTGAATGAAAGGATATATTTTTGTTGGATCTAACTTAAAATCTTTAACAGAAATAATCGCAAAATCCCTAATAGTTTCATTTTCTTTTCGAATTCTTCCATACTTTGCTCCCACCAAATCTATATAAATTGCATTAAATAAATATGAAAGTGATTCTTCTATTCTGTTAGAATCCTTTAATATTTTAAGATTTTGAATCTTTGATTCAAGAGGTATTTTTACTGTCTGAAAAGTTGATAATTTTGTTTTATATTTTTTATAAATAAATATACTTACCACTGTGACACTTCCAATGATAATAGGAACTCCAATTATGAAAAATAATTGTAGTGGAGTTAATGGGATTTCAGGAGGAGGTGGAGGTATATATGGTAAAACTTCAATATCGATAGAACTATCAAAGTCATAAACACTACTATACTCAACTAGAGAAATCCTCACAGTTTTATTATCTGATCCACTTGGAATTGTAAAACTATAAGAAAACCAACCAGTTCCATCTGTTTCAAAAGTATCTGTAAAATCATCGACGAGGAGTGTTCCAAATCTAATTGAAAAATGACGATTATTAAGATAACGGGAATCATCATATAGATCGACTATATAACCTCCGATTGTTATTTGATCTCCTTCAGTTACTGATGATGGATATATATCCCATAAACAATCTAAATCTGTAAAAATTTCTATGTTAGGTATTATAGTATTTGAAGGTTCTGCAATATTCGGTATTCTTACCATAGTTATATTCAAATTAATGCTTTCAGGAGATGCATCAGTAGGAACAGAGAAATCAACTGCATTAATATCCCCCTCTATATCTGTGTATATGGTATTTTCAGACCAAGTATCTGAAATAGAATACCAATTATACTTTAATTCTGCACTGGGAATAGGATCATTATTTTGCAATAATATATTTCCCGAAAAATCTGTATTTATTAATATTTCTCCAGCTAAATAGGGTAAACTCCCTTTTGTAATATTAATGGTGGATGTTGAATTTATATCTATAGTATAACTATTATATAGATAAATTTCTAATGCAGGAACATCAACCTCAATTGTATGAGATAGATATACATCTAAAGATGTTTCTATTGTATAGGTAATAGTAAATTCGCCAAATGCGTTTGTAATATTATTAAATGATGGTTTATTTGTACCATCAATTGTTAAAATAACGGTTACATCTTCTAAGGGGTCTGGAAAAGGTAGTTCATCAATTACTGTTCCAGTTATATCAATTGATGAACCAATGATAAACATTCTTCCATCAATTTCATTAGCATTCGTTAAATTCACTGAAGCGTCAATAGCAGAGATATTTAAATTATCGGTATTTTCTCTATTATCATCCCTTTCATTGTTTATTTTAAAAGATGGATTTACATAATAAAATGATAAAACTATAAATAATACAGAAATTAATATAAAAAAAATCAATACGTTATTTTTAAGGTTTTTTTTTGTTTTCATAAAAATCTCCTTGATAAAATATGATATTAAGTTTGGTGTTGTAGTTCTCTATTTGATTCTTCAATATAACCCGCTTCTGGATATGAATAAGTATCATTTGGATAGAAATACACTGTAATTGTAGTTGTGGGTTCATTCCAATTATCAGTAACAAGGAATGAATATGTAAAATCTCCTTGTGAATCAGTTAAAACAACAGTACTGTTTAGGATTCCTAAAACACTATCATAGACAATTATTTGAACATACACATTTGTTATTCCTGTGCTATTATCCCAACTTAAAGTACCAAAAACATTACACATATCTCCAGTATACCAATCGGGAATAAAAGTTCTATTATAAAATCCACTGATGGATGTATCAGCGGTTATATTAATAAATGTAAAACTACTCTCAAAATTTACCATATAAGGGCCTTCACTTAGGGAGATTGAACATCCTAAAAAAGGATCTGAATGCAATATTGCTCCTTTAAAGTCTATTCTAATCTTGTATTCTCCTTGAGCTAAGGTTTGATCAATATAAAGATTATTAAATTGAAACTCTCCATTGATATCTGTTCTAAGATATCGATTAGAGGTTATTATGTATGCTGATACATCTTGATTGAAGGAATCAAAAAGATTTATACTAACTTCCACTCCTCTGAGATCCCCATAAATATCAAATACTGTTCCTGAAACTGAGAAACTTTCACTATCTCTTATGATACTTTCAGAAGCAGGAGCTAAAGGATTTATATCTATTGATGCACTTTCATTTATAATAATATAGGTAAGATTATATTTGTTGAAACCACCCCAACTTACTGTAATCAGGTGAATTCCTGCTTTCCAGTTCCCTGTACCTACTACAATATTACAATATCCATCTGGTATCTCAGAACCCGTATAAGTATAACTTCCTATTTCAGCACCATTCTGATCTTCATCATAGAATCTTACAGTACCACTGTCTACTCCAGTACCATACTGACTAACCCAAACTTCAAAAGAAATAGAATCTCCACGATTATATTGATTTGGTAAATTAAAATCATCATAATTATAAGTATCGATTGCTGGAATTCCATCAATTTCAAATAGGATTTCTATGTTAGAGGGATCCATAACTTCCAAATCACTCGTAGTATCTGCTGCCGCATTGAAGTTTGGATGTCCTATGAAATTAAAATCAGGTTCAGCACCAGGATAGGTAAAATAACCATCAAATCTCACCTCAATTCTATAAAAACCTTCAGGTGTTATTGATGAAACCCTATGTTGAATATTAAAATATCCCGTATCGTCTGTTCGTAGAGTACTAGGAGCACTTCTTAGAATGAGATATGAAGATACCTCTGTGGGACCATCATACATATGAACTGTAAGATCAGCATTTTTTATTGGATTAGAAAAACTATCTCTTAAATATCCACTTATATTGAAAAGATATGTTCCATCATAATCTGGAGTATTATCAATTTGAAAAGGCATAGGAGAATGATTAAGAACACTAAATGCCATTGAATCATTTAAAATATAATATGAACTATTTACATTGCTAGTTCCTAACCTTGCATATAATTTATTTGGTCCAGCAGGGATGCTATTATTTACAGTATAATAGTATATCGCTTCACCATTTACATCTGTATCATCTCCACCAAGTAAGTTGAAATTAGAATCAAAGAATCCAATGGACTTATTAGGTACGGGTAATCCTAATTCATCCCGGACGATTGCTTTTAATTCCAGAGTAGATGATCGGGCGATTTCTGGTGAAGTTACATCACCTGCTTCAAAATCATTGATATAAAAAGATAAAGAATATACTTCTGGTTTGGTTATATTTATCTCTATACTATCAGTATCATTCACAAGATTTTCAATACCATATAACCAAATTCCATTGAAAGATGCTTCGATTTCATATACTCCACTGGGAGTTACCCCCATATTAATGGTTATTATTTCCTTAATAAATTCTCCTGTTGAACCCGTAGTAATAAGACCATAGCTAAGTGCCCCTGGCACTAGCAGATGTGTGTATTTTGTATATAGTTGAAATGTAACTACTCCAAATCTTCCCTTCTTGCTACTATTTAGAGGATCTGTTAGATCTCCTGATATTTCTATAGTTGGAGGATTACCTGGATAATTTACTGTAGAGGGATTTACACTATTTAAATTAAGATAAAGATCATTATCGGGATCAGAAAAACTTCCTAAAACGCTATAAGTAACATTATCAATGGTTTTACCATATGAAGCAACTATTTGGTGAAGCCCTGCGGTTTGACTATCATCAATACTTACGTATGCGGATGCTACACCATTCACATCAGTCTCAACAGGATCAGTCCCAATAAAGTTATCCATATAAGCATCATAAAAGAGAATTGGTCTACCAGAAATGGATTGATTTGATGATGATGTTAGAATAGCAGTTAGATTTGCTACATGACCTACATTTCTATGCCCAGAAGAGAAGTTTGAAACTAAGGTAAGATCATAATCACCCGAAGATGCAAATGGATCGACATTACCACATACATCTACTTGAATCCATTCTCCTGTTCCATCTATATCTGTTGGAATGAAGACTTCTGCCCAATTATACATATTCTTATACTTTATTGGTATATAATCACCTGTTCCATCTGTTTCTTCAGCAATATAGCGACTATTAAATCCATCTACAAATCGACTGGGAATTCCAAAAACCCTTGCAAATACACAAAAAGTAGTAGCAAAATCTGACCAAACCCCTTCTTCATTTTCACAGAACCAATAAGCTATATCTTCACCATCCTCAGGAGGATCAGCACTCATAGCATTAAATCCAAAATTAAAGTTATTTTGAAGATATGATTGAATTGTTAAGGCAATAGTAGCAGCATTATCAGTTGAGTTATCGATTAATGCATTTAATGCATTATAATGTAATTCAAAGTCTCCATTGCGTTGTCTATATGTTACTCGATCTGTAGGTAATTGACCGTAGTCGTCATCCATAGATTGATTTATATGTTCCGCATTAACAGCACTTCCAAGAACATCTGTCAAATCCTTAATTGAGCTTTCTAACATAGAATAAGTTATACTAAAATTATTTGTTGAAAGAATATCTACGGATAATGTAGCTGAGTTTAATTCATTTTTCTTCAATTGAGTTGCACTAGGATTGATATTTCCTAAAGGATCACTAACAACTGAATCGTAAATAATTGGAGTTGGAAATAAGGTAGGAATTGCAAATGATGTAGGACCGGTTTGAGAAGGGGACATAGGCATAGAAACTTTCAGTTCATTTGAAGGATAAGGTTGAAAGCCAGGTTCATAACTATGACTTTCAAGAGAATAGGAACAGTCCCATGAACTTTCTAAAAATTGATCATAACATCCAAATTTCCATAAATTATCAGAAAGTCCCACTACACTTGCATAATCATATAGTCTGAACACTTCTATTTCTGAGAAAAAAAGTCCTGCAAGTAAAGCAGCGAGGGCAGCCAAGTCCAAATCGTCAAAATCTGCATCCAATAAATCTAATAAATCCTGTGGATCTAAACCTAATGCATCAAATAAATCTAGTAAATCTTCAATGTCCCAAGGGAAAGGGGGATCCGTAAGAATAGGGGTTTCAGGTTCTGTTCCCTCTAGTTGTTTATTAGGATTTAAACGCGGGGAACCAAAAAACCAGCTAAAAATTACAACAGAATAAGCAAATAATGCTACTAAAATAACACAAACGAGTGCTAAAGTAATAATTCTTTTTTTTGTAACTCTTGGACCAAGAAGTTCTTCATGTAATCCAGACATAAAAAATTTTACTCAATAAGCCTAAATATTTAGAATATAATCTAAATCATAATATAAATAATTTTCTAAGTTTCTAAAAATTCTGATTGAAAGAACATAACTATATTGGTTATATGTGATCTAAATTTAAATGTTCAAGGATTATATAAAAAAATCCTATAAAATAATACTTTCTTAATTAAAGAATATATTATCCACTCCATTAAAAAAGGAAAATAAATAAAAGATTTTAGAATTCAAATCCACATTTAGTACAAATATTTTTTTTAGCGTAAGTTGGTTTAGGAATATAACTTATAATTCTGGTTTTATCCTCAACCTCTTTTATAGCAGGACCTGATGCTGCGCAATTTGGACATATTTTTCTTTTTGTATCAAATGTACTCGTTTCGATTGGAGCACTTGATATTGTACCATACGAGGATTGTTGTTCTGACGTTCCTTGACCCAAACTTGAGGCCATAACGGCTTTAGGTTCTTTTAATTCTTCAATGCGTTTATTTTTATAGGATAGTTCTTGTTGTAGACCAGTTAATTGAGATTGTAAGGGTCCTATTTGTTGTTGAAGTGTCATATTTTCTTGTTCTATTTGTTGGACTTTTGTTTGTAATGTCCCTTTTTCTTGATTTATTTGGGCAATTTTACCCTCATATCCCTGAAGTTGGGCTTGAAAATTACTTACATTACCTCTTAATTGTCGAAGTTCTTTATCTTTTTCAAGAAGTATTCCATTTAATTCATTAACTTGTCTCCTAAGAGAAGCAATCTCATCTTGGGAAGCTATAGAAGGTTGAGGTGGAGGTGAAATTCCTTGATCTTGTTGTGAATACATACTTGAGGGGGGAGTGGGGGGTGTTATTGGTAACGAAGATGGAGGTATTGGGGGGCCTTGTCTTGGAGGAGGGGGAATCATTGGAGGATGAATGCTTGGTGGAGGTATATTAGGAGGGGGCGGAATAGAAGGTCGTTCAAGACCTCTCCTTTGAGCTTCTTTCTTTTTTTGTTCATCATCATTCTGATACGACATAATATATCAATTTAAAATAATTAGTAATTATATTTGATTAAACATAATAAATAAATTCGAACATATATATAAAATTATAGCAAAAAAAAGATTGAACGAATAAATTTAAAAACAATGCCAAAATGAGGATAAATTAGATTTGAGTGTTGGAATTAATTTTCCATTTATATAATTTAACAAGTCTTTATCCGAATTTCTTGGGCTCTCTTCAATAAGATTCTTATCATCATTATTTAATACTCTTAAACAATTATATACTGCTCTTGTTTGTTTATCTATTTCATACCCTCCTTCTAGAGTTAGTAAAATTCTATCTTTAGCATATTCATGAGCTATTTCTTTTATTTTTTTTAAATAATTCGCTGGTCCATGATAAGTCCAACCCATATTCGTAAGTCTATCTGTCCAATGTGTATCAAACCCCGCAGATATAAGTATAAATTCTGGTTTAAATTCTTGGCAAATAGGAGCTATAATTTCATTAAAAAATATTATATTAACATCGTCACCTGCTTTTGGAGGCATTGGAAAATTTATTATTGTTCCTTCTCCTTTTTTATTTCCAATATCATTAATAAATCCAGTTCCAGGATAGAGTGTCCTCCCATCCTGATGAGAATCAAAAAAGACAATTTTTCCATTTTCAGAACCATCATAAAAAATGTCAGATGTTCCATTTCCAGCATGACAATCCCAATCAATAATTGCTACTCTATTAATTCCTTTTTCCCGAAATAAATACTCTGCAGCTATCGCTATATTATTAAAAATACAAAATCCAGAACATTTATATGAATTTGAATGATGTCCAGGGGGTCTTACAAGAGCAAAACAATTCTTTATATCTCCAGATATAATTTTATCAATTCCTTCTAAATTTCCACCAACAGAAAATAATGATGCTTCATAGGTTTTTGCAGAAATAGAAGTATCCATATCAAGACTTTGTATATGACCTGTTGAACCCGCTATTTCACTTAATTTCTTTATTTCTTCAATTAAATGTTCTGTATGAACATATTTGATTTGATCAAGTGTCGCCTGTCTTGGTTTTATTATTCTAAATTCAGAGTGATCCCAAATATGATTTTCTTCTAAGAAATGTTTTATAGCTATTAACCGTTCATGTGATTCGACATGAAGCCCTATACGATGTTCTAAATATATATCATCATAAACAATACCAGTTGTCATAAAAATATTCTCTTATATTGATCAACTAATCCAAATTACTTTTTTATTAAGGATTTAATTATTTTTATATTTATACGTTTTTTTTATTATTTAGAATAAATATAATTATGAATTCAGTAAAAATAATATGAGTGAAAAAGAGGATTTTAAGTTAAAAATTATTGTAATTGGTCAACCAGCCGTTGGGAAGACTAGCTTAGTTAGAAAATTTGTTTCCGGGGAATTTAATAAAGATTATCGAAGTACAATTGGTACAAATATCTATATAAAAGATGTTGTTTTAGAGGATGGTCGTAAAGTTATTCTTAATATATGGGATATTGCAGGACAGGAAAGATGGATTAGAATGAGAAATAGATATTATAATGGAACGCAGGGTGCTGTTATTGTAGGAGATTTATCAAGAAAAAGAACTTTTGAAAATATTGAAAAATTTTGGTACCCTGATTTAAAAGTACATAATCTTTTAATTCCAATAATATTAATTGGAAATAAACATGATCTCGAAGCTGAAATCTCCAATCAAGAAGTTGAAGATTTAAAGAGAAGAATAAAGGCGGAATTATTTATAACCACTTCAGCAAAAACTGGAGAAAATGTAAATGAAATCTTCCAAAAATTATCAAAAAAAATATTAGATGCTATCAATAACAAATAAAATGTTTAATGATTTATTACGAGAGAAACAAATATTTATTTATTATCTTAACCAAAATCTCATTATATCTTTATTATTTTATTATTATTAATTAAATTTTAAGTAAATGATATTAAAATGGAAGTTAGAAACGAAGAGCATATAAAAGGTGGGGAAAAAATTCGAAGTTTTATTTTGGGATTTAATGATGGCCTCATTTCTACTTTCACATTATTGGTTGGAGTAGCTGCTGCCACATTAGCTTCAGGAAATAATGCAATAATAATTCTTACAGGTGTGGCAGCAATGGTTTCTGGTGCAACCAGTATGGGTTTGGGAGAATACATTTCATCAAAAAGTGAAGCAAAATATATTAAAAATGAATTGAGAAGAGAAAAAGCAGAAATAAAATTATTTCCAGAAGAAGAAAAACAAGAAGTAAAAGAAATTTTGCAAACATGGGGTTTTGATGGTGATTTACTTGAGAGAGGAGTTAGGAAAATAATATCTAATGAAGATATTTGGTTAGATTTTCTAATAAAGGAGGAATTAGGGTTAGAAGAACCAGAAAATCCATTAATTGGGGGAGGGCTTACCTTTTTTGCTTTTATATGTGGTGCAATAACAACACTTTTTCCATATTTTTTAAAATTAGGAATGGTCTCTTTAATTTTATCTTCCATAATTTCCTTTGTAATGTTATTCAGTGTTGGTGCTGCAAAAACAAAGATTACAGGAGAAAAAGCAATAAAAAGTGCTATAGAAATGGTAATAGTGGGAATTATTGCATTTTTAGTTTCTTATTTTGTTGGTTTATGGCTTGAGCAAATTATACCTGCTTTATAGAATTTAGAATGTGGTCAAAACCTGACAAATTGGAAAATATATAACTTTTATTATTTGTAAGAAAAGTGCGTATTCTATTAGATAATCTCCTTAAAAAATGTCTGATTATGATCACATATTGGACATTTTTCTGGAAGATTGCCAAATTCAATATTTCCACAAATTTGACACACATAAATTCTTTTTGATTTAATAGATTGCCCTTTTTTTAATAATTTCAAATATAAAGAGAAAAGTTTTGCATGAATCCTTTCAGCGTCTCTTGCTAATGAAAATGATAGTTCAGCTATATAATTACCTTGACTAATCGCGTTTTTTTTGAATTTTTTATACATTACTTTTGTCTCATACAGTTCACCATTAATTGCATTTTGTAAGTTGGAGAGTGTATCTTTCACCTTATTTTTTAACATTTCTTGATCAGGTATCCCTATTTCTTTAAAGTTATTTGTAGAATTAGTAATAACAGATAGAGCTTTAAAATGGTTCTTTATATGAATGCTTTCTGCAAATGATGTAGCTCTAAAAAGATGTGCGACTTCATTTAAACTCTCTTTTATAGCATTCTCAGAAAATAATTCATATTTTATTTTAGCATTATTTTCTCCATTAATTGCTTCCTTTAAATTATCTATAACTATGGACATTTTAATTACTTAAAGTTTAGATTTTTTATATTTGCTTAAGTTGGTAATTCAATATTTAATCCTTATTATTGATTAATTTATCAGCAGTAATAAAATTTAAACTTTTATTATATAACTTTCTGGTATTATGATAATTATCTTTAAAAGTTATTTTTTCATAAAGTTTTTTATCTAATTCTTCAATAAAGCGAGAGATTTTTAAACAATTATATTTTTTGTATGTATTAGATTCTTCAGGGGTTATTAAAAATAATTCATCTTTTGCTCGAGTTAAGGCCACATAAAAAATTCTTCTCTCTTCTTCTAATTTATATTGATCAGTAATATTTCCGACTGAGGGAAATAGGTTTTCTGAAAGTGATATAATAAACACAAATTTCCATTCAAGGCCTTTAGCTCTATGTATAGTAGATAAGACAACATGATCATTTAATTCTGCATCTTTATTAGTAGAGATATTTTTAATTTCATTGGTTCTTAAATTCAAATCATCTAATAATTCTTTAATTGTTGAAAATTCTTCATAAATTTCCTTCAATGTATTTATATCTTTTAATCTTTTTTCTGAATTATTATAATTCTTTACAAGGTAATCTTTAATAAATTTCATAGTTTGATTAAAAATCTCAATGGGAATTGATTTAGAACTGAGATTCTTGAAATACTCAACAAATTCAGATACATTTTCAATTGACTTTTTATTTAATCTTATATTGCTTAAATTTTGAGGGGTCAATTCATATGAGAAAATAGATTCTCTTAAATTTTCTTCTGATATAATTTTTTGAATAATTTTCTCTGCATTTACTTTCCCCAATCCAGGAATAATCGCAAAAATTCTTCTCCAAGCTAATTCATCATGATGATTTAGAATGATTTTAGAGAATGCAATGATATCTTTTATATGAGATTGCTCAAAAAAAGAAATTCCTGAACGAATTATAAAAGGTATTTTATGAGATTGAAGTTGTTTCTGTAAAGTCAATGAATGAAAATTTGAACGATATAAAATTGAAATATCTGAATATGAGAATCCTCTTTTTCTAACTTCTTCAATTTTTTCAATAATAAAATTTGCTTGCTCAAGATCATTAATAACTGTTATATGTATTGGTTTCTTTTGATTTCTTCGAGTTGACATCATTTTTTTTGAGAATTGGATTTTATTATTAAATATTGAATTATTAGCTAAATCTAGAATTTCAGATGTTGATCGATAATTATGAGTCAATTTATATTTTTTCATATTAGGAAACCATTTTCCAAAATTTAAAAGATTTCTAAAATTAGCTCCACGGAATCCATAAATACTCTGAGCATCATCTCCTACGACCATAATATTTTTATTAATATGAGCTATTTTATAAATTATCTGAGCTTGTAAATAATTAGTATCTTGATATTCATCAACCAAAATATACTTTATTTTTTCTGCAATATTTTGAGCTATTTCTTTTGTATTGAGTAATTTATTCCAGATAACAAGAAGATCATTAAAATCCACAAAGTTATTATATCTTTTTCTTGATTCGTATTTCTTTGATATCTCTTTTAAAATATTGATATATTCACCCTTTGCATAGTAAGGATAGTTCTCTTTTAAGATTGTTATTATCGATTTATTTCTATTAATTGCATTTGATAAAATTTTAAAACATAATTTAGGAGAGGGTACATCTTCTAAGATTTTATTTGTATAATTTTCATCAATTAGTAATTTAATTAAAGATAGAGAATCAGATTGGTCAATTATGGAATAAGCTGGTTTTAAACCTGCTTGTTGAGTATAAATTCTAATAAATCTATTAGCTAGAGAATGAAAAGTCCCGCCCCATAAACCCTTTAGTTCATAACCTAATAAGGCTTCAACTCTTTTTAACATTTCATCAGTTGCTTTATTTGTAAAGGTGACTAACATTATCTCAGAAGGTTTTATTCCATCACTTATTAATTTCGCTACACTGTAAGTGATTACCCTTGTTTTTCCTGATCCTGCTCCTGCAATAACAATCATAGGACCTATGATGTTATTAACTATTACTAGTTGTTCCTTATTTAAATTAGACTCAAAGAATTCATTATTAAAAAATCTTTTAGATTTATCCCCTTTTGGCTCCTGTAGGTTTTTTAAAAACTTTTCCATATAGATCTTATAAATCTTTACTTGTAAATTTTATATATCCAGTTCTTGGTTCATATAATATCCCTTGAGTAATTAAATCATCAATAGCTTTTTTTATATAATCGCCTTCCAATCCTTCTTCAAGATAAAGGATTTGAGCCACTGATTTTCTTTCAAGCATCTTCCAGTCATTTTCCTCAAATACTTCCTTAAGCCTGGTTAAAAGTTTATCAAATTTATTTAATTTACTTCTTGATTCTCCAACAAAAATCCTATCCACATCAATTTTTCCAGTAGTTTCATCATATCCTGTATCTCTTAGATATCGCTTAAATAATTTAATAATTTCTATAACATCTTCTTTAAGAACTTTTTCTCTTAAAGCCATTTTAGCATGTGCTTCACTTAATCGGACGAGTGCATCTAAATTTCTCGCTAAAATTGAAATGATTGCATCTTCACTACTATATTCTCCTCGCAGTTCTAAATAGAAATCTTTTATATATTTTTTTGCTTCTTTTGTTAAAGTTGGTTTACAGGTTCTTTTTGCATGCTTAATATATTTTTTTAACAATTCACCTGAAATTGGAGCAAAATTTTCTTCTTTTTCACTAAAATTTTCATTATCAGAATCTATCATTGCGCTTTGGAGGATAAATTCTGCCATTTGAGCATCATCAGCTTTATTTGGCCGATCAACAACAACAAATATTAGATCAAATCTAGATAATAATGAAGGGGGTAATCTTATATTTTGTGTTGGTGTTTTATATATATCATATCTTCCAGAATGTGGATTTGCGGCGGCTATAACGGCAGTCTCGGCTTTTAATGTTGCTACTATTCCTGCCTTTGCTATACTTATAGTCTGTTGTTCCATCGCCTCATGCAGGGCAGATCTATCAGCTGTACTCATTTTATCAAATTCATCGATGGCCGCAACACCTCCATTTGCTAAGACTATTGCTCCTGCTTCCAAATTCATCTGACCTGTATCTGTATCTTTGATTACCGCAGCCGTCAATCCCACAGCGCTTGCGCCCTTTCCACTAGTGTATAAACCTCTAGGAGATATATCTACTGATGATTTTAATATTTCGCTATTATGAACAATTAGATTTCCATTAGCTACAATAAAGTGATGATCCTTAGTTCCAATATCATAAACATAAGTTTTTCTTTTTATTATATCAATTTTATCTATTTCATCCCATAATATATCCGATTCTGATAAAAGTTTTAACCATTTTAGATCATTGTTATATTCCTTATCTCTTTCATTATAAAGAAGTTCTAGCTTTTTTATTACTTTTCTTAAATATTGTCGTCCTACTCTTTGTCTTTGTGTTTTAACACGAAGTTCTGCACTAAATTTCCGTAACCATGTTCCTCTACGATTAAAATTTCCTAATTCTCTAATTATATTCTGCAATATATCTCCAAAGTTTGGAATTATATCTTTTTTTTGGTATCTCGAAGTTTGAGATGCTAATTCTATAGATTTTTCTAGTTTAATTTTTTTTTCTTTTATTAGAAATCCTATTATCTTATAATATTTAATAGTCTCTTCTCCTGTTAGAATTATCGTATGATATAAATTCCCTTTATAGATTCCAGATTTTATTTCTTTAATTCCTATTGTTGCAAAAATTCCAAAAGAACATAACATATCTGATAGATTATAAGCTAAATCTTTGCTAGCTGTACTAGCTTCTATATATAACATATTCTTTTCAATATAACTATCTCCAGTAAAATAAGCGGATAATAATCCCCGACGAAATGTTTCTGGTGTAAATAAGATTTTTGATGAAATTTTTTTGAATTTAGCATGATTTCCAAAAAATTTTTTAATCCATTTCATAAAAACTTCATTATGAATTTGAATTGTATTATCATAATTATAGATAGATACTTTATTGAAAATGGACTTGATATCTTTTTGAAGTATTTTAACAACATCTGGATTTGTATTTGTAATTCTAACAGAATTTTGACTAATATCTCCTTCAGCAATATAAAAACCGATTATTCTGCCAAATTCTTCATTAAGGGTTATGTTGTGTGGGATCCAATTATTATTTCTTTTTTTTCTTATCCAATCACCACTAGGGATAACATTAGGTTCTTTTTTATATAGTAATAATGTTGATTTTCCTATATTTGAGACTATTGCTGCATTTTTAAGAGATACTATCCCTTTGTTATATAATGATAGCTGTTCTTTTATCTTAAGACTACTTTGACAATCTTTTTTATTAATAAATGGAGACATATCAGCTTTATGATAATTAACTTCACATCTTAAATTCCTTGCTACAGGTAAGTAATACCTTTTTTTATTTTTTGAGAGTCTATTTGAATTTTTAATTTCACATAATTGATTTGCATCAATTAATTCTAATTTACCATTTATTAAAGTTGTAAAGGAGTGGTTTGGAGTAGCTATAATTTTACGCCCATTTTTTGTATTTATTTTAATAAGAATATTCGTCATATGACGACTAATTTCATTTATTTGAGATATTTGAGTTTTAAAATTATTAAAATTAATAGAATAAGTATATTGTTTAGGTGAATTTTCTAATTTTAGAACTTCTGAATCTCCTTTTAAAATTATTTTAGAAGGATTTTGATTCATTAATTCATCAATGAAATCACTTATCTTTGTTAGATCCCAAATTTTTCCATTATTAATTTCTGTTCCTATATAAATTTTTTCTGATCCATGAATACTCTTTCCAGTCCCGGGATCACCTACAAATAAAACATGGATATCCCCTCTTTTATAGTTGCCTCCTATTTTTTTTTTTCTTGTTCCGGCAAATAAAGTTAATGCACATGCCATTTTTAGATCATTTCTTCCATAAATCGTTGGTGCGATTGAACGAGTAATTTTTCTTTGAATGAATGGTTCTTTTGCGAGTTTTTCAATCTCTTTTTTCTCTTCTTTAGTTATATCGATTTGTTCTTCACTTTTATCTTCCGGATCTATATAATTCACATCTATAAATGTCTTGAATAAAGTAGAATTATTACTATTCATGGATGTAGCAATGACAGATTTGAATATACCAACTATTTTTATTCTATCCCCTGGTTTAACATAATCAACTAAATCATGTGTTAATATAGCCTGAATTGCTCTTGGAATCCTTCCAGGAGGTAAATCCTCCGGCACTTCTTGAACTGTAATGCTTTGCCAGTCTATGAAATCTGATTTTTTAGAAATTAGACGAAAATCTGATTTTGCTTTTGCTTTACATCTTTTATTATGACAGAAGTTAGGCCATCTTATACTTGAAGTAAGTTGTAATACTTCAAAAGCGGCTCCACAAATATTACATTCAAAAATAGCTTTTATTAATTTTGGTCTGACTACTGAACTTCTAATTGTAATACCTTTTACACACACTAATTTATCAATATTTTTTGATCTTAAACCTCTTATACTAATTGTTAATGGACTTTTTTCGTCTTTTGTAGTTATTCTCACAGAATACTCATCATAATTTATAGTTCCTCCAGAATGGAACTTTAAAATATTTTTAAATGCCTTTATCGCATCTTCTATAAGGATTTCAGGATCATTTTTTAGCATTTCAGCTATTTGAGAATCGAAAGAAAGAAGATCTTCATATAAGATTATTAGAGTTTTTCTACCTTTAGCATCAATATTTTTTATTTGTTCTTGATATTTATATTCTCCAGGCGTCTCCTCAAAGAGCCGATAAAAATCTTCAAATCTTTGAGTTTGATTAATGGGAGAGATTGGGCTTGATAGAGGTGTTACCATACAAAACACTATTCTTTTTTATTATATAACGGTTAATATTTATGATTTTATTTTAATTCGATTATTAAGGGTTAAATTTTATTAAATAGATAATAAAGATTATCTAAAAAAGAATAGAGATAATTAATTTAGTAATCTAGTAAAATTAAATATTATAAGTATCTAGTAGAATTAACTTTCATTTAATTGATGAAATACTTTACAAATAATTTGATCTTGGGACATTTCACATCTCATTTTTAAAAGAGAAATAACTCTATTTTTAGTATCATCATCTTCAACATTAATAGTACGTCCTAATATCAAAGCAATCGATCTTTGTAATTCAATTGAGAATTCATCACTAAGATGTTTTAATAGACTTGGTAATAAATTCTTAAGACCTTTTCTTTTAATTAATTCAACCATAACATTAATTATTCGATTTCTTACATCTTTAGAGGGATCATCTAATAATGATATTATTTCATCAAATACTTTTTCAATATTATCCTGAGCAAAAATCTTTAATAATCCCACAGTTGCTTCTCTTACATTTTCATCTTTATGGTTAATATTGTCTAATATTTTTTGAAAGGGTATTTTAGAAACGTTGATATCTTTGATATCAGAAAGTAAATTTAATACTGAGCGCCTTACCCAGCTCTCATTATCATCAAGAAGAGGAATGAGTTTTTCAATAATAAAATCTTTATCTTCTATTTTATGAATAATATTACCAAGACTGGTAATAGCCGCTTGTCTTACGATCCAATCTTTGTCTATTAGAGTTTTATTTAGTAGATATTCAATTGATTTTTTATAATCATCAATATTTTCTCCAATTCTACCTAAAATCTTTGTTGCAGATTCTCTAATAAATGAGTCTTTATCATTTAATAAATTATCAATAGAATCTATTTGTATGAATTTTGGCGTTTTTTCCACTATTTCAGATAAAGATTTTACTAAGGTTATTTTTACAGTTATTTCCTGTTGATTAAATATCTCAAATAACTCGGGCATTATTGATTTTATTAATTTTGGTTCGATTTTAGCGATATTAGTAAATAAATTTATAATTTCATTTTTTAATTTCACATCCCATGGTTTTTTTAAAATTATAATTAGAGGTTCTACGTCAATTAATTCAGGAAATTCAGTTGCAAGCCCTTCTAATGTGGATATTGCATTTAAACATATATCTTCTGTTTCTACCTTTATTATCTTATTCAATTTAGGGATTATATCTTTTGGATACTTTTTTGCTATTCTTATTAGAGTTCTTGAAATAATACCTTTTGTTAAGAATTTTGAAATTTCTGGGATTTTGATTAAATTATTAAATATTAAATCTGGATTTGATTGATATTTTTCAACAAAAATATCTGAGATTTTTTCTTTTATTTTGATATTATCATAATTAATAAAATTTGATAATATTTCAATAATTTTTTCAGGATTTTTATCCCATATTTTTCCTAATAAAATTAAAATACTGAGCAATCTATTAGGATCTCTTTCATCTATTCTATTTATTATTTGGTTTAGTTCAATTGCTTTTGGTTTTTCCTCTATATATTTACCAAGAAGCAGTATTGAAGCATTTCGTACTTTTTCATCAGGATCAATTAAACCATCTAATAATGAAGTAAGAGAGATTGGGAGCTTATAAAAATCTTTAAATTCTGCTAATAATTCGTATAAGGATGCTCTAACTGAACTAGACGGGTCAGTCATTAATGGTAATACTTTTGAGATTAATTCAGATTTTAAATTATCTTTAGTTATTAATTTAATGTGTTTAATTGCAGTAGCTCTAATATTTTTATTATTATGTCCTATTTTTTTTATTAAAATCTCAGTAGGAATAGTGGTTGATGATTTAGATAATAGTTTTATTAGTTCAATTTGAATATTACTGTCTGGATTGTTTAATAACTCTTGAATGTTTAATTCTTGAATCAGGTCTTTATTATATTCTATTAATCTTGAAATGATTTTTAACGATATTTCTCTCATTCTCCATTCAGGATCATTAATAAGATCAAAAAAGATACTAAGTTGTAATTTTTGAAGATGTTTTATATCTACTTCTAATAATGATCTTGCTATTGGAATACTCTTATCATAATTAGGCGAATATAAAGCTTCTTTTATCCAAATTGCTATACTATTAGGTGAATCTTTAAGAAGTTGAGTAAAGATTCTATAACAAATCCTTCGTGTTTTAGCATCTGGATCACATATCCCATCAAATAAAGGATTTTTATATTTCACCTTATTTATATCATATTCTTTTTTCAGAGGTATCCTTTCATACATATTAATTAAAGTTTGTTCAGCATATTTTTGAATCTTAAGATCACTACTTTTAATAAAATTAAAGAGAGGGATTGGATCAAATTTTTGGCCACATTCTGTAATCTTAGAATGATATAAATTAATAGAGAAACTATTTTTTTTATTAATAAAATAATATAAAATAAAAATAACAATAAATATTTCTTCTATAACTGCAGGTATTGCAAATAATGGAAAATTAATAGGAATAGGGATTGGTTTTGTTAATACCCAAGCATTTAAAGTTTCTGTTAATTTTTTAATATTTACAATTAGGAAATTTACAAATATATTTATTCCAACTGCAGCCATAAGATAAGCAGCAAAATAGATATCTATACCTCTATATTTTATCTTTCTTCCCCAAAATCGAGTAAAATATCCAATTACTCCAAAAAGTAAAGTAATAAATACCATTCCAGAATAAGAATATGTTGAGATTGCTAAAGATCCTGTAAATAGAAAATTTAAAGTTTGTATCATAGAAACCCATTGCCAAACAAAAACAAATAACATAAAACCAATAAGTATTCTTGGTAATGGATCATTAGCAAATTCATTTAATGATCTCTTCGAATCTTCAAATCCAAGAAAGAGAGATCTATTTAAATCAGGTAAATGAAAAAAGGAATTTGTAATTCCAGCAATATATCCCTTTGCGCCAAAATAGGTTAAGATCATCATTGGATAGATTAAAAACCAAGTTATCCAAACAATTATCAAGGGTACTCCTAAAAATGATATTATGATGGGTGGAATTATAAAGACACCTATATATAGAGAAATAGCGATAAATACAGAAAGAATTTTTGAATTAAATCGGGCAATAATATTTTTTCCCAAGATTTTATGAAATATCGTAAGCCCTTCATGTGATTTTGAACTCATAGCAATGAATATAAAATCAATTAATGGATATATAGAAATATATCCCAAACATAATGCTATTGGTATGGATAACATTAGAGGATTAATATCCTCTTGAGGTTTAATTGTACTCAATTCCCAAAGTTCAGGAGATTTTATAGCAAATATAAATGCCATCACCATTACAATCATAAGTGCCATACTAAAAACAATACCATAAAAAACACATAATAATCCATCTTTTAGAGAGAATTCTCCCTTTTTTACTAAATTGACTTGTTTATATATGATAAAGAATCCTAAAATGGCAAAAATAAAGAATATAATAAATAAAATTATTTCAGCAATCAATATAATTCACGGAAATTAGTAATATCTAAATAAAAAATTATATTTTAATTTTTCAATTAGTATTATAATAAAGTTACATTAAAGATATAAAATTATTTTAAATTATAAAAACTATTGAGTTGGAAAATTGTTAAAAATAAAAGAAAATATGAGAGATTCTTTAAAGAGAATAAATTTTATTTATAAAAATCAAAAAATTTTAACAGAATGTATAAAAGATTTTAAAGGCTTCTCATTATTAAATGAAAAAATAGGTCCGTATCAAAAAGGAAAAACTTACCAAATAAAACTCTTTTTAGCTATACCCCTTATTAAAAATAACATTTTAAAGGTTGCACATGAAGATAAATGTGATAATATTGATGTACAAAGATATGCGATTAGTGAAAGAGATGATCTTAAATTAAGAAATTTAGAAAGTAAATTTTTTCTAAATAAAATTAAGGAGTTTGACTTTTTTATGAAAAAATCAGTAGATATAGGAGAAAAACCTAAATCAGATTTAGATAGGTTTAATTCTTATAAAACTAATATCATAGATAGTAGACTTTTAAAGCTGTTAAGATTGGCAACAACAGAATTAACACTTTCAGATGAGAAAAGGTTAACTAATTCAGAACAAATTTTATTTTCAAGTATCTCTGAACTTATATATATTTGGAGAAATTATTTTTTGAACCAGAATTAAAAAAACATATCTGAATAAATTAACTTAAAGTTATCGATAACTTTCAGACACCTAGACTCTTTTTTAAAGGTTTTAACTTTTTAAATTTTGTGATATATTTTTCGCTCTTTTAGCTATTTTTTTATTTGGATTATTTAATAAATTATCCAAGAATGGAGAAATATGATTAGCTGCTTTAACATTTGATTCGGATAATTCTTGAAATTTTTCAAGAATTGAAATTATTTCGTCCTGATCATTATTTTCAAAAACTTTCTTTAATTTAGGAATTGCTATCGAGGTTAAAATCTCATCTAAATATTTAGAAATTTCATTTTGGACTTTATCATCACGATAACTTCTAAGTTTGTTATTTCGGATATATTCCACAAATATAAAAGATAATTCAATTGGCCAATTTTGTATCTTTTCTTCTTCAATTAATTGAATCACTCCTCCATTTTCTTTATAGAATATTTTCATATCCAATCACCAGTTGTCAATTTTTCAGGTAAATATGTCTCAGTTAGAAAATCAATTCCTTTTGAAGAAAAAGCTTGTATTTCTGCTTTTGTTTTTAATTTAATAGATAATTTTATATCTTCTTCCCAATTTTTATTTTTCTTTACAAAATCTTCTTTTAACATATCATTAGCACGTTTTAAGTCCTGTTTTGTCATTTTTAGTCGTACATCATTTTTTATCTTATAAGTGTCTAAATCTCTGGTCAAAACCCCAAGTAATTTAATATTGGGGGTTGCAAGAAATGGTGTTTCATAGCTTAAGCGTTTAGATCCCCTTAAATATACAGAGTGAATATAATGACCATAAGGATCACTATCAACTAAGGTAAATGCAGGAAGATTTAATTCTTTAGTTAATCTTTTTAAGAACATACGGGTTGCCACGTTTCCAACACCTTGAGCAGTCAATAAAATACATGGATATGTACGCCAAAATCGAACTTCAGCTAAATCCATCATTGCTGCACTTTTTTCAATTACTAATATAAATTCAGCATCAGATTCAATTATCTCAATTTCATCCAACATGGGGGATATTGTCCAAGCCCCACTTCCTTGATTCTCAAGATCAATAATATCATTTTTATCTCTGATTCGTAATCTTCCTACACATGAACCTCTCGGATTGGCAACTATATGAGTGGCATTTCTTGTTGTATAGAGCATCGTTGCAGCATCTTCTATACTTTTATCACTATTTTTTTGTTCTTTAAATAAATCAACGTCCATATAAAAAACATGTCTTTTTGTGATATGTCGGTTTTTTTTCAATAACTCATGGACTACTTCGAGAATTTTCATTAGGCGAGTAATATCTGCTACACTTGTAAGTGTATGAAATTGTTTTTCCATGATTTGTTTTCCTAGTAGTAATAAATCATTTTCTTCATCCCATATAATATTCGAACTTGCTCTAGAAGGTAAATGGAAAGAGGGTTTCCCATTTTCAAATATTTTTTCAATTAAATCATCAATTAATTTATATAATCGATTTAATGTGTCTTTTCTGTTGA
Organism: uncultured archaeon; assembly: GCA_964525635.1. Lineage (GTDB taxonomy): Archaea > Asgardarchaeota > Lokiarchaeia > Sigyniarchaeales > SOKP01 > JAFGOA01. The sequence goes on from CAZGJX010000001.1 coordinate 87,120, forward strand.
GATCATCAATTTTCACTGTGTTTGGAGGGAGATTAATACTAAGATTTTCTAATCTCCTTTCTAAATAACTTTTAAATAACTCTTTAGTTGCTTTTAAATCATATTCTTTAATCTTTAATCTATTTTCCATATATTTCACCTTATTTTAATTTCCAATGATGTTTTCCCATTTTTGACATAACTAAAATTGTTCCTTTTCTCTCTAACTCTTTTAATTTGACCTGTAATAATCTTGCATCTAACATATCTTTAATCCTTAATTTAAAAATTAAATGTTTAATTGTTAACCACTCCTCCTTATCCAAGGCTTTCAAAATTACATCATTTGTTAATATGGGCAATTTTGTTTGTTTTACCTTTGTAGGAGATGGAGTAGGAGAAGGTTTAGGTTTTATTATTGGTTTTGTAACAGATTTTTGTATTATAGGTTTTGTAACAGATTTTTGTATTATAGGTTTTGTTACTGGTTTCATTACAGGTTTTATTATGGTAGTTTTTGCTATTGGTTTTTTTTCATCAAGGATTTTTTTACTTATTATTAATTCTTCTTTTATTTTTTCTTCTTTTTCTACTTTTGGTTTTATGATTTCTTCTTTTTCCTTTATAGAAGATTCTAAGCTAGTTGCTGTCGATGATACAATAGGGATTGGTTTTCTAATAGCTTCTCTCATCAGAGTCTCTAGTTTATTTCGGGTTATTTCTTCTTTATACTTACTGCTATCAGAAGCAATGTTATAGAGACTTTCTACAAATTTAGGAATATATTTTTCTATAAGATTTGTCCTTTTTTCCATTCTATGCATTTTCTCTCTTCTATTAAGATATATCCTTAATCGTCTCCCAACTGCTTCTAGACAATATTTTATTTCACTTATTAATCCTTCATCATCAGCTAAAGCATTTTTTGATTGAGATTTAAACATTAAATGAACATAAGGACCTGATACATTTATTAATAATCTTATGGGACCTTTAGGAAGCCCATTTTCAAAAAGTTCTAAATTGTAATTTTTCCATTTTACTGATTGGACTGCTTTAGTAATAGCGCAATCAGCTGTATCTCTTAATTTTGGAGTTCTATTTACAAATCTAGATAAAACATCTCTTGATCTTTTTGGAGTTTCTAATTTATTTGAATATGCCATAACCGCTTCAACAACATAGGCTAATCCTTTTCCACTTGTTGGATTTCTTGTTTCTGCTGCAACAAAATCATCATCTTTAGTAAAATTATCAATAAAGTATTCAAATACTTCTTTATAATCATATTCTTTAGCTTCTTCAGAGGGAATTAAAAGTGAATCTATTTTATTAACTAATGTTTCTATTTCTATATTTTCATTATTTAACAGAAAAGAAGATAAGATTTTAGAATTGATATCTATTATTTCAGCTTCTTCTACTTTAACACTATCTAATTCTATACTTTCAGGATTTTCTTTTATAAGAGAATTCTTTTTTTCATATAATAGATCTTTTGATATTTGGGTTAAATCTTGCTCTGAAGAACCAAAATCATCCAGATTTTCTGACACTCTTAAACCTAATTCTTTAATTAATGTATTTTCTAAAACAATATCTCCTACAGGGACAACTGTATCTGTTGGAGGGGCCATATATTTAACAGACTTAAATGCATAGAATAATGAATTAAATTGATTATTAGTTAAATTATCTGGTTTTGCTTCAGTAATTTTAACTTCTTTAACCAAATCTTTATATTTATTATTAATATTTTTGTTTTTTACTTCTTTAAAATCGGTAGCGTTAAATTTTATTATAATATTTATACTTTCCTTAATTTTTTCTTTCTCTATCGTGATTTTTTCAATATTTTGACGATGGGCCTTTACCTCTGCTTTAATTTGTTTAATTTCTTTTTTTGTATTAACATTTTGGATTTTATCTTTTAATTTTTTTATTTTTTTGTGAATATCTTCAATTTCATTATATTTTTTATCATAATCAACTATTTTATCCCAATATAATTTTTTTAAATCCTCTGAAATAATTTCATATATAATAAGTTTATCTCTAGGTCTATCTGATCTTCCATAAACTCTTTTTTCAATTCGGATAAAGTAAATTGGTTGATTAATTTTTTTTGTTTTATTTATTGATCCATCTTTTAGGACAAAAAAATTTAATTTGTCTTGTAGATCCTTTTCAGCAAGATTTGTCACCTCTCTTGCTGTTTTATTACTCATTCTTACGAAATTATCTTGTAGAAATGCTGATAAAGTGAGATTGTTTGATTTAGCTAATAAATCTTGAAGATCTCCTATATTTGTGGATGATGGATGTGGTTTTGCATATTTTGGTTGAGAAGGAAATGAGGAGACCTTACGTGGAAATATGAATTCCTTATTATATGGATCAATAAAAATAATTGTTGCATGAGGATTCATTAAAGCAGTTTGTTGAATATAGGTATCGACATAACCTCTTACATATTTTATATTTAGATAATGAAGTTTTATATATGTACCATGAAGGAAAGGTGAATCAATTTCTGTAGGATGGATAACATATTTTTTTTCATTTTTTGATGTTGTAAAAAACTCGGAAGCAGAAGCATATAAATTATCAATATCTTTTGAAATAACAACAATTGGGTTTCCTGTGGTATTTTGAGCATCACTAAAGGCACTTGGAGCACCAAATCCTTGACTACCTCGTGTTTGTTTTAATTCTGTACTTTTAGATGATGCTAGATATTTACCATATTTTCTTAAATCTACTTTTGACATTCCATGTCCATTATCAAAAATTTCAAATTTATAACTCATTATATTTTTTGCGTCAATTTCTCCTGTCAAAAGCGAATGTGCTTCTGATTCTGTCATTCGAATAATAACTAATGGTTCTTTATCAATTATGTTAATATTATTAGCTGGTTGGAGAAGACTCTCCATATCTTTAATGATACTTTTAACTTCTATTTCTTCTATTTCTTCCTTTTTTTTTGATAATAATACTGTCTTATCAACTTTCTTTTTATCATCTTCACGTAAATCATCATAATGATATTCGGACTTTATTTCTTCAATTAGCGTTCGCTTAGCTTCATTATCGAGTTTTTGAGTTTTTTCTTCTTCTTTTTCTTTCATTAAAATTGAAAAACTTTCTAATTGAATATCTTGATCTAAAGTATATATTATTTGAGAACCTTTTTTCTTTAATTCATCCCATTGGTAAGATTCAATCGCATCAAGTGCATTATCTAAAAATTCAGCACAATATTGTGTATGTTTCCAATATCCAAACTCAAAACCAACTAATTGGGTTCGCTTTCGCATAAACTGTGCTATTGTTCCTTGTTTTATTTGTCCTTCCTCTTCATCACCAGTAATCTTAAAAACACCCCATTTTACATTTGAATATATTTTTTATAGTATTTTCATTACTCTTAATTTTTATATATATTAATATAGTAAGCATTATTCAATAATTGTTTTGATAATAGGTATATGATTAAATGTTTATAAACCCCACTTTCTAAGCTATATGTAGAATTTACTTCACTTAATTTAAAATCTGATTTATTATTTAAAGTTTTTTGTTGTTATTAAATCTTTAACTTATGATGAAGAAATCAAGCTTAGAATCATATTTACTGATAATTAATAATGATCTTTTTATAATAAGCAAGAAGAATGTTATATTTACTTTATTATTAAATTAAAATCTTAAATAATATGGTTTTAAAGATCTTTAATTCTATAATTTTCTAAAACAACATCAATCAATTTAGAGGCAATATAGCGTTTAGAATGTTTTGCTATATGAGTTATATGTTTTTCTTTATCAATGATATAAACCTCATTTTCTGTACTTTCAAATCCAATATCTTCTCTACCAATATCATTAGCTACTATAAGATCCACTTTAGATTTTTTTAGCCGAGAATATGCGCGATCAATTAATTCACTCCGAGATATATTTGATTCTGCTTTAAAAGCTACAATAAAAACTTTATTATTTACTTTCCTTGCTTCATTTATTATTTTGGGAGTTAAGGCCATATTAACTTGAAGTTCTTCAATATCGTCAGAAGAAATTTTTCCTTCAATGATTTTAGTTGGACTATAATCGCTAATAGCAGCAGCACAGATAAATATATCAAATTCTTTATCAGTTAACTCTTTTTTGATTTTATCTATAAAATCTTGAGTTGTGGTAACATTAATTACATTTAGATAATCCGGTGGAGACACTGTGCTTTTTCCATTTATTAATAAAACATCTCCTCCTCTCGCTGAGCATTCTTTAGCAATTTCAATCCCTTGTCTACCTGAAGATTTATTGGAAACATACCTAACAGTGTCTATTGGTTCACGAGTAGGACCAGCAGTTATTAAAATCTTCTTTCCATGTAAATCTTTTTTAGATACTAATAAATCAATAACACGATCTATAATATCATCAATTCGTGCAATCTTTGCTTTTCCTTCAGATATTCTTGGACCAAGTATTTCTACACCATATTTCTTTAATTTTTTCATATTTTCAGCAAGTATTTCATGTCTAAACATACTTTCATGCATAGCTGGAACAATAATAATAGGTAAAGATGATCCGAAAGCAGTCGTTACTACAGTTGTAACAGGAGTATCATCAATACCACAAGCAATCTTTGATATAGTATTTGCTGTTGCAGGACAAACTAAGATTAAATCAGCTCTACCAACCATTTTTGGTCTTTCTCCTGCTAAATATACATGTTCTACAGCACCTGATAAATTTGAAATTACTTTATTTCCAGTTGCCCAATGAATTAAAGAAGGTGATATTAATTCAGTAGCCGCTTTTGTCATAACTGCAATAACATCAGCACCTTTCCTCATAAGTTCTCTCGCAATTATTGGAGCACTAATAATTGCAACACTTCCAGTTAAACATAAACATATAGTTTTTCCTCTTAGAATTGTACCTTCTAATTCCATTATATCTTTACTAGGATGTTTATATGACATTTGAGCTTACCTCAAAATAATAAAAAAATCTTTTCTCTTATTAAGGTTTATAACTAGTAAAAAATACCATATCAAAAAAAATTTTCTCAACAAATTCTCTTGATAATTAAATTAATTTTATTTTCAATTAGTTCCCTTTTCATAGTAAAACGTTGACTCTACTAACTAGTTCTCATTAAGATTTTTAAACCATCGATTAAAAAAATCTTTCCATAAGAGTAAATCAGCATAATTTTTAAATCTAAACTTATTTAAGATTGGGGTATAATTCTCTTTATAATCCCATATTAATTGTTTTAATGAATAATTTTTTGATACTTTTCTAAATACAGAATTCTTAAAATTATTTGAAGATAGTTTCCACCAGTTTTTAATTAATTTAGAATTATATTTTTTCTCATAATATTCAATATTTGCATAAACCGGAGTATTTGGATAACAAGAAAAAATTGAGGGGCTAATTTGAATATTCTCATGAATAGCATATTTATTTATAAAATCGATTGTATCTGTAAATTTTTTTTTGGTTTCTCCGGGAAATCCACAGAGAATATTTATCCTACAATAAATCTGGGTTATTTTCTTATATTTTTCCAATAGCAATTTCATTGATTTAATATATTGAGAAGGAGACTCCGTTTTATGCATTTCAATTAATAACTCTTTATTTGCTGATTCAAATCCAAAACCAACAATCATATTAGAATTTTGAATTTTTTTTAAAAGTATATCATTATTAACAAGAGACTCAATACGACTTTGACAAGAGAATTTGTATTCTTCCTGTAAATTATTCTCAATAATATATTCTAGGATATGTTCACTTAATGGATTGTTAAAAAATGATTGATCAGCAAAGCTAATTTTTGTGTTTTTTTTATTGTAAATACTCACAATATTTGTAATTTTATTAAAATATTTTTGAAAATTATCGAAAGAATAGCTTCTGAAAGGATAATTTAGAGAACAAAAGGAACATTGATAAGGACATCCTCTTGACATATATAAATCAAAATTAAATTTGTCCTTAAATGGATATTTTGATAAAAATAACTCATAATCCGGAGGGGGTAAATTATTAATATCAATTAGCTCATCTGGATTTATAACTACCGGTTCTTTTTTTTTTATTGTTTTATTCAGGGCATTTTTTTTAAAAAGATTATATAAAACAATTTCAGCTTCACCTTTTATAATAAAGTCAAAAGGTGAATTTTTAAATATAAAATCCCCAGGAACAGCTGAGGGATGATATCCTCCTACAAATATTATTTTATCAGGGAATTCTTTTTTGATAAGATTGGCAATGGCAAGAGTTTGTTGATATTGATAAGAAGTATAACAATTGATTCCAATATTTTGATATTCTTGGATATTATTTGATTCAAATATTTTTAAACAAAATTCATTGAATTTATTGATATTAATATTATTTATCTCTAATTGGTTATTGTTTTCTTCTTCTAAACGCATATCTATTATATCAGTTTTAAGATTAAGCTTTTTCTTTAAAAAAGAGGAGATTTGTAAAGTTCCAAGGGGGATATTATTATTATATAATCTTTTTTGATATTCTTCTATGTTAAAAAACCCTGGTATAATAAAAAGTAAATTCATTTTTTCATATTATATAAATTAACTTAATATATGATTATTAGATACATTAAATTATAAGAGAGAGTGTGAACTACCACAACTTAAAGTTTGTGGTTTCCTACGAGTGCACAATCGCTTCTACTACGGATTGGTCTGTATATCGTAGAAAATCCTCCCATTGCGTTAGGAAGGATTCCTCGACCACAGAGGATTCATGCGATAGGAAATCATAACGATTCTGTTTTTTACACAAAAGAAATTTGACCATAATATTAATTGCTGAGTTAAGATCTCGATCAATATGATTTCCACAACCGCAAATAATAGTTCGTTCATAAATAGCTCTCTTTTTTTTTTTTCCACATTTACAACAGACTTGGGTTGTATCTGATTCATTAATTCTTATTACTCTCTTACCTGCTTTTTCTGCTTTATAGGTTAAGAATTGAGTAAATCGAGATATAAACCCTGTATTTTTGACTGAATAATTCAATGTTTTAATTTGTTTATTTGTTGTATTATTCCCCGAACTTTTCTTCTTATTAGCCATTTGTTTAACCTTCAATTTTCCAACAATTATCGTATTTGCCTTGGTATGAGTAATAATTTGAGTTGAAAGCCAATGTTGATAATCTTTAAGTTGATATACACATTTTTTCATCATCTTCTTTAGTTTTAACTGATACCAATTCCACTTCTTGCTATATTTTTTACAATGATCTCGTTTTGATTGGACCTGTTCAATCTTTTTTTTCCAATAGAGATCTGCGCGTCTATGAGTAAAATGAAGAGCTTTTCCCAGATAATTTACTCCAACAGTTTGATGAATACCTAAATCAAATGCTTGATAGAAGGAATTATCATAGTAATTTGGTGGTTTGAATTGATAGGTAATCGATAGGAACCATTTGTTTTGAGAAAGAGAAATCTCTACTTGTTTGATCTTCTCTTGTGGAATAAGATGAGAAGGAAGAGTAAATTGAAGGGTTAGTTTTGAAGGATGTTTATGAGAAAAAGTAATTGAATTATTATTGATTTTAAATCCAGATTGCTTATAACAGAGTGTTGTAAAATACTTCTTTCCTTTAAATCGTGGAGGTTTTACTGTTCTATCTCCCTTTTTCCATAAAGCAAAAAAGGATTTATAATCTCCATCGAGTTTTTCTAGTGTAGTTTGGAGAACTTTCGAATACACCCATTTATATTCTGGGTATGTTTCTTTTATTTGAGGTAATGTAGTTGATTGATCATTATAGGTAATATAGTTGCATTCTTCTTTTGGTAGATTCTTATTTTTTTTCCAATTCTCTATTCTCTGTGCTAAAGCAAAATTAAAAATAAGACGACATTTCTCAGAAAAAATCCATAGAAGGTGTTCTTGCTCCGTTGAGGGAATGATCCGGATTTTTTGCGTAAGCAACATTACTATAGAAAGAATGTAAGAACCATTAAATATAAGAAGACTCCAATAATTTATTAAGATAGAGAATCTCACTCAATTCATCCCCTCCCTAAAAGGAGGGATCTTCTTGAGTGTCAAAAGATAAAGTGTTATAAATTAAAAAATGAAGATTGGAATTTTATTTAATAGAGTAACTTGGGAAATTAAGCAGATAATTAAAGAACTTGAAGAAAGAAATATTGAGTATAAGTTAATAAATAACCAAAATATTTTTTTCAGATTAAATAAGTTAAAAGATTTAGAATATAATTGTGATATTTTTCTAGAAAGATCACTTAGTTTTTTAAGGGGGTTATATACTACAGCGATACTTGAGGCGAAGGGATATAAGGTTATAAACAATTTTGAATGTTTGAATATTACTGGAAATAAATTATTAACAACCTTAGAATTAATTAAGGAGGGTATTCCTACGCCAAATACTTGTATTGCCTATACAAATGATTCATCTATCAAGGCAATAGAAGAAGAAATAGATTATCCCGCCATTTTAAAACCTATTATTGGATCTTGGGGTAGATTAATAGCAAAATTGGATGATTATAATTGTGCTAGTGCAAACTTGGAAGTAAGAGAAACTTTAGGTAATATTTTACAAAAAATATTTTATATTCAAAAGTATGTATCTAATGAGAATTCTGATAAAGACATTCCAACAGATTTAAGAATTTTTGTTATAGGAAATAACTGTGTTGCAGCTATGGGAAGATATCATACCAAACAAGATTTCAGGAGTAATATAGCAATTGGTGGTGTAGCAAAACCTATAGAAATCTCTTCTGAAATAGAGGAGTTAAGTTTGAAAGCATCAAAAGTCTCTAAAGGAGAAATTGTGGGAGTTGATTTGATGGAAGATAATGGGAAATTATCTGTAATTGAAGTTAATGGGACACCTCAATTCAAAGCTGTAGCAACAACAACCAATATCAATATTGCTTCCGAAATTGTTGAATATATTACGAAAAATTATAATTAAATGTGATGATTATTGTTAGTTGTTATTAAAATTGGAGGAGCTTTAATTGCGAAAAACTTTGAAAATGTTATTAGTGATATTACAAATATTTGCTCACAAAATAAATATAATTTGGTTATAGTTCATGGAGGAGGTCCACAAATAAATGAATTACTTCAACAAATGAATAAGACACCAAAATATTTTAAGACACCTTCAGGATTTACAACAAGATATACAGATCAAGAAGCAATTGAAACCGCAATTATGGCATTAGGAGGAAAAAATAATAAAAGAATAGTAGAAGCTTTACAAAAAAAGAATGTAAATGCTTTTGGTTTTACCGGTATTGATGGAGGAATTATTGAAGCTAAGAGAAAGGAAAAAATATTAGTTTTAGTTGATAATAAACGAATCATGAAAAGAGGAGAGTTTTCTGGAAAGGTCACTAATGTAAAGACTAAAGTAATAAAATTTTTACTTGAAAATGGCTATTTACCTATAATTGGATCAATAGCCAAAAGTGAATATGGAGAGATCGTAAATGTTGATGGGGATAGAGCAGCTAGTTATGTGGCAGATGCTTTAAATGCTGATATTTTAATCAGTTTAACAGATGTCGATGGTATCTATAAAAATTTTAATGATAAAAATTCTCTGATAAGGACAATTGGTACATCTCAATTAAGAATCATTTTGGAGGATTTAGATGGAGGAATGAAAAAGAAAGCATATGCCTCTTTGGAAGCTTTAGAAAAGAATATAAAAAAAGTAATAATTTGCTCAGGTTTGACAGCAAATCCGATATCTAATGCTTTAGAAAATAATACAGGAACAGTGATTACAAATGAGTAGTAATCCTGTTGAATTTCTAAAGAAGTGCATTGAATTTTATAGTCCTTCTGGGAAAGAAGAAAAATATTCTGAATTTCTCGCGGAGTTTTTAAAAAAACATAACTTTAAAGTTAAATTTGATAAGGTTGGAAATTTAATAGCAGAAAAAGGTCATGGTAATCCTCTTATTTTATTTTCTTCTCATATGGATACAATTCCAGGGGAATTACCCATTATTCAAAAAGATGGAAAAATATATGGTAGAGGAGCTGTAGATTGTAAATCTTCCTTAGCTGCTATGGTCTATTCATTAAGTCATTATGATTTTGATCAAAAAGATACTGGAAAAATAATTTTTGCTGGAATAGTAAGAGAAGAAGATAGTTTAATTGGGATAAATGAACTGATAAAGACAGATATTCAACCTGATTTTGCTATATTTGGAGAACCCACAAAAATTGACCAAATATGTATTGGTTATAAAGGAAGACTTAGTATAGGATATTATATTTCAACAGATTCTGGACATGTTGCTTGTTCATGGTTATATTCAAATGCTATAGAAATAGGAATAAATATCTGGAATATAATAAAGGAGGATTGTAAAGTACTATCTAAAGAGTTTTGTGAAAAAGATAATAATACAAAATATTTTGATAAAATCATAACAAATCTAACAGTTATTTTTGGGGGAAAACTGACAAATTGTGTTCCTTCAGAATGTAATATCCAAATTGATATTAGATTTCCTCCATCTATAAAATCTGAGATAATATTAGGAAAAATACGAGATCATGTTGAAAATTTTAATTTAAAATATAAAAAAAAGAAGAATTCAGAGCTTACTATTCAAGAAAATATTTATAGTCGTGTTGAAGGATTCGAAATTAAAGCAGATGAATATATAATTGGAGCATTGAGATGGGCTATCTTTAAAACTATCAATAAAAAACCTAACTTAATTAAAAAGACAGGAACAACGTTTATAAATTCCATTGGTATTCATTATAGAATACCTTCCATAACTTACGGTCCAGGAGATTCTAAACTCGAACATACAGATAAAGAATTTATAGAAATTGAAGAATATTTAAATATTATTGAGGTTTATAAGAAATTTATAAAAAAATTATGTAATATTTACAACAAAAAAAAAAATGAGAAGAAAACTTAGATTTGTCTATTTATCTTAAATACTAAATAGAACTATAATTATAGAAAATTATCTCAATAATAAAACTAAACATCAATTTAATTGATAGTAATAATTATTTAAATTCAGTACCACAACTCGCACAAAATCGTGCATTTTGTTCATTTATAACATTACACAACGGACATATTTTATTTATATATTGATCAACGGTTTTATTCGGATTATTAGGCATTACTGATGCATTATCATTTGAATTCGATGTAATTGGCTTTATAGATTCTTCAAAATTCATTAAAATCGTTTTTAATTGATTAAAATAATTTAAGACTCTACTAATATCCTGTTTTTTACTTTTAGTGATTGTAATCCAAAGTATCTGTTGTGTAGCTTTAATTGGTTTAATCTTTATCACACATTTTAAGAATTCATTTGGTTCATTATTTAATGTTTTAATAACACCAGAAGGTTTTTTAGCTTGGATAATTTTGAGTGTTGTATTTTGTTGAACAAATTCAAGAACTACATCAAATACTTCCATCATTGATTTAGAAGTTTTAAATATCCATATTTGTTTATTTTCTACCATTTAAAACAAATCTTAAATTTATGTTAATTGATATTTTTATAATTATATCAAAATTATATAAATATATCATAATGAATAAAATGACCATTAATAAGAAGAACAATTCTTATTCAAAAAATCCATATCCCTTCTTAAAATGGGTAGGGGGTAAGAGACAATTAATATCTCAAATAGATCCAATTCTACCTGATATATTTGGAACTTATTTTGAACCATTTGTTGGTGGAGGTGCTTTATTTTTTTATCTCTTACCTAAGAAAGCTGTATTAATTGATAATAATCCTGTTTTGATAAATGTTTATAACGTTATAAAATATAAAGTTGATGAGTTAATAGCATCATTAAAAAATCATAAAAATGAAAAAGATTATTACTACAAAATTCGTAATGTTGATAGAGAAGAAGAATTTAAACTTTGGAATGATGTTCAAAAAGCATCACGTACTATTTTTTTAAATCGTTGTTGTTATAATGGACTCTATCGGGTTAATAGTAAAGGACAATTTAATGTACCCTTTGGTAAATATAAAAACCCTCGTTTCTGTGATGAAGAAAATTTAAGGGTAGTAAATCAAATTCTAAAAAATGTTGATATAATTAATGGTTCTTATGAAATTGTATTAAAATATGCACAAAAAAATGATTTCATTTATTTTGATCCCCCTTATATGCCCATATCCAAATCAGCCAATTTCACAAGTTATACTAAAGATAATTTTAGTGAAAAAGACCAATTGGATTTAAAATCTGTATACGATAATCTATCTAAAATGAATGTGAAAGTAATGTTAAGCAATTCTTATTGTGATTTTATTTTAGATTTATATCAAGAATATCGTATTGAAATTGTTAAAGCAAAAAGGGCAGTTAACAGTGATTCATCCAAACGAGGTCAAATACGAGAAGTTTTAATTCTAAATTATTAATTATTTTAAAATACAATAATTGAAGTATCTTCCCTCTTAAATGACAATATTGTTATTCTTAAATGTTCTTTACATCTCCAATTGGGAGCGAAATTCTTTCTTTTTAATATTATCATGAACGAGTAAAAAGATTATTATATGAATAAAAACAAAATTCAATTAATTACATTAATCAACACTCATTTAATACATCATGATAAAAATGCTATAAGCATTAATTTTTGCAATAAATTAAAGAGGAGGTAGAATATCTATATGAGTACAGGATTTGTCAAAATAAATGGAACTAATTTTGTCGTAAATAATAAAAAAATTATATTTCGTGGTTTTGGAATTCCAAATTTCTTAAATATTGAACACTTTTTAATTGGATTACCCGGTTCGGAATCCCAAATAAGAAGAGCTATAATAGATGCATATGGACAAAAAGAATCGGAAATATTCTGGGAAAAATTTTATAAATGTTATTTAAATGAAAAAGATTTTGAATTTTTTAAATATATTGGAATAAACTCAATTAGGCTTTCATTTAATTATCATATTTTTGAATCAGATCAAGATCCCTATAATTATAATAAAAAAGGCTTTAAACAGATTGATCGTGCTTTAGATTTATGTGATAAATATAAAATATATGCAATACTCGATTTACATTCTGCGCCAGGAGGACAAAATCCTGACTGGCATTCTGATAACGCTATTGGAGAATGTTTATTCTGGGAATATGCTGATTTTCGAAATCGTACAATTGCTCTATGGGAATATATCGCAAATAAATATAAAAATAATCCATGGATTGCAGCATATGATCTATTGAATGAACCGTGTCTCTATGATATTAATGGAAAACCTATTAATGACTTTTATGGAACAATTATCAAAAAAATCAGAAAAATCGATAATAATCATATTTTATTTATTGAAGGGGATTTTTATGCAAGGGATTTTACATGTTTTAAACAGTTTGATGATCCTAATATTGCTTACTCATTTCATTACTATGCTTTTTTTAATCAAAATAAATTTTTATCAGGAGATATATTGAAAAAAGTAGAAACGGATTTATTTGAAAATATTACACTTGATTATATACAAAATAAATTAAAGAAACCAATCTGGTGTGGTGAAACGGGTATTTTATTGAATTCTCTAAACAAGGAACTCCAAGAGAATATTTTAAAAAATACAATTATTATCTTAGAAAAATATAATATATCATGGAGTCTATGGGATTATAAAGATGCTCGAAGCATGGGTTCACTTTTCCCATCAGATAACTCTAAATGGATGGAATTTTCAAGGAAAGCTTGTAATAATTGGGAATTCTGGCATAATCAGAGAGAAAGTGAAGTAGAAGTAGAAAATTTATTTAAAAAATATTCTATAAATAAGAATGAAAAAAAATTAAATCTTAAATTAAAATTCAGGATTATGGCAAATAATCAACTATTATATATTGAAAATTATAAAAAATTATTTTCAAAAATAAAATTTGAAGATCTACTAACATATCCAGAAGCATTTTTATTTGATAAATGTGAGCAATGGAATGAAATAATAGAAATGATAAAACACTATAATAAGTGATTGTATTTAAAACATATAAGATTTTTAACTTTTTTTTATATTAGAAATGAATTTAGTTAAGTACTATCTAAAGTGAAAAGATAAATCTCGTTTATTTAGAGGGAGGATCTTTATCAACAAATTTGTATCTTATTATAATAATTAACCAACTAAAAACAATTGAATTTCCAAGGATAAGTCCAATACTTATAATTAATAGTCCATAAAAAATCCAAAGAAAAACACCAATTGTCGTTAAAACAATCCACCACCATGATAAATCTTTAGTAGATTTAGTTTGTATTACTCGAACTGTTTGGGGAAAAAATGCAATTATTGTAAAAATTGAAGCAATAATTCCAAATATTTCAATAATATAATTCATCATTCATTTTCCATAACTTAAAACTTATCTAATTATAAATTTATCTTCTACTTAACTTTTCTTATTATTTTTTTGATTTAATTTTATTTTACTATCTTTTTTAATAAAGGCGTAGTCTAACACTACTTATATATCAATCATGCTATTTATAATTCAAATTTATTAACAATAAATTATTTTTAACTATTTTAATTTAGATATATAATAGTAAATATATGATTCAAGGGCCTGTAGATCAGTGGAAGATCGCGTGTTTATTTGATATAACATCTAATAAAGCGAAGTTCGCAATCACGAGGTCACGGGTTCAATCCCCGTCAGGTCCATCTTTTAGCAACATCAGATTGACGTTGTATTTTTCCCCAAGGAGTAAAAATTAATATAATCAAGCTAATTAAGTTCTAGGAAAAAAACCAGAATAAGGAAAAATTATCTCTAAAGATCAGTTTTATCTTAATTTAAATTAATAATCCCAATTTAATACAACAAACTTATGAATACTAAAAATTTAAAAATTCAAAAGAGAAAAGTATAAAAGAGAATTGTCTAAAGAACTACAAAGAAATATATTTTTTCAGTTTGAGTTTTTTTTAGATTATATAATTTGAATGATAGAATCTTGTAGTGTCAAGGTCGTTTAGCTTTCTGGAGAAATTATACGTTTATTTCTTCTATTTAATTTAAATAAAATAAACCTAATAAAAATATTATTATCAATTTTATATATAAAAATAAATGAAATTAATATGGTAGAAAATAGAAATAATCTATTTGGAATTATTGCGATTATTATTGGTGCATCAGGATTAGGATTTGGGATTTATTCAATCGTCAGTTTACAGAGTATTAATGATACTCAAAGTCCTCCTGGGCAAAATGAACATCTAACAATCGCAAAAGCTTTTCTTTCATCTGGTTATACAGAAGGGCCAGCAACTTATAAAATTAACTTTGATGAGAAATTATATGATCCAGATAATGCTTTTGATTTAGCCACAGATATGTATAATGTCCCAAAAGAGGGGTATTACCTTATTAATGCACAATTTACAGGGTTATCATTTGGAAATCTTATGTGGATGAATATTAATATAAGTAATGTTATTCAGCTTCAAGTAATGGTGCATGTTAATAGCGGTACAAATGGAGCTACTGCAAGTGCATCAGATATCTTTTATTTATATGAAGGAGATTCTGTAATTCTTGAAGCAGGAAGTAATACGGTTACTAATCTTGAAGTACTAGGGGATTCTAATGGAACACTAACATATATTTCAATATATTATTTAATGTAGTATAATTTTTTAATTATTTTTTTTTCCTTCTTTTATTTTTTCCTAAACAACTAATCTATTTTATAATGACACAATATTAAATAAATTACATAACAGTGGTTTTTTATATATCTAGAAAATTGTCAAAATAGTTTATTCTTTCACCAATTAATATCAACATTGTATGATATTTCGTATCTTTTGCATAATTTTTTTGGAAATATTCAAATAGTTTAAAAATTTTTAAAAATTTAAAATCTTCACGGAGCTCATCTTCAGAAGAAAAGTGAATAAAATATTCACTTTGAAAAGAATTTGGATCATTTTTTACAGCTATACCTTTTCCATAATATTGCTTATCATTTGTAGAGAGTGTACTTAAGAAAAAAAAACCATTTGGTTTCAAAATCTTCTGAATTTTAGAAATAAATGCCTTTCTTACTTTTAGATTAAAGAAATTATATACATTTGAAATATAAATGATATCATATTGAGTATCATCTAAATCTTTCCAATCAATACATTCAAATGTGATATTTCTTTTATTTGAATTTCGCTGAATTGCATTTTCTATAGCCTTTGATGAAATGTCAATTCCATGTATTATAAGATTATTTAAATTCATGGATATAAAGTCAATATCACGTCCATCGCCACAGCCGATATCAAGAAACGTGAATTGGTCAGAGATTCTAATTCTTTTTTTAAGAAAATTTAAAGTTACATTCGCTGTTTTACTAACTTTATCTTCACAACTATAAATTTTAGTCATATATATCCTTGAAATAAATGATTATCAAATAAAATGCGGTATTTTATATATTCCTCCTTAGATTTGGGATCCACTTTGGTACTTTTTCTTTATATTTAAGAAAATCATCTCCAATTAATTCTTCCAATTTCTTTTCTTCAAAATTAGCCATTTTATTATAAACTAAGAAAATAAAGACGAATAGAATAATACATATAATACTTACTGAGAGACATATTAAAGCAACATATATTAAAAGGATACCTAAATACATAGGATTTCTTACATAACCTAAAACACCATTAGTTAATAAAGTGTTTGGAGGCTCATGTTTCTGTTGAAATAATATTTTATGGGATAATTGAATAAAGATTAAAGCAAAAATTAAGAATATAATAAAAAAAATGATACGTAGCCATAAAAAAATAAAATTATTTATCCAAATAGTTAATTTAAAAATATTAGTATCCAAAATCCAAATTGTTACAAAAATGATAGGTAAGATTGCATGATACATATGGGCATTATGTATCTCCCGCTCTTTACCTTTATGTCTATTCATTTTAAATATCCTTTATTGAGTTGTTTGTGATATTTATTCAAAAAAATGAAATATTTCAATAATTATATTAATTATTATCTATGCATATTTATAAATTAATTATATCTATTGATTTTCATTTATTTTAATCCACCACCTTATATGTCATAAAATTCTATAATTCTATTTTGTAAATCGTTATTGTGTGTTTTTTTCAAGAAATCAAATTTACTTTTTTTTTATATGATAATTATAATTAGAGTGCTTAAATGGAGAATACCTTTTTTATGTGAATAGAAATCTTAAAAAAAAAAAAATTTTTTATAAACCTTTTGTACGAATTCCTATATACATTATTAACCAGCTTAGTAGTGCGAGTAAAAAACCACCATAAAAACACCATACGTTAGCATGTATATCCAAAAAATAAAGTTCTTCTTTGATTGATTCTTGATATCCAGTGATAACCAATGAAATTCCAGCAATCAAGATTAATAATGACAATTCTACTGTGGATTTTGTTGGGGGACTATATTTCATTTTAACATCTCCTTAATTATTATATCCCTCTAAGTCTTGTCCCTATAAAGATCAAAAACCATCCAAAACCAATTATAAAGAGTCCTGTATAAACTAAGAATTCATTAATTTCGATTCCGAAAATAACTGTCTCTGAAGAGAACAAGGAAAAATTACCTATTATTGAAACAATAATTCCAATAATAACAATAATGATAGAAATTATTACTGTAATTTTTTTTGGGGGGCTTACTGTCCATACCATATTATTAACACATTTTTTGTACTTTTTTAAGGGAATTAAATTATATAGATCTCCTTATTATTAATAAAGGTTTTTTTTTTTATTTATAATATATTTCAATTTAAGTTCTAATAATATAATCATTAGATATGGATTTATGTAATTCTCTTTCTTTTTTTTAATATAAATAAACTACCTATGAAAACTCCAAAAAATGGTATTGAGATCCCTAAGACAAGGAATAACGTTGAGAAAAAATGATTATCTTCATCTTGATTTATAGGGTCGAAAATGGTTATGAAAAGATATGGGATATTTTTTAAATTATTGGATTTATTCATCTCTTGGATTAAATCTAAAGGATCTATATGAATCGTTATTTCATATAACGTATTATTTATAAAATATTGTGTAAAATCAGTTAAATTGATAGAAAGAGAAATTCCTTCATCTATTATTAAATCTATTGGATTTAATGTATTATTATAAAGAGTTAAAGCCAAATTATTTATATAGACAACGATAACAACTCCTGAAGCGTTATTATTCCCTGTATTATTAATTTGAATATTTAATATTCCATTTACAATTGAAGATTGAATTATGTTTAGATCGGGATAAAAAGTTATTTGTACTAATAACGGATTAAATGTTAATGGCTTGTTATCTTGACTATTAGGAGGGATAAGATAGGGTTGTTCACCAACTCCATCTCCATTAGTGTCATTTCCAAGATAATCACTCCAATAATTTCCATATAAACCATTGGTCCAATTAGTATTAGTTCCATCATCCGTAGCCTGTACATTATTTGAGATAAATGCATTCCAAAATATAATATTATCACTACTACCAGCATCATTTATACATATGCCTCTATTATTCCCAGAGATAAAATTTTTCCTAGCAATGTTAAAATCTGCATTTGATGTGAGATATATCCCCTCTGTGTTCCCAACAATGGAATTATTTCTAACAAGGTTATTAATAGCATTTTGTTGAATTAACACACCAAAGTAATTATCAAGGAGATAATTCTCTAATATTTTTGTATCTTTAGCACCGAATAATTCGATCCCTCGATTGTTATTTGTGAATGTATTGTTAAATAAAGTTGTATTATAACTATTCCGTATGTGAATTCCCCCTAATCCATTATAAGTAGCTTGATTTCCAACTATTGTATTATTTTCACAGTAAAAATCAAGCCATATCCCATAATTGCCATTATTATTAGCAGTATTATTTTCAATATAATTAAAATCTGTATTTTCTAAATCAAGACCTGCCGTATTATCATCTAGATCATTATCAATAATAATACTATTCCGACCACCCTTCTGATAAATTCCATTTATACAATTATTAATTATGTTTTTTTTAATTAGGGTATCATTACAATATAAAAGTTGGATTGCCACAGATACATCTTGAAAAAGATTATTTGAAATTTCACAGTTTTCACTTGATACTAAAATAATTTGCCCAGCATTTATGAAATCTATAGGAAGTAAACTATTTTGATTAATGTAATAATAGATAGGTTTGCCTCTTGCAGTATTATTCCTATGAATAATATGTGAATTCACAGTTTGCTCAGTACCATCAAGAAATATACCCCAATCCATTGAATTATTTGATATATATGCATTTCTAGAGTCTGTTATGTATATTGAACGAGGACTAATCCCATTTAATTGAATTGTGTTATTGATAACTATTGTATCATCACTATTTATTTGCACCCGAATTCCATAAGCTCCAACACTGATATTATTTCGAATGATTTTATTAGAGTTAGCATTAGAACAATATATCCCATAACTCGTACTACTACCTGAAGAAATGTTATTATCATAAATATCATTTAAACTACTAGATGTCCTGAGTTCTATTCCATGACCACTATTTATAATTGTATTATTTAATATCTTATTTTGGTTTGAAGTATCATATATGTAAATTCCTTGATTTCCTCCTTTAAGGAGATTATTGATGAGAGTATTGTTATTACATTGATTTTTGAGATAAATTTGGGAATATGAGCAGAGGGTAAGGTTATTATTTTTTATTAGATTATGGGCACAATTATCATTTAAGTATATTCCATAATACATACGTCCATCGTACTTTTCACCATTATTATTTATTATCTTATTGTTATTACACTCATTCTCCAAATAGATTCCAACCGCATTGTATATAGGGCTAGAACTGCTACAAGTTGAATAGCTTATATTATTGTTTTTTATTGTAATGTTCTCACAATAATTTTTTAAATGGATTCCATGAAAATTATATGATAAATTACAATTTTGGATCAAACCGTTTGTAGAATTAATAATTAAAAGTCCATCCTTATCAGGATCGATAGCACCCTGAATACTTATATTATTTAGTTCAAAATACACACTCCTTGAATTATTAATTGCTAATCCATAATCTGCTGATCCGGGGTTGTAAGTGATATTTTCAATAACATATGGTGTTTCAGGTGTACCCAAACCTGAGCACCATGGTTGACTAACTGCCCAATCCCAGTCTCCAGAATTTGAGGTATTAATTTTAGCATAATCATCAATTATAATTGTTGTGTTAGTCCAATAATTTGCATTTTTTAATAGATATTTATTTCTCTCTAACCCTATGAGATTTTCATTATCATTCCAATAAGAATTTTTATTATTGATAATAAAGAAATTCATATTACCTCCAAGATTATTGACTAAAATACATAAAAGTAAGAGAAAACCAATAAATGGGAATAAATCGTATTTTCTTCTATTAATTCTACTCATTTGTTCCAAAATTTATGTTTTTATAAAGTTATCTATAACATGTTTTTTAGATATTTAATATTATTTCAAATTAAGAGTGACAGAAAAAATAATAAATTAGTACCATATTTTACCTAAAATATTAACCTGAATCTTAGATGATTGATATATATATGATAAGAGAGATCAATTAACTATATATGGATATATTGAAAATATCATATTTAGAAAGTATGTAATTAGGGTAATAAAACCATACTTTTTTTCAAATCTAAAACTATATCCTATAAGCCCCCAGAGTCCAATATAATATAAAAGGATATAGGGACCAACAATTGGAGTACTACGGAAATCGTATATTAAGATATAATCAAGAATAAGTTCAATAACTATAAATAAAAAAAGTGGAATAAGAAGGTATGTTTCCCACTTGTCCCTGCAATTCTTTTTATTAAGATATGCAATATAACCTAATATAAAACCCATAGTAATAACGATAATGCCTAGGATGTTTTCTATAACAGTTAAGTTGTAAATTCGAGCAAGAAATAAAAGAGCCATTAAAACATTGATAAGATTAGCTAAAAATAAAACTATTAAATCGATTTTTTGATAATTATTGAATCTAGATATAATTTTCTCCTCCATATTATTTAGAATATTTATTTACTATATAAATTAGTTTGTTTAGATTATATTATTAGATTTTATGTAATGAGTGTAAAAAAATTTGAAGTTTTATCATATCCAATTCAATAAAATAATAATTTAAATAAGAATCAATAGACTCAAAAGTGATTTTTTATTATACATCTTAATTATTTAGTCACATTTAGTTTTTTTATCTAATTTTAAGATAATTATAAGAATTTTGATGTATAATGACTCAAGAAATAACTTTTCCAAAACGATTCAAATTCAATGAAATTCAAAAGAAATGGATTAAATATTGGAAAGAAAACGATATATATTCATTTGATATTGATAAAGAGGGTAAAATCTTTTCGATAGATACACCCCCTCCTTTTGTAAGTGGAACATTACATCTTGGACATGTGCTAAATCATTCTTGGATTGATTTTGTAGCTCGTTATCATAAAATGCGAGGTGAAAATGTCTATTTTCCACAAGGTTTTGATTGTCATGGGCTCCCAGTAGAATTAGCTGTTGAAAAAAATTACGGAATTAGTAAAAATGATCGAGACCTCTTTCTTAATAAATGTATCGAATGGGTAGAAGAAAATATTGCTAATATGCGAAAACAATTTGATGATTTAGGCTATTCCACAGATTGGGATTATACCTATCGCACTATGGATGAAAAATACAAATATAAGGTTCAAAAATCTCTTTTAGATTTTTATAATAAAGGTTGGTTATATAGAGAAAAATTCCCAACTCACTTTTGTGTTAATTGTGAAACTTCAGTAGCTAAAGCAGAAGTTGGATATAAAGAAGAAAAAGGTAGTCTTTGGTATGTTAAATTACCAATTGTAGGTGGTGAAAACGAATATATTACAATTGCTACAACCCGTCCAGAATATATGGAAGCTTGTGTCGGTGTTTTTGCCCATCCAAATGATGATAGATATTATCATCTATCTGCTGCTGAACTAAAAATCCCATTTACCGACCGAACTGTTAGAATTCGAATGGATAAAAATGTTGATATGCATTTTGGAACAGGAATTGTATATTGTTGTACATATGGTGATGAGATGGATATAAGATGGAAATTTGAGTATAATTTAGATGAAATACAATTATTTACGGAAGATGGTCATATGAATCAAAATTCCAAATATCATGGATTAACAATAAATGAGGCTCGCAAACAGATTGTTAAAGATCTTGAGGAGGAGGGGCTTTTAGAGAAAATTGTTGATCATGAACACAGTATAGTGATACATTCAGAACGATCATCCTGTCGAAAACCAATCGAATATTTACCTGTTTATCAATGGTTTATCAAACTCAAGGATTTTAAGGAGGAAATTATAAAAGCAGGTGAGGCAATGCAATGGTATCCAGAAAAGCATAAACAAAGATTAATTGATTGGGCAGAAGGATTAGATTGGAATTGGGTTATTTCAAGACAACGTATTTTTGGAACACCCATTCCATTTTGGTACTGTATTGATTGTGGTGAAATTATCGCCCCAAATGAAGAAGAACTACCTCTTGATCCTGTTAAAATTAATCCCCCACTAGAAACATGCCCTAAATGTCAAAGTAAACAAATACAAGGGGAAAAAGATGTTTGTGATTGTTGGATAGACTCAAGTATTACACCTCTAGCAATAGGTAAATGGTTGGAAGATGAGCAATTTTTCAAAAAAACTTATACAAATGCTAAAGTTCATCGTCCACAGGGTTATGAGATTATCAGAACTTGGCTCTTTTATACATTATTTCGATGTAATAAATTAACCGGACAGCCTCCTTTTGATGAAATCATGATTAATGGAATGGTTGCTGGTCCAGATGGAAGAAAGATGTCTAAAAGTTTTGGAAATATTGTTTCTCCTGATGAGGTTATGCCTGAATTTGGAGCAGATGCTATAAGACAATGGGCGGCATTAGGTACGCTAGGAGATGATTATCCATTTGAATATACATGGTATAATATACATACAAAACAACCTATAAAAGACGATCTTATTAAGAAAGAGAGAATAAAATTACCAAGAGATAAATTTGACAAAAAGTATCGTAGAAGATTTGAACAACTAATAGGTGCTTCACGTTTCATAACTAAGATGTGGAATGCATATAGATTTTTATATGTTAATTTACAAAAAATGGATATCTCTAATATTGATCAAGAAATTAATGAAATAACAACTGTAGATTCCTTTATTTATTCAGAATTCAACAAGGTTTTAAAAGAAGTTAAATTTGCACTTGATGCTTATAATTGGCATGATGCATTTATATCACTAAAAACATTCTTTTGGAATGATATGTGCGATAATTATATAGAAGCTATAAAGTATAAATTTTATTCTGATAATGTAATTGAATCAAACATTGCTATAAAAAATGCATTGCATATATTTTATCAGATGTTAAAAATATTTGGAATTATAATGCCATTTATAACAGAAGAGATTTATGATTTATTGTATAAACAGTATATAAAAATAAAATCGATTCATTTAGAGCAATTTCCTACTGATTATAAAAATTTATCTCAAAATAAAATAATACAAGGTAAGATTAGTCTTGAAATAATTAAAAATCTTAGAAATATAAAATCAAAACGTGGAATACCATTAAATCAAGAGATAAAGAAAATTATCCTTATAATAGCAGATAGAACTGAGAACTTCAATGGTGAAATGCTAGCAAATATCAAAAATACAATAAGAATCAATGATCTTCAAATTTTAGATACATTAAATGAAGATTTTAATGAAAATAAAAATATCTTTAAAGAAAGCATAGAAGAATTAGGTATTAGTGCATATATTTTTACTTAAATCTATATTATTTTTGATCAAGACCCAATTGTTCAATCATAGCTTTTTTCATTTCTTCTTTATCCCTTGGAAGCCCAAACAATTCTGCATATTTATCTGTAGTTGATAATTCTGCGGATCTTCCTTTTTTCTCAGAAATAATAAACTCATTTTCCTCAAGATATTTAATATGATCATAAGCACCAGAACCTCTCATTTTTATTACAGTTGATTTTAATATGGGTTGTTTTAAAGCAATAATCGTAAGAGTTCTAAGATATTTTTCAGCAATGGCCCCTCCTTTAGCAAATTGAGATATTTTTTCAGAATATTCAGGTCTTATTTGCATTTGATATGTTTCTCCAATAGTAAGAATAGTAAGAGAGCTTGATCGATTGTTATAGAGTTCAAGAAGTTCATTTAGTAATTCTTCTATTTCTTTTTTTTTTATTTCTAATTTTGTTGAAAGTTCTTCAATAGTAAGACCTCTTCCAGCAGCAAATAAGGCGCCCTCAATTAAGTTCCTATAAATATCTCTTATTTCTTCTTCAGGAATGTCATCAGGAATAATTTCTTGTTTAGTTTGAATTATATTAGAATCATCAATCTCTTCCTCTGAAATCTCTTCATCCTCTTCTTCATTAGAAAGCATAGTTTCAGAGATCTCTTCATCATTTTCTTTATCAGAAATATTAGATTCTAATATTTTTTCATCTTCACTCTGGTTTACAATCAGATTTTCTGAATCATTTTCATCAATATTATTCTTTTCTATCTCTATTTTATCATCAGATTCATTATTATTCAATTTCAATAATTCACTTCATTTTATTTTATAATAATTTATCCTTTTAAGGCAATTATTATATCTTTAAAATCTTTATTTTGTTCAAGAGAGATTCTATTATTTGTACTTAAAAACATTAAAGCTAAAAACATTCTCACTAATTCATATTTTCTGCCTAAAACACTCTCTTCATTTACTTTGATAATTTTTATTAAGTCCAAGAAATTAGTATCTTCTTTATTTTCAAGTTTAATTATTGCTTTTATTTTTTTATGCCAACTATCAAGTAATTCTTCAATAGTTTGTTCCTTTCCAGTTATATGTTTTAGAATTTCCTTTGGAAGTTGAGCTGTTGCTGAAAGTTCCTTTCTTTTTCTGAGTTGTTCTTCTTTTCTTAATCTTTGTCTACGTAATTTTTCTTTTTTTTGCATTGTTTCAATTATTGCCGCTCTCATTGCCTCAAATAATTCATCCTTAGTTGTAATCTTTAATTTTGATTGAATTGGTTGAGAAAGCGTCTTAGGAATTCCCCTATGAGTCCTTTGTCTTAATTTCTCAATTTCTTCTTTTTTTTGAATTTCTTCTTCTTCTCTAATAATACTAGTGATTTTATGATGATGTAATGATGCAGAAGTCTTTAAAGCAATACCAGATACTTTATAATTTATAAAATTCTCGGTTAACATTTTATCAAAGAATTTATTTACCAGATTTGATAAATCATAAAAAGCCACCTCAGAATCTTTAGCTAACTCTAGATTAAGTAAGGTAGAGAAAGGTGGTTTTTGCCAGAATTTCAAATTTTTTTCTTCTTTCTTAAATAATGGAGCGACTTCATCCTCATCAAAATCAACAATAAGTTCTTCTTCAAAGTACTCTTCTTTTGTACTGTCAATAAATTCAGGATTAGAAACAACTTCTTCAAGTAATTTGATAATATCATTTTTATTTGCACCTGATTTTAATGATATTTTATTTACAGCTGCAAATTCTCTTAATTTTTTAACTGTCCAATCTTTAAAATTATATTCATCTTTTGAATTATCTTGTCCACTCATAATCTATTATTTATAATTGCTATACTATTAGTAATAAAACTGATATTTTAACAATTCTTTTTTAATTTTAAATTATAAAACCCAAAAATAATCTTATATATCTATTTATATAATAAAAAAAGAATAGTATTTAGTAATTTTCTTTTTTCATATAGGTTTTTTATTTAACTATTTCTTCATTTTTATTCTTTATTTCAATAATAAAAGAAGATTTAGTATTAGATTATTATAAAAAAATCAAGTTTTTAAGAATTTTTAGTAAAATACTTTATTTTATTCTATAAAAAATATTATAATGAAAAAAAAAGAGAAAATAAAGAATATAAGTTATCTAAAGATTTTAGAGAAAAGCATTTGTGTATGGTTCTATAATGATGAACTAAAAAAAACGATTTAATTTACACAAATTATATTAGAAATTATTGATTGAAAGACATCATCTATATTCTGACCTGTTTTCGATGAAGTTTCTATATAATCATACATATTGTTTCTTTCTATTATTTTTGGAATGAGGACATTCTTAACAACTGAACAATTATAAAGGTCACTTTTTGTGGCAACTAAAAGAATTGGTAACTCTTTATTTTCAGTTCTCAATAATTTTACCCACTTATCTAGTGAAATAAAACTACTATAATTCGTTATATCAAATAATAATAAAGCACCATGGGCTCCTTTAATTGCGAAATCTACAATATAACGAAATCTATCTTGTCCACCTAAATCCCATAATTGCATTTTGCAAAAAATATTGGAATAAAATAATTCTTTACTATAATGATCAAGACCAATGGTCATTTTTGAACCTTTAATAAATTGACCTTCAATATATCGTTTTATAAGTGTGGTCTTTCCTACGCTAGCATTACCTGCTATTATTATTTTCATATATTTTTCTTCTTGAGTTGGAGCTACTAACATATTTATTACCAAACAAAATAACTTTTTAATAATAAGAGAATTTCATTAACAAATAATAAAATGAGTCTGTTGGTTTTCTGAGATTTTTTTCTTTAAAAAGTATGATATTTTTTTTATCAATATTATTTAAAACTCCTTTAAAGTACATTATTAAAGTTATAATTAAAATCAGAGGAGTTAAAATAATCTAATTTAAATTATCTTAAAACAAAAATCTTATTTCATAACTAAAAAAACAGATTTAATATGTTTATATGAAATATGGGAGAAATTTTTACAAAACTCTCATAAAAATTCATTTATTAAGAGCCTTATTGATGATTTTAATAAATCAGGATGTTGGATAAGAAATTTTCGGCCAACACTCACGTTTATCCAGTACTTAAAAGAAAAAAATAATGAATTAAAAAATACTTCCAAAAAAGATAGTTCTGAGGACATTCCAAGGAATATTGAAATCCTAACTGATTATATTATTTTAATAGAGCTAATTAGAAATCAAAATATATTATTCATTATCATTCAAAACCTTATCTTAGAACACAAGGGAAATTATAATGCATATAATATAGTGGATTGGCTTTTAATCAGTGATACCGCAGCTAGAAATCAATTAAAACGTATGATTAAGAAAGAGGAATACGATCAATATGTTCGAACCCAAACCTATGTTTCTATAGACCCTATAAAAGAAATAGCTAAAAATAGAGGAGGAAAATGTCATTCAAAAAGGATAAAAAATGCAAAGTCAGAAATACAACTTGAGTGTTTTCAAGGACATATTTTTTTTACTACATATAATTCTGTAGTGTATATGAACACTTGGTGTCCTAATTGTAATATATATCAGTGAAACTATCTGCAGAGAATTTTTTGAAAGAATTTTCAATAAACCTTTTCCAAAAAGTTATCCAGAATGGCTAATTAATGAAAAGGGAAATCAAATGGAACTTGATGGATACAATAAGGAAATGGGTTTAGCATTTGAATATCAAGGTATCCAACATAGAAAAATAGCTTTTGGTATGACTAAAAAAGTTCTCCAAAACATACAGAAAGAAGATAAATTAAAGTTAGAGTTATGTGAGGAAAATAAAGTGATTTTACTTTAAATCCCTGACGAAGAAATTGTACCTTATGATGAAATGCAAAGATATATTGAAAAAAAATATGAACAAAAAACGGGAAATGCATTTAAAAACATTCCTAAATATGATTACCGAAGTTTTATAATTTATGAAAATAAATATGCTAAAAAATTTAGGAGATTTATTGAAAGTAAAGGAGGAAAATTACTTACTCCATATTTCTCAGCAAAAAAAGAAGTAAAAATTATTTGTGAGAAAGGTCATCAATGGACAACTACACCAGATTCAATTCATCATAATAATTGGTGTTCTCATTGTGCTAATAATATAAAAGGAAATGCAGAACTATATCAAATAATAGCTAATAAATTCAATTGTGAATTAATAAGTGAATATATCAATGCAAAATCACCTATAGAATTTAAATGTTCAAAAGGACATAAATTCAGCAGAATACCATATTGGCTTAAGAGAGTTTATAGATCTATTGATAGTATATGCCCAAATTGTAAATTGGATATCTATGCTAAGAAATTTAAGACTATTATAGACAAAAAAGGAGGTGAACTTTTAACTCAATATAACGGTCGTTTTAAAATAATTAAAATAAAATGTAGAAATAATCATATTTGGAAAACAACACCAGCAATAATATACCAGGGTAGCTGGTGCAGACTTTGCAAAAATTAATTCTCTTTTTACATATTAACTTTCTTCTACCTTAACATCTTCTGGTTCTAATAGTCGTTTAGCTTCTTCTTCTAAATCAACACTAAACACATCTGTAATACCACTTTTTTGCATTGATACACCATAAATCCTTTCGGCATTAACGATGTTTTCTTCACGGTGACTAATTATAATAAATTGTGCTTGGCTGGAAAACTCCTGAATGACTGTTGAGACTCTGTGGACATTTGGACCATCGAGAGCCGCATCAATCTCATCAAGAATATAAAAAGGGGCAGGATAAAATTCTTGTACAGCAAATATGAAAGAGAGGGCAACAAGAGTTTTCTCTCCTCCACTTAAAATTTCTAAGGAAGATATTTTTTTACCTCTTGGTCTTGCTTCTATACTAATGCCTCCTTCAAAAGGTTTATCTGGTCTATCAAGGATCATTTTTGCTGATCCTCCAGGAGATAATTTTTGGAAAATTCGAGAAAATTCTCTGTTTATTTCATGGTATGCTTTCATAAATGTTTGAGTTTTTTCTAGCTCTATTTTATCAATTGCATCGAGAATAGATTTTCTTTCTCTTTGTATTGTTTGTCTTCTCATATCAATCTCATCAAATCTTTCTTTTACGATATCATATTGTTTAATTGCTTTTAGATTGACTGGTTCTAGAGCTTCTCTCATTTTAGTCGCGTTTTTAATTTCAGATTCGAGGTTTACTTCGGTGATATCTTCAGTTATACGAGGTAATGATCCAAAATCCTTAGATCTCTGAAATAATGTTTCTATTTGATCATTTGTAATTATCTTTTTTGATTCTAAATTGTTTAATTTAGATTTTTCCATGGAATAATCTGATTTTAGATCAGTGTATATTTTTTGATATTGCTTTTGTTTTTTCCAAGATTCATCTTTTCCTTCAACAAGTTTATCAATTTCTTTTTGTTTTTCGGCTTTTTCAGCTTTTACTTCTTCTAATTTATTTTTAACATTCTCAATCTTAACGTCTAGATCTTTAATTTGACTTTCAGTTTGTAAAATTTCTTGTGAAAGAGATTCTATTTTCTCTTCTCGCTCTTTACTTTTATTTAGTTCATTTAGATTATTTTGTAATTTTTGGAACTCTTTATTTAGCCTATTTAAATTGTCTTGAGCTTTTTTCTGGTCATTAATTTCTTGAGTTTTATTTTTTCTTAGACTATTAATATTTTTTTGTTTATTATCAACTTCTTTTTGTATGTTTTCGACCTCTACTTTAATTTCCTCAATCTTCTTTTTATTATCTTCAATTTTCTTTTCAGCATCTATATTTTCGTTTTTCAATTCCTCAATTGAATTGATTAATCTCATTATGTTCTCTAATGATCTTAATCGATCTAAGGTTTTTTCTAAAATTTTATTTTTTTCATCTATTTTTTCCTGTAATGATTTATTAATCTCCCAAAAATTATCTTTTTTTAGATTTAATTCTTCTATTTCGGTATCTTTTGTCTTACATTCTCTATTTTTATTTTTTAATTTTTCCTCAATTTCGATTATTAATATTTTTTTATCATCAATTGAATTGTTAAGTTCTTCAATGTTTTGGTTTATATCTTCAATATTTTCGAATAAAGTTTCAATTCCTTTCAAATCTTGTAGATTTTTATCTAATTCAGAAACTTCTTTTTGTTTTTCTTCTGTTTTTTCTTGAATTTCAGATACAATTGACCAATGATCCTCCTTCAATTTCTTTAATTGTTCAATTTTTGTGTTTAATTCTTCTTCTTCCTTTCTTCTTTCCTGAATCGTACTATTTCTTTCCTCTTTTACTTTACTTGATTCTATATTTTTTTCATTTATTTCGGTGATTCTTTTTTTAATCTCTTCAAGTTTATTTTGTGAGGCAGTTCTATCCTTATTATTATGTATATTTTTAATCTGTAGTTCAGATATATTTATTCCAATCTCATTTACATCTTCGCCTTGATTTTGAATATTTTCAGCAATTTCTTCTACTTGTTTATATAGATCCTGAGATTTCGAAACTGTTAGTTTTCTGAGAGAAATATGGACATTTTCTAGGATTTCCATTAAATCTTGTACAAAGTGATCAAAATTTGAAGTAGAATCTTGAACAGCTACATCAACAGATTCTTTTATTCTATACACTAATTGTTCTATTGTTTGATCAGCATTATCATTGAATAATGATAAAGTTTGAACAATTGAATCAAGAATAGTGGATACTTCTCCTTTCTTTGATTCTGATTTCACATCTTCTATAGTTTTCATCATTTCAATGATATCTAATATGAATGCTTTAAAATCTTCTGCTGACATATCAATTGCTTCTGCATTCGACTGTTGAATATTGCTTTTTATAGATTCTACAGAAATATTTATATTTTGGGTCAACATATTTAAGATTTGAAGGATTCCATTGATATCTGATTTATCTTTTTCATATTCTTTTTCAGCATTGTCAATACGATCTTGAATTCTTTTTTTCTCTGCATTTAATTCCTCAAGTCTGTGAATAATATTATCTTTTCTTTGATTTAAATTCTCAATATTCTTATCATTTTCTTCTATATTTTCATTTAATTCTTCAACAAGTACTGTTAAGTTTCTATTTTCTCTTTCTAAATTAGTTAGTTCTCTTTGATATATTTTTTCTTTTGTTTGAATATTGCTTATTTTTGATTGGTTATCATTTATCTCCGATATAAGAGCATCATGTTTCATTTTTATTAATTCCAGTTTTTTTTCATTTCCTCTGAATTCGAAATTTTCATCTTTTAGTTTTTTCTTAAGTACTTCTAACTCTTGGTATAACTTTTTTCTATTTTCCAAAATTTTCTTAATAGCATTTTCATGTTTATCTCCCTTGCTAATATCTTCTATTTTCTGTTCAATTTTTTGTTTTTTATTCTCAAGGTTTTGTCTATTTTCATTGTTCATTTTTATTTCTGTATTAATAGATGATAAAGTAGACATTATTTCAGATATATTTGAATTTATTTTGGTCTTTTCTTCTTGTTTAAGATTAATTAAATTCTCTAAATCCTTTCGATTTTTATTTTCTTCCGATATTTTATTTTTTATAATTTCAATTTCCTTTCTGATTTTATTTTCTTCATCTTGGACTAGTTTAATTGCGTTTTCGATACTTTCAGCTTCCCCTTTTAAATTACTTAATTCTTCTTCTAATTTTCCTTTTTTTAGAATATTTTTCTTTATATTTTCTTTAAGTCCATTAATGCTTGTTTCTTTTGATGATAATTGTTGTCTTAGTTTTGAAATATCTGCTATAAATTTTGCTTTTTCCTCTTCAATCTCGTTTATTTGATCATCTAATTTAACTTGACTTTGTTGTTTTAATTCAATTTCTTTCTTTGAATCTTCAATTTTACTTTCTATTTTTTCAATTTCATTTTTTAATTCATTGATTAAAGTATCCAAGTCTTGTCCTTCTTGTAATTCCGTTTGAAGGGTTTCTAATTTATTTTTTTCTTTTTTAAGTTTTTCTAACGATTTTTTAGCTAGGTCTGAAGTTGTTTGATTTGAGGATAATTCTGTTTTTAATACAATTATTTGTTCATTTATATCATCTCTTTCTTTCTCCCTCTGATTTATTGAGCTTTGAATATTATCCATGACTAATGATTCTTGTTTAAGTATTTCTTCCTGTCTATTTATTTTTTCTTCAAATTCTTCGAGTAATTTTTGGGTTTCCTCAATATTCTTTTCAATTGCTTCCTCTTCTTTTTTTAATTTAGATATTTTTAACGCAATTAATTTTACATTTAGGTCTTTAATTTTCTGGTCTATCTCTTTCCATGCTAAAGCATCATTTTTTTCTTTTTCAACTTTCTTGAGTTGAGAGGATACTTCTTTAAAAATTGCTTCAAATTGACCTAGATCCCGTTCAGCTTTTTCTAATTCTTTTATTGTTTCATTTTTCATTTCATCATATTTTTGAAGTCCAATTAGTTCCTCTATAAATTTTCGTCTTTCTTCAGTATTCATATGAGTTAATTCAACTATTTTACCTTGAAGGACAAATTGGTTACTCCCATCAGGATCAATATTAGCAGAAGCGAGTATATTTAGAATTTGTTGACGAGTGGCGGCCTTTCCATTCATTTTATATTTATTTCCTTTACCTTTTATGACTGTCCTCGATATTTCAAAGTCTTCAGTTCCTCCGGGAAAAATTCCATCTGAATTATCAAAATATAATGAAACTGAGGCTCTATTTGAAGGATTGTGTCCCCTTGAGCCCGCAAAAATAAGATCCTCGAGTTTTTCTGCCCTCATTGTCTTTTTTGAGAGCCTTCCAAGAGCAAAACATAGAGCATCAATTATATTTGACTTACCTGCTCCATTTGGCCCAACTACACATGTAAATCCTTGTGAAAGCTTTATGGTAACAGTACGATCTCCGAAGGATTTAAATCCTGTCATTGAAATTTTCTTAATATATGTCAAAATAAATCGACTTATCTCAAATTATTATATAATTTAAATGAATAATTATGAGTATAAATTTTTTTTTTATACTCTCAGATTTTAGTTTATGAAACATAAGTTATAATAAATATAAAATGTTGCTGTAAAAAAAAAAATTAATTATATTGGTTAAGAATTTGATTTTTTTCAAATATAGCATCAATCATGGCTTTTAATTTCAATGGACTTATTGTTATAAAATAAAATTCATCTAATATATTAGTTTTATTAAAGTTTTTTATATTTTGAGATAATAATTTTTTAGAAGAATTAATTAGTCCAATGTTTTTAGCATTTGATATTAAATGATTAAATTCTTCGAGATTTTTATTATATTCAAGTGTTTCACATGAAATTAAATAAAGTTCCTTTATATTTCTTAACGAAATATAAAAAATTGAGGGATGGTTAACAAAATAATTAGAAAGGTTATCTAAAAAAATCACATTTAATAAATCCTCTTCAGATAGATATGTAAGAATATTAAATTCATCAAGGGTAAGAAATGATTCAAAGTGATTTTCACAGATTTCTAACATGTGGTGATAATTTACTGAATCACTCTTTTGGAGATAAGGATAAAGATCTCTTAATATGTCAATTCCTTTTCCAGGAATTGGGATATAATTGTCGAAAATTAAATCCGTCATGAATTCAATCAATTCTATATCAATTTCATGAGAAAATGTTAGAGAGATTCTCTGTTTAAAAATGTAAAAAAGCTGGTTATAAGTAAAATAATTCAATTTTCTTTTATAATCATAATGAGATAAAATATCTATTGTGGAGGATTTTAAGACATTATTTATAGTTGATATAATAGTAATTTTTAATTCTTTACCAAAAGAGAGTAATTTTTTCAGGATTTTAGGTTCTAAATATTCAGTATTTTTGAGAACTATCACAATATTACTATTTAATCTTTTAGTAGCTAACTTTAAAATACTCCAAAGCTGGTAGATTTTTAAATTAACAATTGTATTGATATCTAATTTAAAATTTAAAAGTTTTAATAATATAGATAAAATGGACATTATTATCTCTTCAAGAGTTTTTTCTTTACAATCAACATCAATTTTTTTGAAATCTTTAATATATTTATTTTGTTCGACCAAATCCTTTAAAACTTTATTAATTATTACTTTTTTTCCAATTCCTTCAATACCCTGATATAATATATTCATAGAAAAATCATCCGATATGCTATCTTTTAAAATAGAAAAAAGAGAATTTTCTTCCTTTTTTCTATACAAAATTACAGGTGGTATATATAATGGATCGAAGAGAGCCTTAGGACCAACAAAATCTATATTCTTTCCTGTTAAATTCATATTATTTTCTATTTGATTTTATTATATTTTTTAACTTTAGTATTTAAACCCCACTGAGAGAGAGGTGATTGGAAGTAAAAATAAAAGTAATTATAAAAATTTTTTATTAGATAAAAATTGAGTAAAAATAATTCTAATTTATCTTATTAACTTTAATCAAATCTTTATCGATTTTTTCATTCAATCTTATTTGCCTTATTTTTTTAGGAAAATCCAAGTCTATATCATCATATATAAATCCATCTTTATTCAAAGGAGCTTCAATAATATGCAATATAGATGGTGTTATTGAATCCTTGATAAATGATATTATTTTACTATTTCCAAGAAACTTTTTATTATGCATAGTCGCTAATGTATTACATGCTATAACAGGAATCCTGTTTTCAAGAGCTCGAGCTTGTAAATAGACTTTCCAATTATATAATCCAAGTTCACTAATTTGAGTAGGAGATAATAATAAATCCGCACCATTTTCTATAGCTAATCTAGGGATTTCATAAAATGCCATATCAAAACAAATTAAAATGGCAAAATAATAATTATTGAGTTTGAATAAATTTAAATTATTTCCCCTCTGGAAATATTTAGATTCAAAGGTATAGAGATGAATTTTATCTTGATTTCCAATTTCTTCACCTTTATTATTAAAAAAATAACATGTGATAAATGGTTTTTCTATAGAATGTCTCTTTTCCCAAATTCCACCTGATAAAAGATTAATTGAATATTCTTCTGCTAAATTTTGTATAAAAGAATAATCGTCACCTCTCCGTTGTTGAAGGTTATCCTCAATTTTATCATAAAAAGGAATCCATCTTTCTGGTAAACAAATAAGATCACATTTATTATATTTCTCTAATAATGATTTCAAGAGGACCTCAATATGTTTATAACATTTCTTTCTATTTTCTAATATTCTAGGTTGAAGACAAGCAATTCTCATAATATTTATTTAGCTTGTATATTTAATTCGTCTATAATATCAAAGATTTCATTTAATGATTTTATTTCTTTGTCTGGTGTGATATCATGATATATTTCATTATCTGGATTTAAAGAATCATATTTTCCACCCCTATGAATATAGATGCTATAGATATTATTTTTGATAGCAGGGTAGATATCTTTATCTAATCTATCACCTATATATATACTCTCTTGGCCTTTAATACCAAATTTCCTAAGACAATATTTAAATAATTTCGGATTTGGTTTTCTGATACCAATTTGATCAGAGATAACAACTAAATCAATTAAATGTTCAATATTTAACCTTAAGATCTTTTCATATTGTTTTATTGGAATACCATCAGTAATTATAGCGGTTTTTATATTGTATTCTTTTAATTTGAGTAAACATTGTTCGACATCTTCATAAAGTTCAATCGAATCAATTTTTTCTTTATGGTATGCCATAACTGCAGCGGCAATATATTTATACTGCATATTGAATGATAAATTAATATTTTCATCTACTTGATTCAATCTACGAATAAAATAATTATAATGTGCAGAGAAATTAGAACCATATTCTTCTACTATTTCCTTTAAAATTTTAATGGCTTTTTCTCTTTTAATATCTAATCCTAAATTGATCATAGCATCAATTCCTTTTATGCGTGCTTTTCTTGAAAGTCCTGTAGAATCAAATAAACAATCATCTAAATCAAATCCAACTAATTTTATAGTCATATTATTCAAAGATATTAATTTATTTTAATATATATATGTTTTAAACATATTTAATATAACGATAATAGGATTTAATTAAATTTATTACTTTAATAAATAACTAGCCGCCAATAACATAAATTTATTTATTCTTAAGGATATATAATCTTTAATATTATTTTATATTCTATTATTATCTAAAGAGAGAAATTCGGATAAAGGTAAATTAAAATACTGTATTGGAGAATTACTAATTGAAGAATATTTGTGCATTGTGTTATTTTCATCGTAAAATAGGTCCATTAGTCTTCTATTCATATCCCGAAAATATATTAGATGATCAATTATCAACAAGAATCGCAAATATCATGGATCAGCAGTTTATAGAAGGCTTTTTTACTCATTCATTTGAAGATATCATTACTATGAATTATTATTTTGAAATTCAATCAGATTGGGCACGTGGAAATAAAGATATGTTGATGATATCTTTTATCTTTGATGAACAAATAACAACAGAAATTGAAGAAAAAATACAGTCTTTATGTAATGAATTCTCTGAAAAATTAAAATCCAATGAAGCAATTTACACAGCTTTTCACATTAGTGATATTAAAAATTTTGATAAAGAAGAACAAGAAATCATTGTTAAGAATAATGAATTAATCAAATTATGGGTAAGAGAGTTATATTGGGCAACTATAGAAATTACAAGAGAAAAAACAGAAGAAGAAAAATTAGCCAACCTTTTAAATAAAAAATATATCTTTTTAATATTAAGAAAACTTTCAAAAGGACCATTACCATTGGAATGGCTGAAGGATTGGTTTCAAGATAATTTTCTAGATATAAACTTTAGTGAAGTTATCGAAAGCTTAATTGAAAAACGATTAATATTTATAAATCAAATTGGTATTGTTGAAAAATATGTACTGCTACTAAAAGAGGTGAATGCAGAAAGAATTCCTCCAGATAGCGTTATTGAGTATATAGATGAAACACCAAAATTAATAGAATTGATCCTTCCAAAAGTTCAGAAATTTTTTAGTATGTATGAAACCAAAACAGAGGAGGAGCTAGAAGAGGATTCTTTTCTTCTTTTTCAAATTATTGCAGATCCAAAAAAATATAATGTTCTCTCTGAATTAAGAAATGGTCTAATTCCTAGAGATAAATTACCTAAACTTGTATCAAAAAGAAATTTAGATGCTTTAAGTAAAGTAATAGATTTTTTAAAAGAACATAATATAATTGAAGAACTTAAGTATAAAAATGAAAGATATATTGTTCTAAAAACAAACTTGCAAATAACTACTGCTTTTCCTGAATATTTAAGAAAATTATTGCCAAAAGAATCTAAACCTGTTATTGCAAATATATATAGTCCAGGAATCAGTGAAAAAGATAATATTGAAGGTATCTTTATAGATGAGATCAATACAGATGTTAAAAGCATCATTGATAATATTGAAAATAAAACTCTAAATCATAATAACCTAAAAAAGAAAAAAAAAAGAAAAAAAAGAAATTAAATGATTAATTTTATAAAAATAATTTTTTATTTTTTTTGAACTTATTTTAGGATTTGGTCAATAAGAATGCCAAAAGAAGAACAATCTGATGAAGATTTAAAATATCTATTAGGTAATATGGGAGTTGAGATTTTTTTTGCAATAGATAAGGGAGCTACTAAATTTGATACAATAAAATTATTCTCAGGTATACCTATTGCATGCAT
Organism: uncultured archaeon; assembly: GCA_964525635.1. Taxonomy (GTDB): domain Archaea; phylum Asgardarchaeota; class Lokiarchaeia; order Sigyniarchaeales; family SOKP01; genus JAFGOA01. The sequence continues at coordinate 124,901 of CAZGJX010000001.1, forward strand.
TAAAGGGAGAATTCCTGTATTATTAGGTTTAAATTTAATAGAAAAAAAAAAAGAAGAATATTTCATCACAGAAAAGGGGATTCGATTTAAAAAAAAAATAAATAAAAATCGTTTAACTTAATTATTGCTATATAAGAATAATGACATCAGTCTGGGGCAACATATTCATTGTTATGAGCAATAACTCTTTTATATTGTCACAAGTTCATCATCTGTCAAGATTCTTATTCTAAATTATTTTAAGTATCTCCATATATTTCAATCTCAAGATCTAATTCTTTAAGAGGAAGATCACTATATAAATAATCAATAAATTCATCAATTTCTTTTTGATCATCACCAAAAATTTTCAGAATAAATATTTCTTTTTCTTTCTGTTTTTCCACCCTATATCCAGATTTTTTCGCTTTTAAAGTATATGAATCAGCTCTATTTTCATCAGAAGTCTTGTATATTCCACATTTATTTCCTTTAGAAAGGATTCTGAAGGCAAAAGATGGAGCTTTCCTAATTTTACCATCATTCGATCTATATGTACAATCACCATATATATTTACATTTTTCTCTAAAAAAATAACCTCATCGATTTCAGAAAAACAAAAGACTTTATCCCCTGACATTACTTTAGATAAAAACTTCTTTTTTTCTTCTTGATTTTTTGCTACATCATTATCATGATATTCTAACATATTTCTCATTTTAGGACAGATCTCTTGAATTAATCTTTCAAGCTCTTCTTTATTATTCGATATAGTCAATTCGCCGAACATTTTAACAAAATTGCAGAGAACCTTTTTAATTCTGAAATTTACAATCTTACAGGGACAAGGATCATATGAATTATAACATATTTTTTTTCCAATATTATCCATTAAATTATCCATTGTCAAGGTTATATGTTCCCTCAAAATATTTAAATTTTATGATAGTATTAAATAAGTAAATTACATGAACACATCAAGAGAAAGAAATCCACTTTTTATTATTCTAACAGCATAATCATATTTAAATGTTGGTCTTCGTTGAATAGAATCTGGAAATAAATTTCCTGATGAAGAAAAATTAACCTAAAAAAAGAAGTATAAAAAAATGAGCAATTTTATAAAAAAGAAAAGACTCACCCAAGAGGACATAGAAAGGATGATGGCAAACGCACTTTTAGATGCATATTTAGCATGTCCCTATTGTGAATATGGAGATTTAGAGCTTGATTATGACACCTGTCCAGAATGCCAGAAAAAGAATCCACTAAGTCAGCTTGGGATGATCTAATGAGGAGGGATACAAAAAAATGAAAAACCTAATTTATGAAAGGATCTATAAAAAGCTCTCCCACCTAATCAATTTTGAGAGGTTACAACAAAAAGAGTATATCAAATATAAGAGTACGGGACTCATGGATTTACATATCGATTTCCTACGAGTTGAGGAAAATAATGCGTT
>CAZGJX010000002.1:0-76023 GCA_964525635.1 uncultured archaeon
TAAATTAATGATTCTTAAATTTCAATCAAAATGAAAGAATCAAAAATACCCTCAAGTACTAAAATAAAGTTCTATAAATATCCCATCTTATTAAGAAAATCTAAAATAATTTGTTTACTTTCATCAATATCTTGTTTATCCGTATCAACTACTATATCTGGATTGTCTGGTTCTTCAAAGGGATGGTCAATTCCAGTAAAATTCTTTATTTGACCTGCTCTTGCTTTTGCATACATACCTTTAACATCTCTTTCCTCACATACTTCAACAGGACATTTTACATAAACTAAAATATAATTACCAATTTCTTTTCTTGAATAATCTCTTATTTGATTATAAGGAGAGATAAAAGAAGCTAATACTGCTACTCCATTACGTGTTAAAAGTTTTGCAACAAAAGTTACTCGTTCTATATTTTTATTTCTATCTTCTAGTGAAAAACCTAAATCCTTTGTTAGGTTTTTCCGGACAATATCTCCGTCTAAACGTTCTACTTTCATACCTTTCCTTTTTAAATCATCAGCAACTGCATCAGCAAGTACAGTTTTTCCTGAACATGCTAATCCAGTAAACCATAATGTAAATCCTTTATGTTCCATCTTATTTTTTTTCTTATTTTTATTTATTTTTAAATTTATTAATCTAGAAATGAATTTTAACAAAAGGGATTTGAATGTTTTAAAATTACTTCAGCGACTTCTGGTCTCATAATATCTGGAGTTGGTTTATTTCCAGAGTTTAAAATATCTCTAATATTAGTTCCACTAAAAAATGTATGGTATTCAGGAGGATGAGGACAAATTTTATCATTAACAACAGAATTGCATGTATTACATTTTGAAAATGATCTGAAAAATAGAGGTTGTATACCTAAGTCAGGAAAATGTTTGAAAATTTCATGAGCATCATAAGGACCATAAAAATCACCCACTCCAGCATGATCTCTTCCTATTATAATATGATCACATCCAAAATTCTTACGTGCTATAGCATGAAAAACTGCCTCTTTTGGTCCTGCATATCTCATTTCTATTTCAAATGTACTTAGTACAACACGATCTTTTGGATAATAATATTTAATTAATGCTGAATATGATTCCAAAATTACTTTATCTAGGAAATCTCCCTTTTTTTTTTTTCCAATCACAGGATTTATAAAAAGACCATCATTAAAGGTTAATGCTGCCTTTTGTACATATTCATGACCTAAATGAGGGGGATTTCGAGTTTGGAAAGCAACAACTCTTTCCCATTTTTTTGTCTTGAATAGAACTCTGGTTTCTATAGGTTTAAGATCAAATTCAGGAAATTCTGCTTTATGTTCCTTTATTAAATATATTTCTCCTCCTAATAAATTTTCTTTTTGATTATGAATTTTTTGTACTCCTGGATGGGAACTATCATTTGTTCCATATACTTTTTCAGAAAAATATTTTTTATCACATTTGTATATATCTTCGATATTGATCAATGCAATTGGATTATTGGAAAAATCAGTTAAAATAGCATTATCACCAGTTTTTAAATTCTTAATTTCATCATCAGAAACATCTAAAACAATAGGAATTGGCCAGGCAATATTGTTTTCCAAATACATATGTTCTAAAACATTTAATGTATCATTTTCATTCATAAATCCCTCTAAAGGACTAAAAATTCCAAAAGATATATTTTTAATCTCTTTACAAGTTTGTAAATCAACTGGAATTTGTTTAAATTCATTAATTTGTTCTAATATTCGACTTTTTTCCAATTTTGGCAAAGCTTTATTAATTAATGTGCCTCCATGAGGTTGTATCATTCTTTTTTAAACCTTTTATAGTAAATAATTTTAATCTAAATATCCTAAATCCCTTAGTCTTTGTTTAACAGTCTCTTCTTCTTCTTTTGTAAATGCTTGTTTCGTCTTCTCTTCTTCCTCAATTGATGATAATACTTGCCTCAAAATATAGGTAACATAGCTTGATACAGAAGAAAAACCAGTACCTTTCATTCTTTCTTTAACCTTTTCAGCTAAAGGTTTTGGAATTGAAACTGTTGTATATTCTACTCTATAATCTTCATCAGACATAAGTATATTACTTTTTATAATTGTTAATTAAATATAATGATAATTAATTAAGAAAAGAAAATAGTTTTATTAAACTTTATTAAACCTTCTTTTTTTAAATTACAATTCTACCATTAGAAATGAATAATATTTTGATAAATTATTATATTTCAAAAAAATCATAAACCTCTTATTAGAAAAATAATAAATTAAAAATAAAATAGATAGAAATGATTTAAGAAAGTTTATTTTTAGTATAGGAGATCTTATTTATGAATAATAGATTAATTAAAAGAATAATCAGGAAGATTTTATATAATTTAGAGGATCGAATACAATTTGAACAATTTGATGTTAATGAGACTCTAAGAAATATCTCTAAATTATGGAATAATCTTTCAAAATATAATAACCATTTAGATCTTATTTTATCAGACAATATTTATATTAAAAAAGAAAATATAATCTATTTATTTCGAAAAAACATGATCAAGTTTTTATTAAATGGATCTCATGAAAACTCCTCAAGTAAATTAATATTGAATTCTATTGACCATAATTCAAAAGTATTTATTGATGTGGGAGCCAATTATGGATATTATTCAATTTTAGTTGCTAAAAAATATAATATTAAAGTCTATGCTTTTGAACCAGGAAATGAAGCATATAGTTATTTATTAAAAAACATAGCTTTGAATCAATTATATGATAATATAATACCAATTAAAATGGCATTAGGAAATACATTAAAAGAAAGTCTAATTTCAAAAGATCTTTTTGCAAAGAATCATATAGTAAATGAACATGGAAATCTCATTAGAATGACAACATTAGACAGTTATATAAAGAAGCATAATTTGGAAGCATTAGATTTTATCAAAGTAGACATAGAAGGTTTTGAACCTTTTTTTATTGAGGGAGCAAAAGAGAGTATTATGAAATATAAACCTATGGTATTAATGGAATTGAGCAAGAATCTTCTAAAAAGATATGGAAAAAAACCCAAGGATATTTTTAATCTTATGGATTTATTAGATTATAGATGTAAATATGTTTTATTTGATAATAAAATAATTAATTTCGAAAATATATCTCAAAATATATTCAATAGAACCTGTAATTATTTCTTTGAACCCAAATAATAATTTAAGTACATATTTAATATGAATTAAACACTAAAAATTCTTAAAATATATAATGATTAAAAGTTTACAATAATAATATGGAATTTAGATATTTATTTAGCTTATATAAAAGATTTATTAAAGCTTACTTAAGAAAATTATATTTTAGACTCATTCTTACACCTCAGCTTACTTATAATGATATTAATGGTAAAATACTCAACTCGATAAAAAAAAATTTTAATTTTATAACAAAAATAAATATAATAAATAAACAGAGCCTTAATGAAAAAATTATTTATCTGGTTAATTACAGGGATTCACTCAAATATTCCGATAAAATTTTTAGAGATGTAAAGTTTTTTTCTTTTTTTATAAATGCTGATAGGAGTGGGCATAGTCTAGTTGGAGCAATTTTGGATGCACATCCTAATATTATTATCTCTCATGAAATTAATGCTTTAGTATTACTAAAAGAACATAATTTTAAGAAAAATAAAGTATACAGTAGAATTTTAGCAAAATCATATAATCAATCTGCAAGAAAAAACAGAATAAAAAATAAATATAACTACAATATACCTTATGAATTTTCAGGCAAATTTAAAATTTTAAATATTATTGGAGATAAAAAAGGGAGTGCAACAGCTCAAATTCTTTACAATAATCCACAATTAATTTCTAGACTACAAGAAATATTTGAAAATAATTTAAAAATTATTACTGTGTTTAGGAATCCATATGATAATATTATCGCTATGTCTGTGAGAAGAAAACTTCCAATTAGTCAATGTATTCGATTATATTTTAACATAACAGAAATTTGTTATAGACTGTATAAGATATTACCAAAGGAACAAATGATAATTATAAATCATGAAGATTTAATAAACAATCCCAGTTCAGAAATAGAAAAAATATGTAATTTTTATGGTTTATCTGCTCCAAAAGATTATCTCAATATTGTAAGACAGATCATCAATAAAAAACCTCATAATAGAAGGTATAACTATAATTGGAGGGATGAAGATTTGCATAAGATAAAACAATTTATTGAAAAATCAAAATATCAAATATTTTTTAAAGATTATAAATTCTAAAATTTCTTTCAAATTAGATATCTATATTGAGTTTATTTGTACTAACTATAATCTAATTTTTTTTACTGCTCTATATATCTTATTTTCTTCCGATCTATATGCATTAATATACAAATTAAGGTATTTCATGAATTTTTCTTCCATATATCTTATATTCTCATCATCAGATTGATGTAAGTTATTTTTTTCATATGGATCTATTTTTAAGTTATAAAATTCATAATTCTTTAATTTCTCATTATATATTATTTTCCAATAATTATCTCGACATGATATTAATAAATAGTAATTATATTTTTTTTTTACAAGGTCATTAAAAAATTTATCATCATCATATTTTTGAAAAACTGAACTAATAACATAATCAGAATAATTCTTAATTTCTTTCTTTATACTTAAATCTAAGATTTTTGAGCCTTTAAATTCCTGATCTTGTTTGAGATGAAACATATTCAGAATAGTTGGAGCAATATCTATACTTTGTACAAGTGCATCAACCTCTTTTTTTTTATTATAATTATGAGGTTTAATTATTAGAGGTATTCTTAGTAATTCATTATAAAGAGATTTTATGTGTCCGATTGAACCATGCTCTAAAAATGCTTCACCATGATCTGCGGTTAATATTATATCCAACTCGTTATAAATTTCTAATTTCTTTAAATATTGGAAAAATTTTCCAATGTAATGATCAAGATAATGGATCTCTGCATTGTACAATAACTTTAGATTTTCTAATTTTTCATTATCTATATTATTGTACAAATTTGGATTATTATTCATTTTTATTGACCATTTTCTCAATTCTAATTTATCTAAATTAGAAATTTGTTTATTAGATATTTTTTTTATAAATTCTAAAGGAGGATAGTATGGTCCATGAGGATCCATAAAATGAATCCAGAGAAAGAATTCTGAATTGTAATTTTTGTCAAGCCATGATAAAGTCTTATCAAGAGTTAATTTAGCATTAGTATATGGGACATTAAGGTTCAGTTTATTATTATTATTATTTAAATTATTATTTCTATTTTCATTTATCTTATATTCATTTTTCGAAATTTTTTTTTCCTTATTGAAGATTTTTGAAAAGCTTAAGAGGATTTTGCGTGTTTTTTTTTTTTTAGATTCTACTTTATCATACATATCAAAAAAATTATTAAAACCTATATGAAAATTACGATCTTTTCCTAAATATGGATTTGAATGAATTCCACATGTATTAATCTTATTATTTTGGAGAATTTTAGCTATTGTTTGTTTTTCTAAGTTTAGAGGGGTATAAAAATTATATATTCCAGGTATTTCAGAAACAAAAAGTGAATAAAAAGCTGGTGGTGTATTTGGTCCATTAGTTATACAATTATTATAAATAACTGAATGAGTACAAAATTTATCAATGTTTGGAGTTAGATTGTTTTTATTTCCATATATAGCTAAACGATCCCGTCTTAAACAATCAATTGTTATAAGAATTACTCTTCTTTTCATAATTAATATAAGTTTTTTTTCTTTTAACTGATAATATTTAATAATATCATTTTCTTATTTCTTTTCTCTTTATTATATTCTATCTAAATAAAATATTAAAAAAAATTAATATCCAAACTTGTTAATTAAATCTCCTAAAATATTATCTATAATTTCAATTTGATTTGGTTGTAATCTCTTTTTCCAATATCCAACCCTATTTTTATCTAATTTTGAATAATTAATAAAATCCTGCTTTAAACCAAGAAAATTCTTTATCTTTTTAAAAATTTCTTTTGGATTATTAATTAGATCCTCCAATTTTATTTCCAAATATTCATTTTCTGACGGTTTAACTTCATTTAAAACTTCAATTATTCTTTCTATGGTATTTTTTGTCCAATAGGTTGCACTTATTATATCATTTGGTCCCCAATAGGTTCTTATAAGAGAATAGACTAATTCTCGTGGATCTCTTTTTATATGAATAAACTTTGCATTTGGAAATAATTTATATAAGAATTTTAATTCCAAAATATTATTCGGAGTTTTTTCACACCAAATCTTTTTTTTCTCTTCATGTAGCTTTTTAAGAAATAATGATTCAACTAGATTTCTACATAAACTTAAGTATTCTTCTTCATGGAACTTTTTTGGAATTATGATTTTATTTTTATTATAATTACATAATGTTCTTATATAGGAGAATAATCTTTTAATATCATGATAACAATCATTTATCCTATATTTATATGGTCTTTTATAAAATAAAATACTCTTGTATAATGTATGAAATAGAAAAAACTTATATTTTTTTTTTAATCTTAATCTTTTTATTAATACTGTAAAGTCTTTTTCTAAATATTCCTTATATTCTGGAAAATATCGTAAAAATAGAATTTTAAGAATTCTAATTTTAATATGGGATACTTTTAAAAATAAGCTAATAAAATAGGCAATTATACTGTGAATGGGATGATATTCAGATCTAATTGAAGATATAGTATAATAGTTTCTGCTATAAGCTATATCATAATATAGACTTTTAATAAAATCTGACATTATTGTTGTATAGAATTTTTTACCATAGAAATTTCGAATATCTCCTCTATTTGGATAAGTCTTTGATGATATTTTATCAACTAACATTTTTTTTGAAAACCGATAAATAGCAATATCTGCTTTATTTGGATGGTATGAATAACATAAATGGGTTGCTAAATCCTTTAATCCATCACATTCTATTATAAAACGTGTTTCTTGGGGAATTGAATAGATTTCTGGATGTTTTCCTAACAATTCTCTTAGAATTGTAGTCCCACTCTGTCCAGAACCTCCTAAAAAAATTTTTAAACTTATTTCATTCAAATTAGATTCAAACACCCTTTCTTGGGAGATTTTCAATTTTAATTTATTTCTCGATGATATTAACTATTCTTTTCATAATTATATTCCAATTATAATTTTTAACAACAAAATTCATCCCTTTATAAGCTATATTTTCTCTTAAATCTTTGTTTTTCAAATAATATTCAATTTTATTTAGCAATTCTTTTTTTGTATTAAACCAATCTAAATGTTCTTTTTTTTTAAAGAATAATTCTAAATCTTTGCAATATTCCGTTAATAGAAATGAACCTGTACCCATTGCTTGAAAAACTCTAATAGAAAAACCATATTTACCTTTTGTAAAATTTAAAATGATTCTCGAACTTCTATATAAATTAACTAATGTATCTAAATAAACTGGAGCAAGGTTCCAATCCTTACCAAAAGTAGTTGCGGAAATTCCATTATTCTTCAAATATTTAATATATATTTCACGTTTTATCGTTTTAGTTCCTATGAAAATCACGTCAATTTCTTTTTTTCGTTTTTTAGGATAAAATTTCTTAATATCCAAACCTTGAGTAATAAAATAACTATTTTTTTGCTTTCTTTTAAATAAACTGTAAATTGTAGAAAATGTAGCGCTTGAATAATTACACAATGAAGAATATTTTTCAGCATTGAATTCAATAGCAACATTCAAAGGATCCATGAAAAAATACCAAGTCTTTCCGTATTTATTGATTTTTGGGATAAGCTTATAATTTATTCTATCTGATTTTGAAAGAAAAATTAGATCATATTTTTTTTTTTTTACTTCATTAATTAACTGTTTATTTACTTTCCATCTTCCATAAAGATAATATCTTTCAAATTCAGATAAAATTCTAAAAAATGAGATTTTATTTCTATATTTTTGATTTAGTTTTGATATTTTTTTAAAAAAAGTAGAGCAATAATTATTTATTGAAGATTTATAATGGCTATTTTTAATATTATTATTTTTTGCATTATTATTCTGTTTATATCGAAAATCAAAACATACAACTTTATGCCCTAAATTCTTTAATTCGTGAACCATTGGAATATTTGTTGACCATTTGTTATGAAATACTCCAACAAATAAAATCTTCATTATTCTTCTTTATAATCATATATTATATTCTGTTGATAATGTAAGATTGCTAAAAAAATTTTTTTATTATTTAATACATCAAAATTTTATAAACTTATATTTCATGGAAATTTATTCAATTCCCATGTATTTCTTTTCTTATAGTAGATAATATATTCTTGATTCCTTTGATTTTAAATATATTATAAAAAAATTATAAGTATTATCAAATATTTTGTTAACTAATCTTATTACATTTGATTAAATTTATATATTCATTCTAAAATTGAACTTAGCTAAAAAATAATATGATGATAAAGCAAAATATTTTTAAAAATCTATCCCAAACGAGTTTTTTTTTAAAAATGAGAAGGATTTTTTCAAAAACCTATGCTATCTCTGAAAAGAATATAAAAATGCAATTAAGGTTTAAATACAGCTTAATAGTTGGTTATATAACTCCAATTTTATCTATATTAATGCCATTTTTTATATTCGGAAAACTTTTTGAAAATAGTATTGATATAGATCCATGGAATGCACATAACGCTCCTATATTTATACTTATTAGTTATAATATCTTGCTTATGCGTCGTATGGTAGTTAATATTCCTTCAAGGTTGAATGAAGAAAAATTTTGGAAAACTATAACTGCTTTAATTGTAGCTCCATTTAATAGGTTTTATTTATTAATTGGTTATTTTATATCTGAATTTTTTATTATGGTTTTTCCGTTTGTGATTATATCTGTTATTCTATTTATTTTTTGGCCAATTTCTATAATGACGGCCTTAATTATTATTCTAATGTATATATCTATTGCTTTGATATTTTGTGGTATAAGTCTAATTGTAGGTGCTTTTGCTCTTACTAATGAAAACATATGGGGCATTTTAAGATTTTCAATATCTTTTATTTTTATAGTTAGTTGTGTATCTTATCCTTTTCAAATGTACCCGGGTATAGCTCAAGAAGTTATAAAATATAATCCAATCTACTATATTATCGATATTTTGAGATTAACATGGATAGAGAATTCTATCATTGATACTATTACCTTACATCCATTTCATTTTATTGTTTATTTTTCCTCCATTTTTATATTTCCTATTGTGGGAGTATATTTGTTTAATTATATATTTAAAAAATTGGGAATTCAAGGGTATTAATTAATATGGAAGAAAAAAAAAAAATTATAGAAATATTTAACCTATCGAAGACCTATCATTTAAAAAAAAAAAATAAATTTATATCAGCTTTAGATGATGTCAATTTAAAAATTGCAGAAGGTGAAAAATTTGGGTTATTAGGACCAAATGGAGCAGGAAAAACAACAATGGTTAAAATATTAACGACTCTAATTCAACCAACTAAAGGATATGCTATAATTGATGGATATAATATTCTAAAAAAACCCTCACAAGTTAGAAATAAACTTGTATTGATGCTTGGAAATGAAATGATTTATTATAGACTTACTGGATATAGTAATCTAAAATTTTTTGCAAAGATATATCAAATATCGAATTATAAAGAAAAGATATATAATATTACTAAAGACTTTGGAATAGATAAATGGCTTCATGAATATGTAGAAAGATATTCGACAGGGATGAAAGTTAAATTATCATTATGTAGAACTCTCTTATTAAATCCTAAAATCTTTTTTCTAGATGAACCAACATTAGGTCTTGATGTTAGTACAATTAATTATATAATTGATAAATTAAAAAAATTAAATAAAACAATTTTTTTGACAAGTCATAATATGAATGTTGTTGAAAAATTATGTGATAGAATTGCATTTATCAATAAAGGTAAAATCAATGTTATCGGTGATAAAGAGTATCTTAAAGAACTTCTAACTCAAAAGATTGAAATAACGATTGAAATTACTATAAATAAAAATAATTTAAAAAATGAATTAAATGAAAAATCCTTTATTACAAATATAACTGAATATAAAAATGGATTAATTGTTGAGTTAAATAAAAGAATAAATTATCCTGATTTGTTAGCAATTTTAAAAGATTATCCTATTACAAAAATAAGAGAAACAGAATTGAATATTGAAGATTTATTTCTCAAAATTATATAATATAGAAAAAAAAATATGAATATACTACTTCTCACTTTTAGTTTTTACCCAGAAAAAGGAGGAATCTCTCACACAATCAACTCAATGTGTAAATTCTTTAATGAAAAAGATCATACCTTCATAGTTTTAAACCCAAATTACAATGGAAAAAATATTCATAATCTTCTGATTAGAGATCAAACTCTAAAGAAAGAGATAAAAAAAATCTTTCATAAAAAATTTCTTCTTTCCTTATATATTATCATAAAAAATTTGTTTCGAAAAAACAATATTCCTTTATTAGAAAGATTAAATTTAATTTTATATTTATTTCTAAAACCAAAAATATTAATTAGAACAGTAGAGAATTTTCAAAAATTCTATCCATTTCTTCAAAAAACAAATTTCAATTTGATTGTTACTGCTGATTGTGGATTCCCACTTGTGTTGGGATTAATCATATCAAAAACATTTAACAAAAAAATAGTGTCTTTAGCTCATGGTATTGATTTTCAAATAGAAAATTATTTTTCATTAAAATATTTTTATTTAAAAAACACTGATTTTTTTATACTTAGCAATATTTGGTTAAAAAAACTTTTTCAAAAAATATATGATATAAATGACAAGAAAATTGATATAATAAACCGTGGTATGTTTTTGGAGGATTATTTCATAGAGAAATCCAAAGAAACACTTCGAATTGAAAATAATATTCCTATTGATAAATTTCTCTTGTTAAGTGTTGGTCGACAAAATAAAAGAAAAAATTATCAATTAGTTATTAGAGCAATAAGAAAAATTAAAGATATAAGACTAAACTTTAATGGATTATATTATTTAATTGGTGAAGGGGATTACACTTCAAATTTGAAGCATTTAGTTATAGAATTAGATCTCTCAGAAGATATAAAATTCTTAGGGATACTTGAAAATAAAAAAAGAAATGAATTCTATAAAATGTCAGATATATTTTTAATGCCTTCATTAACAGAAAAAAATGACGTTGAGGGATTTGGTATAGTTTTTCTTGAAGCAAATTACTATAAGGTTCCCGTAATTGGTTCTACATCTGGAGGTATTGTAGAAGCTATTAAAGATGGAGAGAATGGGATTTTAGTAAATCCACGTAATTTAGATGATATAGTAAATAAAATATTATATCTATATGATAATAAAGATCAGAGGATAAAAATGGGGGAGATAGGACATCAAAGAGTTATTAAGGACTATGATTGGACTAATATTGGGAAAAAATATGAAAAAACATTTAAAAAAGCAATTAATTTTTAATTGATTTGAATTTTATATTATATTAAATTCAAAATTAAAATAATAATAGCAAAGATGTTCACACTCAATCAAATAATATCTTTTAACCGTATTTTTAACCTGATGTCATCAATATGGTTTATTATTTTTATGATTTTTCTTATAATTATATATCATTTGATTATATACTTAATCAGAGATAAGAAGTATATTATTGATTATAATAGTTATAATGATCCAGATAATGTATCTATTGATGATCTAAATTATCTGCCACTTGTTAATATTATTATTCCATCATGGAAAGAGGGACAAAATTTTAAAGTATGTTTAGATTCAATTAAAAACTTATCATATCCTAAATTAAAAGTTATAATAAATGCAGGAGGAAATGATGAGACGATAAAAATTGCAAACACTTTCAAACAATATGATAATTTTATAATATTACATCAGAAATTTGGAGCAGATAGACCATCTTTAGGTAAGATAAGAGCAATAAATGAATGTCTTGATTATATTAAAGATGGTTTAATATATTTTATAGATGCAGATGCAATTGTACAAGATGAAACCCTGTTAAGAATTATTTATCCAATAGTTAATCAAGAAAAATATGTAGTAGTTTCAGGGAGAAGTTTAACAGATTCACTAAAAGAAAAAGCTCTTTCTAAATATCTAAGATTAAATCGAAACAGAACATTTCATGGTGATTTTTCAAGAAATGATCATAATATAATCTCTGGTTCGAATACATGTATTAAGTATGAAGTTATTGAGAGAATCAGTAAGTTCAATGAAGAAAGAGGGATTGCTACAGATAAATCTATGGCACTTGATATTAATAATGTTGGATACAAAATTTATAAATTAACACATCCAAATTCAAGAATGCTAAACCAGAACATGCCAAGTAATTTTAAAGCATGGAGACGTCAGAGATCTATATGGCAAACAAATGATTTTAAATACATTATTAAATTTAAAAAAAGAGGAAAATTCCTAAAGTTTTTATTTTTAACTTTTTTGTCTCTTTATTTATTGATTTTTCCTATATTTTTATTTTTTAATATTACCTTATTTCTGTTTGGATTTTATTTATTAATTTGGATATATTTTCAGAAAATTAGAAAGATTATTTTTTCTCTTAACACAGATGAAAAAGAATCTGGTTTTGATATTAATCTAATCTTTTATTTTAAAGTATTTTGTTTTATTTTATTAGAACTATATATCAATATAATATTGATATATGATCTTATAGTATATTTTAAAAAAAATAAAAAAAAAACTGAAAAAGTGATATTTTTTTTCCAATTATAGATTCTTCCTTTTCGGATTTCTATTTCGAGATAGAAGCTTTTTATAATAGACTATTATATATTATATTTATCTGTTTTTTTGATAAAGATAAATTTATAAAAAAAAAACAATTTACGAACTCAAGAATTTTTATCATCTAAAAAGATAAGATAGTAAAATGATTTAATTAAAAATCATTGAGAATTAATATGATAATTTCTCATAAAAATAAGTTTATTTACATAAAAACGAGGAAAACTGCAAGTACTTCTATACAAATTCTTTTCGCTAGGTTTTGTGGGGATCAAGATATTTTAACTCCAATTATTCATCCGACTACTAAAAAAGGCATCATATATAATAAAATGGCAAGAAATTATAAGATATTAATAAGTAACTTAAAACTTATAAAATATAGTTTTTATTATAGTATTAGGAAGGGTAGAGGACTAAGTTTTATCAAGGATTTTTTAAAAACTATCTTTAAAAATCCAAAGAAAAATATATATAGATTATTTTTTCAAGGATTTCACACTCATGATTCTGCTGAGAAAATTAAGACCAAAGTAGGGTCCATAATATGGAATGATTATTTTAAATTTACTTTTGAAAGAAATCCTTGGGATAAATTAGTATCATATTATTATCATGTGTACTCAAATTCAGATCCTTCTTTTAAGAATTTTGATACATGGATAAAATCCTTGAAAATGAACCAATATAGACAACCTTATAATTTTCTTTTATATACTTTTAAAAATAGAGTAATTTTAGATTTTATTGGAAAATATGAGAATTTACATAAGGATTTAAATTTTATTTTAAATAAATTAAACTTACCAATGAAAGAATTACCTAAAGAAAAAACAAATTATAGAAAAGAAAAGAAATATAAGAAATACTATAGTGATGAATTAAGAGATTTAGTCAATAAAAAATACGCAAAAGAAATAAACCTTTTCAATTTTAAATTTTAAAAATTTTATACAAATTATTTTTTCAAATCTAAATTCTAATTAAAGGAAAATCATTGATTTTGATTTTTAAAGCAATTAAGAATATTGCCTTTTAAATCTTGATTTATAGGTAATCCAAAGTAATTTAATATAGTTGGGACAATATCTTTTAGATTTGCGTGGGTTTTCATATTTTCTTTTACATTTTTTCCATGAATCACTAATATACCTTCTTCACTATGTTTTCCAATTGCAAAATCAGTATATTTACTAATATCTTGAAGAAATTCTTCTGTATTTTGGTAAAGGCTAGTGAAAGAATATCCTTTCGTTGGTTTTATTATTAAATCGGGGATTAATTCTGGTTGGTTACCACTATAATAATCATCTTTTTCATATATTTTATCAACAATTCTATTATTATTTTTTGGATCCTTTATTTGATAGAATTTATTTTTAAGATAATTTATGATTTTTAGTTTTTTTTCTCCTTCAGTTAAGATAAAAATTAATCCATAAAGACTGATTCCCATAGGATAAACTCTTGATTTTTTCCAATCTATAAAATTATTAAATACTTCTGTTCCTTTTAATTCGTTTCTGTATATTTTTAATTCTAACTTTTTAAAAACATTGAACAATGATATTTTATCTAATTTAAGTTTTATAATTATTTTTTTTGAAAGTTTTCTTAGAAGAGATTTCCAGAAATTGGTTTTAAATTTTAATAAACCCTCTTTATAAAGCCAATCTCCCAATAGAAACTGTTTTTTATGAGATTCACATCCATGATCAGATAGAATTACAGTAAGTAAATCCCCTTTATTATTTCTTAAAAATTCCTCTCTTAATGTTTCAATACAAAAATCTAACCATTTATGAAATGTTTTAAAAGCATATGATCTTATTTCAGGATTATATAATATGTTCTCTTTATCAAAGTATCCCCATAAAACATGTTGAAGTATATCATTAGCCTGAAAATTAACCATTAAGATATCAATTTTATAATTATTTAACAGCCATACGCATACTTTTGTTCTATCTTTTATATTTTTAATTCTATTTTCAATAAAATCTTTTATGTTGTAATGAGGATTTTTAAATCTCACATCTTCAGAATATTGAAATTGATAATCAGGTATTTTATTTAAAATATTCTGCTTCAAGCTTGATGGATATGTAAAATTAGAATTTAAAGAAGGGGTTAATATACCACTAACAATAAAACCATTTACTTTTTTTGGAGGATAGGTCATTGGGACATTAACTACCGCAATTTTCTTACCTACTTTGCTCAGAATCTCCCATATAGTATTTTTTAAGAAATCAGAGTTAACCATATCTATATTTTTTGTCTTCTTATTAAAACAGTAAAATTCATAGATATGGTCTTCTAAGCAATCTCTCCCTGTTTGTATAGTACCCCACGCTGCAGGAGATATTGGTGGTATGGTGGATGCTATCGGACCAAATGTACCATTAGATTTTAGTTTTTTTAAATATGGCATATATCCACTATCAATTATATCATTAAATAGGTCCCACGAGCCACCATCAAGACCTATAACAAGAATTTTTCTATTAAAAATATTCATTTCCATTCTCTAAATTCAACAATATTTTAAAATTATTTTATAATCTCAAGACACTTACCAGTCATATAAGCAGGTTTTTGAATATTAAACAAATTTAATAAAGTTGGTGCAATATCTTCATAATTAATGCTATTAAATTGTTTAGATTTTATATTTTTACCATATGCCATGAATAATCCTTCTTGTGTATGAAGAATTGCATTTCTTCCTTTTGTAATAAACATAGAAGGATTATGATTAAACATATATTTTTCATTTAGAACTATGAATAGACTGGGGAAATCTTTTAAATTAGTAGAGATAATCTTTTTTATTTTTTTTTCCTTAAGAAGTGATTCAATAATTATTTTTTCTTTTTTTTTATCCTCTCCTTTCAAAAATAAACCACCAACATTTGAATTATAACTAAAAGCTTTTGATATCTCTATTTTATTTTTATCAGTTTTTTTTTTTTTAGTATTACTTTTCTTTTTTTTTGATATTTTTTGAAATCTTTTTTTAAATAAATATAATTTTTCATAATCTATTTTTAATATTGGTCTAAAAAAATCATAGATTTTGGAAATAAGACTATATATTTTATGTTGACTTGATTTATTAATGAATATAAGACCTTTTTTTTCCAACCAACGAGTCATATTAAAATCATGTTTATAAAATCTTAAACCATGATCACTAAATATAATTAGATTGTCAATTTCACCACTATTAAGAATCTGACCTATAAAATCATCTATCTTTTTATATCCTAAATATATATAATTTTGAATTAATGGTTGAGATAGCCTAGTATGATGAGAAATAGAATCCGGCATCCTTACAACATAAGTTAATAGATTGTAATCTTCATATATTTTTTCTAAAAACAAATCTTTCTTTATTTTAAATGCCTTAAAGATGTCTTTTATTGTTTTTCCATTAATTATCCAATTCTCTTTTAATTTGAATTCTAATTCCTTTGGAAAACAACTTATTTTAGGAGATAATAATCCTGTAATCATCTCACCATTAATATTCCACGCAGGATAGGTTCCTGGAACATTTAATACTAATTGTCTTAAATCCTTGTGTGAGAAAATAGATCTTTCTCTCCAAATAAATGAATTAAAAAGACCTTTTTCTGGATGAGTAAACCAATAATATCCAAGTTGTTGAGGATTTTGTCCAGAAAACATACAAGGCCAAGATGGAATTGTTATTGGTGGCATTGTAACGCAAAGTTTTGAAGATACTCCCTCATTGATTATTTTTTTGAAATTAGGTAATATTTTTTTTTTTAATAGAGGTTTTATGGATTCAAAGCAACCACCATCAATACCTATTATTACATTTTTAATTTAAATCCCCTAATCTTTCTTATTATTCTTGATCTATCTTATATTATGGAAATATATCATTTAAATAAAAGTTTTTGTTCTTTTTATTCAAGATCATTAATTAAATGTTTATAAAATATTTTATATAAGATTTAGTTAATTTAAAAAGATAAAATCATATAATTGGATCTTTTTCTCTGGAAAATAGATTAAAAATCATTATTTTGTATATAATATTATTCTACATTAATAGACCACTGATGAATTTAAAATATTCTTCAGCAGCTTTTTCCCATGAATATATCTTAACAATTTCAAGACCTCTTTCCCTCATACTTATTCTTAAATCTTGATCCTTATAAATATCGATGATTAATTCTGCTAATTTTTTATAATTAAAAGGAGGAAAATAAATCGGAAAGTCTTTATATATTTCCCTAAATACAGGAATATCTGAACATAAAACTGGGAGTCCAGAGGAGGCAGACTCTAGCCCAGGTGCCCCCCATCCTTCGTATATAGAGGGAAAGACTAGAATATTGCATAAATTATAGATTTCTCTCAATCTATCATTAGTTATTCCATTTAAATAAATAATATTTTTTTCCAATCCCATTTTTTTTATTAAATCTTGGAAAATTGGTTTACCAATCCGGATTAATAAAATCTTTTTTATTCTTTTTTTAACAATATAATAGGATTTTAATAATGATAGAAAATTTTTTCTCGTTTCTTCTGTTCCTACATGTAATATTTTAAAATATTCAGGATAAAATGAATTAATTTTTAATAATTTTTCATCAGATATTGGATAAAACATCTTTTTATTTATACCATTTTTAATAACTTTTATTTTTTCTTTTGGAAAACCTAATCTTTTAATCAATTCATTTTTAGTAAATTCTGATATTGCGATAATATATCTACATTTCTTTAATCCTGAAAGTATATATTTTTGCAATAAAGAATTATTTCGAATATTTTTTTTTTCCAAAAAAGTATAAATATCATGACAAGTGACAATTGTTTTTGATTTATCAAGAAAATGTACTAAATCACTATGAAATTGAGCAGGTATATGATTAATAACTTCATTTTTATTGCTACTTAATTTACACTGTATTGGATAATTAAAAAATCTCTTATATAAGAAATCGATTTGGTTTTTGGGTGGTTTATAGTATAAATAAGAGATTCCAATATTTCTTTGGTTTATTAATCGTTTATCTAATTCAATTTGTCTTCTTAAGATTCCATTTATATTATCTAACTTTCTACCAATATAATTTAATATTTCCATATTACAATATTAAAGAAATAACATTTTTTTTATGAAATAGCAATGATATTAACCATTTAAAGAGGAGATCTTAGAAAAAATTTATTATCCTAAAATTAGAGATTTAATTCTTTTTTTTGAATTTGAATTAATTCCCCTATCCCCTTTTCTCCAATATCTAAAATTCTGTTTAATTGTTTTCTGGTAAAACTATTTCCCTCAGCTGTTCCCTGAATTTCTAAAAATTCTAAATTTTCATTCATTATAAGATTTAAATCAACATCAACTTGAGAATCTTCAATATAATTTAAGTCTAATAGGATATCATCATCTTTAATTCCTAATGAAATCGCAGCTGTTACTTTATAATTAGGAAAGTTATGAATAAGGTGTTCATCATAAAGAAAACTAATAGCATCAAAAACAGCCATAAATGCTCCTGTTATTGAAGCACATCTTGTTCCACCATCAGCTTGAATAACATCACAATCGATTTTTATTGTTCTTTCTCCTATTTTTGTAATATCAAAAGCTGCTCGAATACTCCTTCCTATTAATCTCTGAATTTCATGTGTTCGACCTTTAACTCTTAATCTTTCTCGTTCTCTACTATTTCTATTTTGTGTAGCACGAGGGATCATATTATATTCTGCAGTTATCCACCCGGTACCTGTATCAGATAAAAATCGTGGGACAAACTCTAATACCGAAGCAGTAACTATAACCTTAGTAAAACCTTGTGTTATAAGTACAGATCCTTCAGGATATTTAAGATAATTACGCTCAATTGTAATTTTTCTGAGCTCATCAAATTCCCTACCATCCTTTCTTTTAATATTGGACATAATAATTTACATATTTATTATTCTTTATTGTATCAATAAAAAAAAAGAAAATAAAATCTTAAATATATAAAACAGAAAATATTAATATATTTTTACAAAGCAAATAGTATATGATAATAACTTTTTTTTTTTATTCCAAATTTATGTCTTCCAAATTCTAGATTTTAATAATTATTTTAATAGACTAACTAGAAAAATATGAAGATTATTTAAAAAGCTATAAAATCTAAAAATAAATTCAGATAATTTTCTTGTAAAATTTCTCATAATATGAATTTATTGAGAATCTTTATACATAGGATAAGATCCTAATACTTTGTACCAAATCACATTTTCTTCTATTTTTTCAATTACTTTTTTAATTTCAATATCATTTTTATGGCCTTCAAAATCCATAAGGAAAATATATTCCCATCTTCCTCTTCTCCTAGGTCGAGATTCAATTTTCATTAGATTGATATTAGCTTCTGCAAATAATTTTAAAACCGAATATAATGCTCCTGGTTTATGTTTTGTTACATATAATATTGAAGTTTTAATTTTACCATCTTTTATTCGATTTTCTTTTTTTGAAATAATAATAAAGCGAGTAAAATTAGATGGACTATCTTCGATTTTTGAACTAAGAATCTTTAATCCATATACTGAAGCAGCAAATTCGGTTCCAATAGCTGCATTGGAGGTATCTCCCAGCTTTTTTATTTTATGTATTGCTTCAGCAGTTGATTCTGTATTGACTGTTTTAGCCAATGGTAAATTGTTTTTTATCCATGATCTAGTTTGGGCAAATGCTTGAGGATGTGAATATATTTTTTTTATTTTTGTTAAATCAGAATTCTTATCTGCGATCAAATTTTGACTTATTCTTAACTCAGTTTCGCCAAAAATGGAAATCTCCTTCTCTATTAATTGATCTAAAGTTTCTCTAACAGTTCCTTGGAGACTATTCTCAATGGGAACTACAGCAAATTCCAATATACCTTTTTCAATATCTTCAAAAATAGTAGATATACTTTTATATGCAATAAGATCTGAACTTGTTTTAGGAAAAAATTCTAAAGCGGCCTGATGAGTAAAAGTACCTTTGGGCCCAAGATATCCAATTTTAATAATTGAACCTTGAATTAATTTGCATGCACCAATAATTTCTTTCCAAATTGCTTCAATACTAGCTGGTTTTATTACTTTTGATAATTTTTTTACGTTATTTATAACTTTTATTTCTCGTTCTGGTTGATATGTGTCTAAATTTAACTTGTTTTTAATTTCCCCTATTTTTAATACAATATCTGCTCTATTATTTAATAATTTCACTAATTCATTATCAATTTCATTTATTTCTTCTCTAAGTTTATCAAGATTATGTTTAAGTTCTTCTTTATCTACCATTATTGTTTTCCCTTTTTTTGAATATTAATTATTAAATCAACATTTGTAGATTTAATTCTAATGCTGAAACAGGAAATTCTAATTTAAAGTTTATTAATACTTCTGGATGAATTTCTCCAATTTCTCCAATTTTTATACCTTTAAGATAAATATCTCCACATCGCCCAATAAGATATGATGAATTTTCGTTTGGTTTAATCTCAGAATCATTATGATAACCTAATGTATTCATGATAAAATCCAAAGTTGATTTTATTTCTGTGTAATCTGCATTTTCATGATAAGAACTTACAGCTAAATGTAATTCTCTTTTAGCCCCAGTTTCTTCGTTAGAGGATAAAGATATAACATCTCCAACTTCAAAAATTCTGATAGGTTTTTCTTCTGATCTATTGAAAAGCAGCGTCTCCATCAATTTTGGCAGTAGTGTTGTTCTTGTAGTATTATATTCCTCAGATACAGGATTTGCAATCTTTAAGATTTTAATTTCATCTTCCTCTTGGTTCATATATCCATATTGTCTTGTTTTATTAGTTAAAATAAAATTCAATACTTCAATATATCCTGCTCCAATCATTATAGTTCTAATTTTATTAGCAAATTTTTGAATAGGATGATATTCTCCAATACATCCTTCTCTAATTCTTTTTGGTAAATTAAAATATCCATATCCTATAGCACATTCTTCTGTAAAATCAACAGGATGCATAATATCCCCTCGAAATGCAGGAACCCATATATCTAGATTGTCTTTCTTATTCGACTTTTTAGCATTCATTCTGACCTTTTCAAAACATTTAATCATCTCAGTAGGAGATAAATTTAATCCAATATAATCATTAACATAATTTATTGAGACTTCCCATTTTTTAGCTTCTAAATTAGGTGTTATTATCTCCTTTTCATTTTCATAATTAACTTTAACACTCTCTATTTTAGCACCCATATCTGATAATGTTGTTGAAAGAATATTCAATGCTAAATTAACTGCTTTGAAATCGGTTCCTGTTAATTCTAAAAATAAGTTTTTTGTATCATCTGTAACTGTTGTAAGAATTCCATTAATGATTGGAGGAAATGAAATTACTTCATCTTTATTATCTAAGAGAATGGGATAAAGATCATTCCCTTCTAATATGTGTGCATATTTAATTCCTTTTTCATGATACTTTAAAATCTCATTTAAATCCATCGGTTGGCCATCTCCTTGTAATGGTATAAAATTTATTGAATCTGGTTTTACTGCTAAATATCTATATGGTGGAGTAATCTTATCAAGATCATGTACACCAATTGCTACTTTTTTCCGATCTCTTCCAACTGCCCAGTGCAAGTGTTCTTGTATATTCATAAGAGTCGCAACCTCATCTTCATCCAGATCAATATTTCTTATAACGCCACATACAATATATGGTCTAACCTCTTTTACAGTTGATTCTACACTCATCTTTATTTTTCCAGCTAATATCTCAAAATTTGGGATACCTAATTTAAGGTCATAATATCCCTGAAGTGCTCTTGCAATTCCTTCAGGACTAGAAAAATCTGGTCTATTAGGATTGTATTCAACCTTAATCTTTTGTTCTTCTTCATTAATATCTTCTAAATCTAAACTAATCCACTGTAAATCGTATTCCAAGTCGTTTAAAGATAATTTTTTTCCTACTAATTTTTCCAATCTTTCAATTTTTAATTCTAATGTTGGCATTATTTAAACCTCTAATTTTTAATATGATTCCTCTCTTAACCATTTTATTGGATTAATATATAAATCTCTGATATCTGCTCGTTGGAACCTAAGCATAGCTAACCTTTCAAGACCTAAACCCCAAGCAAGTACTCTAGTTGGATTCTTTATACCCCATGGATAAGTAACCTCTGGTCTGAAAATCCCTGAGCCTCCCATTTCCAACCATTCTCCTAATTTATCATAATATACTGATATCTCCATACTGGGCTCTGTATATGGAAAGAATCCTGGACGTGTGATAATCTTTTCAAAACCCATTTTTTTATAAAATTCAGAAATAATTCCAATTAAATCACATAAAGTTACGTTCTCATCAATAACAATTCCCTCAATTTGCGTAAATTCAGCTAAATGAGATTTATCTACTTTTTCATTCCTAAAGACACGATCAATAGAGAATACTTTTATAGGAGGTTTTTCATTATTTTTATAATACTCCGAAAGTCTACGGATTGTTGTTGCTGTTGTATGGGTTCTCAATAGAGTTTTCTTTGCAATATCCTCGTCCCAATTATAACCCCAACCAATAGATCCTGAATTCCCTCCATTTTCATGAGTATCTCTTATAGCCTGAATAGAACTTTTTTGTGGTAATTTTGATTCTTTTGGATTATTTAAATAAAATGTGTCATGTAATTCTCTTGCAGGATGATCTTGGGGTTGAAATAAAGCATCAAAATTGAAGAAAGCACTTTCAACAATTGGACCTCTAATTTCTGTAAAGCCCATTGATAAGAAAATCTCTCTAATTTCATTAATAAAGTTTATCATTGGATGGATTTTTCCACTTTGTAATAATGGACCTGGTTTTGAAATATCAAATGGTTTTAAGTCACAATCTTTCCAGCTACCAGATAATATCATTTCTGAAGTTAATTTACTTACTTGTTTTAATTCTTGAATTTTAGATAATGATATTTTTTTTCCTTTCTCAGTTAGATATATTTTTCTTTGGATTTTTTTTTCCTTTTTTATTAATTGCCTTTTATTGAGTAAATCAAAAAATTCCTTCTCTTTTTCTAAAATCTTATCATAATCGACTTTTGTATCAGTTTTAAATCTCATTAAGAAACCTTCTAATTCAGTCTCGGGATATTTTTCTTCAATAGGGAAAATTTTAGACCCCGCAGATGCGTTACTTTGAGCTATCCATTTGTTTTTCTTCATATATGAGATTCCAATATAAAATAATTTCTTATTAAAATTAGAGAGTTTTAGAAAATCTTGTAATGTTATTTCTTTAATATCTTCTTTTAATAATATATTAAGTAATTGTCTTTCTGGAAGACCATTTTTTAAATAAAATTTCCCTTCTTTATTTAGTAATATTTGATTTATTATCTCTTCTTTGAAATCTCCAAGAGTATTCTTCTTTAATTCATTAATAGCAGACATTAATACAATATAATCGATATTTAATTCATTTGCAAATTCAGATGCTACAATTAAATCGGTCTTTTTATTCTTAAGTTCTTTTAAGATGTTTATTGTCTGCTTTTCTAGTTTTATTGTCATTTTATAAGATTATATTTATTCTAAATCTAGGTATATTCTTTCTAAATTATCAATTTATTTAAATTTTTTGCTATAAATGCGTCTATCTTTAATTAGATTGGATATAAATTGAATTATCTTTGACTAGGATTATTTTAAATTTGAAATATTGAAATTATTAAGTTTTAATTACGATATTACTATAATTTGCAACCAAGAGAATGATCTTAAATTCAATCTCTTGGCGGAATAAAGAATTTAAAGAAAGTTATATCTTGAACTGAATTAATTTAGAAATTAACACCTTTCGAAAAAAAAACTATATTCAATTCGAAATACATTTATACTTATCAAGGAAATTAATAAATTCTCTTGAAAAATTTTTTCAATAAATCAGATTATTTAATTAGATTTATTCTAATACTAGTAGAACTTATTTTTTCATTCCTTTCATTTTTTATATCAGGAATTACGATAATTATTAACAGTTTAAATCCTTTTTTTTTCCTTATTTCATTTATTTCCAAAGCATTCTTATAAGTTTCTCCACTAACAACTATTCCTTCAAAATCTTCATCATTTATAGGAGGACCATAAGGAGTATCTAATTCTATTATCTCTACCTTATTTAAATTTGTTATAGTTTTAATGTATCCTTCTATTTTTTCTTTTCGAGTCTTATAACTTTCGATTTTTGATACATATCTTTTATTTATCAATAATTCATCGGTTGCTAGACCTATAACAACTTTTTTTGAGAAATCTAAAGCTGTTTTAATTAAAAATTTATGTCCTTCATGAAGATGATCAAAAGTTCCCCCTATACCTACCAAATCTAAAATTTTAATCACCTTTTTTAAAAATGAAGGAATCTAAAAAGAATTAAAGAAATATATTTTCAAATCAAGAATTTTTTATGGATATATTTTCTTTTTCATTGGAAATTGTTGAACCTTTTAATTTTATACAGTAAATTTGAGTTATTTCCATGGAATTATAACATTTATCACAATTTTCAATTTTTTTATAAACATAATCTCCTTCTTCATAATGCCTTACTTTTGTAATATTACATTTTTTGCATTTTGTAATTGTTAAGGTTTGTCTCTTTGGTTCAGAAGGTTCACTTTGTATTTGCAATAAACTACTTCCAAAACAAATAAATGTGAAGCCTATGATATATTTATAAGCGTCATTCTCAATGATTGGACTGATAATAAATACTCCTCCTAAAATTATGAAAATTATAATAACAACATGTTTTAATACTTTCTTCCAAGATATCTTATTATTTAAGATATCATCTTCATTTTCTTCTTCAATCATACAATATATACGCTATAGTTTCTCTTTATCTTATAATAGAAAAGATTATATGATTAAATAAATTTTGTTATTATAAAAAGATACAATTCATATTTGAATTTTAAAAAAGGTTAAGGATAATAAATATGATTATTCAATTGATGGGGCTATTTGGTGGTGGTGATAGTACAGATCCAGTGGGATTAACAATTAATCTATTGTTCTTTGGATTTTTCATCATAATGATGTTTTATGCACAAAAATTACAAGCGTGGCAAGCAAGTAAGCAAATTCAAGCAGCTTTAGAAAAATTAGAAACTTGGGATGAAGAAAGTAAACAAATTCTACTAATTCAATATAGCAAATTTTCAGATGAAAAAGAAACAGATAAAGATATTATGATGAAACTTGAGGATCTTATGACATTTGTAACAATCGGTCCCGTAGATCTTGATCCTTATGGTATAATTCCTAAATTTGATCATATTGTCGATGTTAGAAATAATCGTTTTGAGAATGAAGTTATGAAAATAGCTACCAAAGCAAATGATGTTCAATGTCAAAATCTTGAAAATTTGTTGGAAGCTGCTATGGCTGTTAATTTGATTTATCGTTTAATAAAGCATTATTTAATTTTAGGAAAGAAGTCTAAATCTATGATTTTATTAATGTCAATCTCTATGCAACTTAATATTATTATGGGTTTGGCTAAGTCTTATTATAATGCAGCAAAAGCTTTCTCGGAGGGAAGTCCAATAGGTGATGGACTAGGTCCAATGGTTGTAGGAAGTTTGATAAGAGAAATAGTAAAAGATGTCGATATACCCCCTATTGATATAGCTAAACAGACTATCTATCAAGAACTTGATTTTGAAGGAAGAACATTATTTGTTCTTAGAGCCAAAGGTCCCGGTGGAACTGTTGGAAAACCAGGAACTGCCATGAAAAAATTAGTTGAAAAATATAGTGATTCAATATCACTTATAATTACTATTGATGCAGGTCTTAAGTTTGAAGGAGAAAAAACAGGTTCTGTTGTAATAGGAGTTGGTGCTGCTATTGGAGGGATTGGTATAGAAAAATATTATATGGAAGAATCATCAACAGGAAAGTCAATACCTATTGAAGCATTGATCTGCAAACAATCTTTAGAAGATGCGATTACTACTATGAATCGTTCAATAACTCAATCTGTTCCAAAAATAGTAGAAAAAATAAAAACAGCTATAAGAGAACGTACTAAGGAAGGAACAAAAGTAATTATAGCAGGTATTGGAAATACTATTGGTATTGGAGTATAATCTTATCTCTTCAAAATCTCTTTTCTCTAATATTATTTTATAAAAAACAGCTCAATTTTTAGATTTTAATTGATTAAATTATTAATTTTCCTTTAATAATATTCATTTGGAATATGTTTAATTGGATTATAGATTGTTGATTATGATTTCAAGCAAAAAAGAATTAGAAATAATAAAAGATAAAGAAGTCTTTTTTTTTGATTTGGATGGAACAATATATTTGGGAAATAAACTATTTGATAAAGTCCTTGATTTAGTTAATATATTAAAAAGTAGAAAAGATACAAAATTTTTTTTCTTATCAAATAATTCGAGTAAATCAACTTATGATTATTTAACAAAATTAAATAATTACAATTTAGATATAACTATCGATAACATCATTCTATCACAACATCCTGTTATATATTACTTAAAAAATGAAGGTTATAAGAAAATCTTTTTAATGGGAACTACTTCATTAAAGGAAGAATTCAAAAAAGAAGGTTTTCAATTGACTGAAGAAATCCCTGAAATTTTAATATTAGCTTTTGATCAAGAATTAACTTATGAAAGACTTGTAAAAGCATCAAGATTTCTGGAAAATGATATTCCGTATATTGCAACTCATCTAGATGATAGATGTCCAACTGAAAATGGATATATTCCAGATGCAGGGGGATTTGCATCTCTTTTATACAAAACTACAGAAAGAATGCCAAGAGTTTTTGGAAAACCCAATAAAGAAATGTTATTATTTAAACTTCAAAAATTAGGAATTTCTCCCAAAAAAGCTATTATGTTTGGAGATAGACTTTATACTGATATAAAGATGGGTATAAATTCCGGTATTACGACCTGTTGTGTTCTCTCAGGTGAAACTAACCTCGATATGATTCAAGTAAGTGAAAATAAACCAGATCTAGTAATTGAAGGTGTCTGGAACTTATTAGATATATTATAATAAAATTATGTTTTTAATCCTCTTTTTAGGCAGAAAATAAATCATTTTTTACAATATCTATTTATATTTTTTACTAAATGTTAAATTTAATAAGCTTTGCACTATCATGCACTCTGTGATACAAAGCTTTAAATATTAATTTTTATTATTACATCTTAAGAAATATTATTAGAAAATATTAGAAACTTTAATTTTAATTAGAGAAATATATGATAGAGCAAAAAGATTTAAAGAAAATTGAAGAAATCGCATGGAAATCCAATTTTGAACATGGTTTATGGGATATGTTATATGGGATTTTTTTAATTATGACTATATTAATTAATTATTTAATGTTTTTTATGTATGATATAATTGATATAGCTAGTGAATATGTTCCCTTAATTTCTATAATTCTTGTTTTGAGTATTATCTTTGCAATAGGTTTTCTTTTTAGATATTTATACGGATTGGTAGGTGTACCAAGAGTGGGATATGTAAAATATAGCCTAAAACGTAAGAGATTCTTATATATAACTATAATTGGATTATTATTATACTTTATTTTTGTTTATATCTATGTAATCTACATATTTAACCTAATAGAGGAGAATCTAAATATAAAATATCTTATTTATATTTTACCTTTAATAAATGGTTTAATTATTTATATTATTCCTACTTGCATTGTTGCTTATTTTCTTGCATTCAAAAGATTATACGTATATGGATTATTTGCAGGATTAGTGGAACTAATTAATGAACTTCTATTCGATATATTTGATACATTCTATTATTTTAGGGATTTATTAATGTCAATAGTTGGTTTATTTATTATTAGTATTGGATTCATATTTTTTATTGTATTCCTCAAGAAGTACCCAAAAACAAACAAAAAGGGAGAGAAATGATAGAGGTAAAATTTTTAAAAAAAATGGAAAAAAAAATCTGGAAATCAAATTTTAAACATGGATTATGGGATATATTATTTGGTACAATATTAATTATCCTTATCCCAACTCACTATTTTATTGGTAATATTGCTTTAAGAATAACTATGGGTCATCATTCATTTATTTTTTGGTACGTTTTTCTTGGTTTTTCTTGTTTAACTGGATTATGTATTTTGTTTAAATATTTAAGTGATACCTTGATTTCTGAAAGGGTTGGATTTGTGAAATATAGAGCAAATCGTAAAATAATATTGAAAAAGATGATAATTTTATGCATAATTTATCTAGGAGTTATTCTTTTGTTCTTTGGATATATTTATACAAAACTTATATATCCCATAATGGGAAATGATCGATTTTTTAATGCTATTTGTGCAGGTTTAATGATATTTCTTATTCCCTGTAGTATTACCGCTTATTTAATTGAATTTAAAAAGCTGTATATATATGGATTATTAACAGCAATAGGTACCTTAGTTAATGAAATCTTTGGATATTTTATAGGTAAATCCTATCCATTTTTAATATTATTAATAATTGGTTCAATAATTGTCTGTATAGGAATTTTAATATTTATAAGATTCCTTAAGAAATATCCAAAATCAGTATGAGTGATATTAATGAAAAATAATAAAGATGAAATTAAGAATAGCTTACCAACAATGGATGATTTTGATAAGATTATTCATGAACCTGCTCGCTTATTAATTTTATCAATTCTATATGTGTTGGAAAGCGCAGATTTCGTCTTTATTAAAAATCAGACAAAATTAACAGATGGAAATTTATCTTCTCATTTAAGCAAACTTGAGGTGGTTGAGTTCATAGATGCTCAAAAAAAATTTATAGGAAAAAAACCAATAACAATTCTCAAGCTTTCTCAAAAAGGTAGAAGTGCATTTGAGAAATATAAAAAAAAAATGGTGTATTTTTTAAATAGCTTGAATAGGAGATAATATTTTTATTTGTAAATAATTGGTTAGATTTTTAATCTTCTCTTTACTTTTTAAAAATTATCTTATTAATACAAATAAAATTCTTTAAATGTGGAAAAATGAAATTAAAAAATAAAGTTGCTTTAGTTACTGGTGGTACTTTAGGTTATAAAGATAGTGGCCCTTCAATTGGAAGTGCTATAGCAATAAAGTTTGCAATAGAGGGTGCTAAAGTGGTTGTTATAGATATTCTGGAAGAAATGGGTCAAAAAACAATAGCTCTTATTAAAAAAATAGTGGAAAAGGATTCTTCATTAGAGCAGATGTTTTAAATGAAACTGAAGTAAAAAATACAAATATTAAAGTTAAAGAAAAATATGGGCAATTACATATATTGGTAAATTGTGCTAACTCATATGAAGGAAATATTTCTAAAAATATTGTTGATATATCAATAGAAGATTGGAAAAGAACTATAGAAGTTAATTTAAATGGATATTTTTTATTTTCAAAATTCGCCATTCCCCTAATTTCAAAAGGCAATGGTGGATCTATAAATAATATATCATCCTGCGCCGATTTTAAAGTATTAAAGGATTACTGTGTATATCCTGTTACTATAGCAGCTATGAATGCTTTAACCCGATCATTAGCGATTTATTTTGCTCCTCAAATTCGATCTGCCCAGGATTTGTAAGAATTGCTAATTCAGAAGGAGATCGAAGTCCTGAAGAAATTCAGGAATGGTTAAATAAAATATCAAATACTTATCCCCCCCAAAGACGTGTCTGTATTATTGAAGAAATTGCTAATATTGCCTAATTTTTAGCAAGTAGTGATTCATCTTTCATAAATGGCGAATGTATTATTGTTGATGGTGGAAGAATCATATCTGATACACATACTTTTTGATATTATATTATAAATCCAT
The DNA here is from genome assembly GCA_964525635.1 of uncultured archaeon. GTDB lineage: Archaea > Asgardarchaeota > Lokiarchaeia > Sigyniarchaeales > SOKP01 > JAFGOA01. Next base: position 29,813 of record CAZGJX010000002.1, read on the forward strand.
TTAATTTGGAGTCAAAAATCTTAAGGAACAATAATATTATTCTTTTTCTTTTTTTCTATGTATATTCTTAAAATTTTTCAATTAAATATTCAATTTTGGACTATATCACTTTATATAATATCAAATATTTTTATTATATATTGAAATCTTAAATGAAGATTGAAATCATCAATGAGTCTATTTAAACTTTGTATAAATGAAAAGGATAATGAAATTTTAAATAAGCTTAAACAACATTTAAATGTTAAAAATATACGCTATTATAACATTAGAGATGATATCCTTGGTAAAATTACACAATCAGGATTTGCTTTAGAAAATGGTTCAATAATTAAATTATGGATTATATCTACCAATATCACATCACTACCAGATGAAATTTATCAATTAGATAATCTAGAGAAATTAGTGTTTAAGAATTTAGATATTCATAATATAAGTAATTCTGTTGAGCATCTTTCACAGTTAAGTTCTCTCTCTATAAATAATTGTAGAATAAATAAACTCCCTCTTAGTTTTGAAAATTTAACTAATTTACGTATATTGGATTTAAGTAATAATTTACTAGAAGAATTACCTCAGAACATAGGAAAATTAAACAATTTAGAATTTTTATGGTGTAATGAAAATAAGATATCTTCACTTCCAGAAGGTATTGGAAATTTATCAAATCTTAAACTTTTATCAATAAATAATAATCTTCTCTCCGCCATTCCTCCTTCAATTGAAAAATTATCCAATTTAGAAGCTATACAGGGTTCAAATAATCAATTAATTTCACTTCCAGAAGGTATTGGAAATTTATCAAAATTAAGGACAATTAACATAGAAAATAATCAGATTTCTTCTCTCCCCGATTCAATAGGTAATTTAGAGAATCTAGGAGAATTAAAGTTATATAACAATCAACTTCATGATCTCCCAATTTCAATAAAAAATTGCAATAATATTTATAATATTACTCTTGGTAAAAATCCCTTAACAGATTCAAAAGAAATAAAAAAAAAGGTAGTCAAACTAATTCCCAAAAAAACTAGTATACTATGGGAATAGTGTTTATTTTTTTTTTGAATGAAAGCTCCTTTAAAATGAGTTATAATAAAAATATATTATATTCATAATTATCCCAAATGGTTTTATATTGAACATAATATAATTTCTAATTAAACACTTCCAAATCTATAACTTTCTTTTAAAAATGTATTAAAGAACAAATATAAAGTGTAAAAAACTGAAGAAGAACATGAAAAAAAAAGATATATTATTAATTATAATTCTTTCACTCAACTTTTTCATAATAAGTATTCCTAAATTGAAAAATACTGGCAATCTATCTACTTTAAATTCAAGTTCTAATGGATCTGTTTATACTTACTATTCTAATATAACTATAATCTCTGATTGGATTTAGTGAATCATTTTGGAATGATGGAATTAGTTTTTCTCCTTCCATAGCCGTTGATAATTCTGGAAATATACATGTAGTTTGGTCTGATACTACTAGTGGTGCTTGGGGTATATATACGGAAATTTTTTATGCATCATATTCAGGTTCCACTTGGTCAAATGCCACAGTTATTTCAGATGGATATAATGGCACCTATTGGAATAATGGAGCTAATATTCAAACTTCTATTGCTATTGATAATTTAAATGGAGTTCATGTTATTTGGTCTAATTCTTCATTAGGTATTTGGGAAGGTGATGCTTCTGATTATGAAATTATGTATGTGTGTATTTATATTGAAACAGAGATTTCTCCCAATATTTCATTTGATAATAATCTTATCCTAAGTATTTCTCTTTTGGGAATTATAGGAATATTAATATTTCTTAAAGATTATTTTAAGAGAAGAAAAGTATTTTCAATTAAGAGAAATATTTTAATAGATATATCGACAATCTCGTTAGCCCTCTCTGAATCTATTGTCTAAATATATCAAATAAATTATAATTCTCAATTATATCAATATGGAATATCGGATGAACCTTTATTATACCTCTTTCCCTTTATAATTTTAATTATATCACTAATTATTGCAATATTACTCCTATTCTCTGTTATTACCACCTTACAGGAATATAAATCATATTTAAATTCTAAAAGAAATAATATTGTTAGCAATCGTCGACTGGACTTTGAGAAGGTATTTGAGAACGAAAATCGAAAAAAGATAATTGAAAGTATTATTTATAGTTCTGGAATTCATTTTAAAGAACTGCTAAGAGAATGTCATTTACAACCTGGTCAACTACAATGGCATTTAAAGATATTATTAGAATATGGAATAATTAAAGAAAAGAAAGTAGGACGATATAACACATATTTTCCATGTTATTATGATTTAGAATCTAAAACATATAATCATAAGATCATGAAATCAGAAACTAGTTTAGAAATATTAAGCATAATTGCAAGGTTTCCTGGAATAACCCCCTCTGCTATTACTGATAAAATTTGATTAAAAAAAAATACTATGAATTATCACATTAATAAGTTAAGAAAAAATAATCTAATTTTATCTCAAAAAAAAGGTCGTAATTTATTGATTTATCCAGTTAAAGAAATAAAAATAGAAATTTGATACTATTTTATTATAGAAATAAATTCTTTAATATATTATAATTTATATTCTATGATAAATTTATTCAATTCGGTTATTATTTTCTGAAATATTATTTGTATCGTAAAAAATAGCCCCTTTAAATCCAAATAAAATGTTTGTAATGCCTTCCATTCCTAAATAAATTAATAATGATAGGGGAATATGGTTTAGATTGAATATAAGCTCGAAAAATATTAAAATAACCAAAAATAATGCAGTATATCCCTCAATAATAAGCCATGAATGAAAAAGATTGGTTATAGATTGTTTTAATTTGGTACTTTTTAGTTTCAAAATATTATAGACGATAATTTGAAATATAGTTATAATATATGTTAAAATAAAAAGATAAAACGTTATTAATTTAAAATATAACCAATAAATAGAAATAAATATCCAAAATATACCCAAAATCCCGATTATTTTTAAAGAAAGTAAATCTTTTTTTTTTACTTGTTCAGAGTGATATTTAAAATCAAATATTTTTTTTATCCCTGGTAGTTCCATTTGACTTAAAATTGCGGTGTATAAGATGAGTAGTGTAAAATTACCAATATCAATCATCAATATTAAAAGAATAAATTCAATTGAAACAAATCCCATAGTCATGGAAATAAGACGCATTCTTTGAAAATTCTTTTTCTCATTCATATAAGTGCATTTTATCTTATATTTTATATTAATTTAATTCTATTTTTAATAGACTCTAATTTGTAGAGATCTTCTATATTGAAAAATTTTATTTTCGAAAATACATTTTCTTGATTATTATACTATTTAATCACAAAAAATTGGATAGATAAAGGTTAAAAATATGACAACAGAAAATGAAAAATATGTCTATGATTTTTCTGAAGGTAAAAAAGAATTAAAGAATCTACTAGGCGGAAAAGGTGCTAATCTTGCTGAAATGACCAATATTGGTTTAAACATCCCTCAAGGATTCACTATAACTACATCTGCTTGTTTAAAATATTATGAAAATCAAGATCAAGTAATGGAGACTTTAAAACCAGCTGTATTAGATGCTATTAAAAGATTGGAAGATAAATACAATAAAAAATTTGGTGACATAAAAGATCCATTATTAGTTTCTGTTCGCTCGGGGGCACCAATGTCAATGCCTGGAATGATGGATACGGTGCTTAATTTAGGATTAAACGATGAAAGCGTTAAAGGTCTTGCTGAACAAACAGGGAATGAGAGATTTGCTTATGACTCTTATCGTCGATTTTTACAGATGTTCTCAGATGTAGTAATGGGAATTGAATTAGATCACTTTGAAGAGATATTAAACGCATATAAAGCAAAAAAAGGAGAAAATGCTAAAGATACGGATTTAGAAATTAGTGACTTAAAGAACATTATTAGAGAATATAAAGCTCTATATGAAAAAGAAATTGGTTCTCCTTTTCCTCAAAGTCCTCAAGAACAATTATTCAATTCAATTGACGCAGTGTTCAAATCTTGGAATAATAAAAGAGCAATAACATATCGTAAAATGAATAAAATCCCAAATTTTGGGACTGCTGTTAATGTACAAGTAATGGTCTTTGGTAATAAGGGATGGAGTTCAGGAACAGGTGTAGCTTTTACAAGAGATCCTTCAACAGGAGAAAAAAGAAGATTTGGAGAATATTTAGCAAATGCTCAAGGAGAAGATGTTGTAGCTGGAATTAGAACACCAAAAACAATGACAGAAATGAAAGAAGAATTTCCTAAAGTTTACGATGAATTAATGAGTTTAATGGAGAAATTAGAAAATCACTATAAAGATATGCAAGATATTGAATTTACAATTGAAGACGGAGAACTTTTTATATTACAAACTAGAAATGGTAAGAGAACACCTACATCTGCAGTTAAAATTGCTGTTGATATGGTTAAAGAAGGTTTAATCACTAAAGAGCAAGCAATAATGAGTATTGATGCAAAATCAATATCTGATTTATTATTTAAAAGCATAGATGATAAAGCAGATTTTGAAGTCATCGCAAAGGGTATTAATGCTTCTCCTGGAGCAGTTACAGGAATTGCTATTTTTGATTCAGATAGAACTGAAGAATTAAAAAACAAAGAAAATATGGATGTTATCCTTGTTAGACCTCAAACAAAACCTGATGATGTTCATGGATTATATGCTTCAGTTGGAGTATTAACTCAATTTGGTGGAAAAACTTCTCATGCTGCTGTTGTAGCTAGAGGAATAGGAAAACCTGCAGTAGTTGGTGCTCAAGATGTTAAAATAGATATTAAAAATAAGCAATTTACTGTTGGAAATACTATTGTAAAGGAAGGAGATTATATAACGATAGATGGAACTACTGGAAGGATTATTAAAGGTAAAGTTCCATTAGTAGATCCAGAATTAACCGGAGAATTTATAGAATTATTAGACATAGCTGATGAAATAAAGAAACTAGGTGTACGTGCAAATGCTGACACACCAACTGATGCTACAAAGGCCCTTGAATTTGGTGCTCAAGGAATAGGTCTCTGTAGAACAGAACATATGTTTATGGCACAAGAAAGATTGCCAGTTGTACAGCAAATGATAATGGCAAAAACAACAGAAGAAAGACAAGTTGCATTAGACAAGATACTACCAATGCAAAAGGGCGATTTTTATGATATATTTAAAATAATGAAGGGTAAACCAGTGACTATTCGATTATTAGATCCCCCATTACATGAGTTCTTACCAGAATTTACAGAACTTTTGTTAGAAACTCAAAAACTTAAAATGACCAATGCAGCAACCGATGAGGAATTGAAGGAAAAAGAAGAACTTATTCATATAATTAGAACATTGCATGAAGAAAATCCTATGATGGGTCTTAGAGGATGCCGTTTAGGAATTACATGGCCAGAAATAAATGAAATGCAGGTAAGAGCAATTTTTCAAGCAGCTTGTGAAATAAAGAAAGAAGGGATAAATGTTAAACCTGAAGTTATGATTCCCTTAGTTGGTATGCTTTCAGAGTTAAAAATAGTAAAAGATCAACTTGTAAAAATAGCTAAAGAAACAATAGATCATTATAATGTAGATTTAGACTATAAATTTGGGACAATGATTGAAATACCCAGAGCGGCTTTAGTTGCTGATAAAATTGCTACTGAAGCAGAATTCTTTTCATTTGGAACTAATGATTTAACACAAATGACTTTTGGATTCTCAAGAGATGATGCTGAAGGTAAATTTCTCCCAATCTATTTTGAAAGAGGAGTTATGACAGATAATCCATTTGAAATCTTAGATCAGGAAGGAGTAGGACAATTAATGAAGATGGCTATTCAAAAGGGAAGAGATACACGTAAAGATTTAAAATGTGGGATTTGTGGAGAACATGGCGGAGAGCCTAGCTCCATAGATTTTGCTCATAGAATAGGATTAAATTATGTTTCTTGTTCACCTTATAGAATTCCTATAGCAAGAATTGCTGCTGCTCAAGCAAATATTAAAAACAAATAATTATTTTCTTATTTATTATATTTGTCTATTTATTTTTTTTATATTTTTTATAATATCTAATAATTATTACTCCAAAATACTTCGTGAGTAAATCATCTTTATCTAGATTATTATTAAATTTGTTCTCAAGAAATCAGGAGAAAGTAAAAGATTTTATCGATTGATATATTTATTTAAACATATTAAAATTGGAGAGGTAAAATATTGAGTTTGTCTTTAGAGGAAAAATTAGGATTACTAACGGAAGTTGGGGAAGAAATAATTGAAGAAAATGAATTAAAGGAAATGCTGAAATGGAAAATAGAAAATAAAAAAGATATCATAGCGTATGATGGATTTGAACCTTCTGGAAACATTCATATAGCTCAAGGCCTTCTAAGAGCAATAAATGTTAATAAATTAACTAAAGCGGGTATAAAATTTAAATTTCTAATTGCAGATTGGCATGCAGCAGCAAATCAAAAATTTGGAGGAGATCTTGAAGTAATAAAAAAAGTAGGCGATTTCTTTATAGAAGTCTGGAAAGTATGTGAAATGGATTTATCTCAGATTGAATTTATATATGCTTCAGATATAGTTAAAGATCCTAAATACTGGGAATTAGTATTAAAAATAGCTATCAATAGTACTCTAAATAGGATTATTCGATGCACTCAAATTATGGGAAGAAGCGAGAGTGATGTTTTAACCGCATCTCAAATTCTCTATCCTATTATGCAAGCCGCAGATATATTCCACCTCAATGTTGATATATGTCAATTAGGATTAGATCAAAGAAAAGTAAATATGCTTGCCAGAGAAGTGTCCAAAATTTTTGATCTTCCTAAGCCAATCTCAATTCATCATCACATGTTAATGGGATTAACACCTCCTCCTAAAACGGATCTCTTAGGAATCGATAGAACTATACATTTTAAAATGTCAAAATCAAATCCAGATTCTGCTATATTTATGTTAGATAATCTTGAGGATATTAAACGTAAAATAAATAAAGCTTATTGTCCTGAAAAAGAAGCAAGAGAAAATCCCATTCTTGAATATTGTAAATATATCATATTTGAACGCTTTGATAGCGTTAAAATTGAAAGACCAGATAAATTTGGAGGAAATATTGAATATAATAAATATATTGATATAGAAGAAGACTATATTAAAGGGAATTTACATCCTATGGATCTTAAAAAGGCAGTTATCAAATATTTAAATCAATTAATTGAACCTATAAGAGAACACTTTCAAAAAGATCAGAAAGCCAAAGAATTATACACATTTGTTAAGAAAGAATATAAAAAGTTTAGCTCTAAAAAATTATAATTCTTTATTATTTCATTCAATATTTCCGATAAATGCGATTTATATTAATAAGCATTATTATACATCAATAATTTTAGATTAAGTTTAACAACAATTTTATTGTTATTAAGCAAGTTTCAAAAAATATTTATACATAGCTATATTCTAAAGCTTGATTTAATTATGAGTGATGTACATTTTAATAAAGCTGAAGGCTCAAAATTAAAATTATTTACTCCTGGTCCTGTCCAAGTTCCCGATAGAGTACTCAATGCTATGGCATTAGCTAATGATACACATAGATCTGGGCCTTACTCAGAAATGCATAAATTAGCAATAGAAGGGCTTCAAAAAGTATTATATACTAAAAATGAATGCCTTATATTCACTTCAAGTGCTACAGGAATTATGGAAGCTTGTGTTAGAAATTTAATTAGTGATAATGAAAAAGCACTATTCCTCTCTATAGGAGCATTTGGAGATCGATGGTATCAGATTGGAGTTAATAATGGAAAAAATTCTACAAAGGCAGAGATAGAATGGGGTAAAGCAGCTACACCTGACATTGTAAAAGAGGAATTATCAAAAGATAACTATGCTGTAGTTTGTCTCCAAGCAAATGAAACGTCAACTGGTGTATATAATCCTGTGAATGAGATCATACCCATTATTAAAGATTCAGGTGCTCTCGTTTGTATTGATGCAACATCTTCTATGGCAGGTGTAAAGATAGAAGTGGATACTCTTGGAATAGATGTTTGCTTAGCTTCGGTTCAAAAATGCTTTGCATTACCTCCTGGATTAGCAGTGTGTTCAGTCTCATCTGCAGCATTTGATAAAGCGAAGGAAGTAAAGAATAGGGGATTATATTTAGATTTTCTTGATTTACAGAAAAAAAACAAGGTAAATCAAACACCAAATACACCCCCAATCCCTCAAATTAGAGGATTAGTAGTTCAATTAGATTATTTCTTAAATGAAGAGGGAATAGAAAATAGATTTGAAAGACATCAACGTTTAGGAGAAAGAACCCGAATCTGGGCAAAAAAAATGGATTTAGAAATGTTTCCCGAAAAGGGTTATGAATCAAATACCGTATCTACCATGACCAATACAATTAATATTGATTTTAGTAAGATGATATCTACAATGTTAGATAAAAGATACAGAATTGTGAACGGTTATGGTTCTCTAGCAAATAAAACCTTTAGGATTGGCCATATGGGAGAAATAACTGTTAGCGAATTAGAAGAAATGTTAGAAATATTAACAGAAGTGATATCAGAATTAAAATAAAATTTGATATCTCAATTTTCTTTTTTTTAATCATAGATTTTCGAATGAGATGTTTCTAAAGAAATATTATATCTAAAACTTTTAATTTCTTGATTAATCTTGATATTACTCTAATAAGCTTTTTAATATTTTCCCTTTTTTTTTTGTTATTGACAACCTTTATAACATAACACTAAATTGTTAAACATATAAATATCAACTATTATTAATTCATTAAAGTTAAAATATAATTATTCAATAAGTATTTCGATCTAATTTACTATTATTATGAGTCCTTCAAATGAAGAACTATCGGTACTAAAAAGTCTGGAGACTGAAATTGGTGGAGAGATACCAGAAGCTAATGAATTATCATCCCATTCTATTGGATATAAAGTCAAAGATAATAAAATAACAGGTTTGAGCTTATTTTCATGTGGTTTGGAAAATATGCCTAAGAAAATGGCTTTTTTAAGTCATTTAAAAAAGTTATACTTGAGAGGAAATAATATAAAATTATTTTCCGAAAAAATTTGTTCATTAGAATCTCTCAATCTATTAGATTTAAGTGAAAATAAATTAAAATTTATTCCCGATGAAATTCTGCTGTTAAAAAATTTAAAAGTATTAAATTTGGAAACAAATGAATTGAGAAACCTCCCAAGTAATATTGGAAGTCTTAATAATCTTGAATCTTTAGATTTAAGTAGTAATATTTTAAATCAGATTCCTCAATCTTTGGGAAATTTAATTAATTTAAAATTCCTCAATTTAAGCAATAATAATATAAATATTTTACCAGATTCAATTGGTTCTCTCTCATCCTTAAAATTTTTATATATAAGTAATAATAACTTAGAAATACTTACAGAAAAAATAGGTAATCTATCAAAATTAGAGAGATTGAATATTAGAAATAATAAATTAACTAAACTACCTGAATCATTTGGATCCCTAGACGCCTTAACTTCTTGCTTTCTAAAAGGAAATAAATTAGAATCTCTTCCAAATTCTATAGGATTACTAGAAAATTTAAAATATTTAGGTTTAAATTCAAACCAATTAAAAAATCTTCCAGATTCAATCGGTAATTTATATAAACTTGAAAATTTAAGTTTAAATGATAATATTATAACACAATTACCAGATGAGATATGTAATCTCCGTTTATTAATAAGATTTGATATTCAAAATAACGAATTAACTTCTTTACCAGAAAACATTGGTACCTTAACAAATTTAAAATTTTTCTTATTAAATAAAAATAAGATTACACAATTACCAGATTCTATAGGATTATTAAATTCTTTAGAATCTCTAGAATTAAATCAAAATAAATTAAAAACCTTACCCGGAACAATAGAGAATTTAACTTCTTTAATTGATTTAGATCTATATAGTAATAATTTAAAATTTTTACCTGATTCCTTTGAAGGAATATTAAGTCTAAATATCTTAGATTTAAGTAGTAATGATCTCGAACAATTACCAAATTCTATCTGTAAATTAAGATCTCTAAAAGAATTGGATTTATCAAATAATAAATTACAAACTATTCCCAATTGCATTGGAGGATTAACATCTTTAATGAATTTTATTTTAGGATTTAATAATCTAAGTGAAATATCTGAATCAATAGGAAATATGACTAATCTAGAAACTTTAGATTTGGGAAAAAATCATCTTAGGAAAATTCCAGATTCAATTGGTAGGTTAAATTCTTTAAAATACTTATATTTATATTACAATAATCTCGTAGAAGTTCCAGAAGAATTAAGTTCTCTTGAAAATCTAGAATATCTAAATTTAAGTAATAATGAATTAAGAATCATTCCAAAAAACATAGGGTTGCTAAAATCACTTGAATATTTATTTTTAAATATGAATCTTTTACAAAATGTCCCAGAATCACTTATGGATCTTAATAATCTTAAACATCTAGATATAAAAAAAAATAGTATCCAAGAAATACCTGCATTTCTAAGGATTTTAGAAGAAAAAGGTGTAAAAATCATTACTGAATAATGGGATTCAGATATATATTTCATAATGAATAACTTTGTTTTGAATATGTTTTATCAGTAAATATAAAAACATCTTCATTATTGATTTCTTCTGGTGTCTCATTTAATTTTATTTTAATTGATATCATTTTATCTTTTATACCTCTTGGGCTTTTATTAACCTTTTTCCCTTTATATTCTATATAATCAACTTTTTGATGTATATAAGTGTCATTATGTTTCCCCATAATAATTAAATCATTATTCTTTTCAAAATATCCATTATCTAATATAATTTCAACAAAATTTGTCTGAGGATTATAATTCTTTATTCTCCCCACTTTTATATATCTATAATGAGATAAATTATATGGATAATTATGCTGATGATCCTCTTCAGTCGCTTTTTTAAAGTAAAAGCCTGTAGTAAATCCTCTATTATATACCTTTTTTAATTCAGTTACCCATCTTTTAGCTTTAACTTTAGTAAATGTATTATTATAGAACTCATCAATTGCTTCTCTATAAATTTTGGTGACAGTTTCCACATAATGAGGATGACGCATCCGACCTTCTATTTTAAAAGCATCCACTTTAGATCTTATTAAATCTGGGATATAGGCGATTGTGCATAGATCTCTCGAATTCATAAATCGAATTCCATCATAAAGGTATTCATTATTTTTATCATCTCGTACCCACCATTTTCTCCGACAAGGTTGTATACAATTACCTCGATTTGCAGATTTTTCTGAAGTCCCACAAATATCTTGAGAAAAATAGCATCTTCCACTAATGGAGGCACACATCGCTCCATGAATAAAAATTTCTATTTGTGTAGAACTTAAATTTCTTTTAACTTCCTTAATTTTCTGCAATGATAATTCCCGCGCTAAAACAATACGTTCAGCACCTAATTTTTCATAAAATCTAGCGGATAAAGAATTGGACACATTACATTGTGTTGAGATGTGAAATGGTATTTTAATTCTTTTTGCAATTTCTATAGCAGCAATATCATGAACAATTATGGCATCTACTCCAACTTCTTTTGCAGTCCTAATTATTCTTTCTAATTCCTGAATCTCATTATCATATAATAATATATTAGTTGTAAGATATGATTTCATTTCATGTTTTTTACAATAATCTACAATTTTATCTAAATCTTTTAAATCTATATTATCAGATCGCATTCTCATATTAAATGATCTGACGCCGAAATATACAGAATCCGCATATTTGGTTGCTGCTTTTATTGCTTTTAAATTTTTAGCGGGAGCTAGTAATTCAACTTTCTTCATTCTTTATAATATTATTTATATCGAAATTAATATCTTTTTGTACTAAATCTAATAATAATTCTAATTTCTATCTAAAACTTAAATTGAATATAACTTCACATATCAAAATTATATTTCCAAAAAGTAAACATTCCCGCTCCAAATTCTTCATTTGGTCTCTTAATAAAACCAAGTTTTTCATAAAATGGTTCTATATTTTTCGATGCTAATAATCCAATAGTTGCTAATGGGGATACATTTTCTTCAATAAAATTCATTATTTTTTTCATTATTATTGTATACCTGTACCTCTTTTTTGAAATTTAGGTAAAACAATTACATCTTGAATATAATAGGCTAATCCTTCATCTCCAATTATTCGTCCCATACCAATGATTTGATCTGCTTTTTCAACGCATATAAAATATATCGGATTATTAAGTCGCTTTTGAGTTGGAATTTTATCCAAAATTCGCCAATTGACAGCTTTACGGAGTGTATGATATTCTTGAACCGTTGGAATTCTTTCTATCAATGAAAAATCTACCATATTTCTTAAAAATATTTTTAATTTATTATAATTTTTTTGAATTTATAGTAGATAGAAATTATTTTATATGGATTTCAAGGAAGACTTTATAACTCATCTTTTTCATTTATTTTTTAAATAGTAATTTTTATTAAACAGTTACTCTTGCTGATTCATTTATAAAAAAATAACCCTCTTATAAACGTGATAGGCCTAATTTTATCCAGATTTGATCAAACAATAGGACCTTTAGTTATTCTTAAATCTCCAGAAGATTTGGAAGATCAAATCATGCAAAAGTTTTCATCCCTAATGGATCTTCATGATAGTGGATTTTTTATTCATACTTTTGATACTTATCAGGGAGTAAATCGTATCTTTGAAATACCTAGTGTATATGCGAGAGGTAATAGAGAAATCCTCCAGATTTCAATGATTTTTGATATTGAAAGCAAAATTGATAATGATTTCATTAGAGATATTTTAGAAAAATTTATGGTAGCAATTAAAAATATTGAAGATTTGTATATAGCGTTTTATAATGAATCAGATCTATTTATTGAAAATAAAAAAAAAAAGGAAGAATTAAAAAATTTATTTCATACATTCTATGAGTCTGCAAAATCTGCATTAGGAGCAATTAGGAATGTTGAACTAAAATATCAAACTTTATTTGAACGAGCAAGAGATGCAATTGTTATTTTTGAATTAAAAACTGGTAATTTTATTGATATTAATCTAGAAGCTGAGAAAATCTTGGGAGATAATAGAGAAACTATTTTAAATTCAAATATCATAAAATTTTTTGCGATAAAGGATTATGAAAATTTTTATAACAATATTTTAAAACTGATTTCTGATGGAAAAATAGAACTTATTGAAATGGATATTATTAATATTAAGAGGAAAAGGATATCTGTTGAAATTAGTGCTAGTAATATAAAAATAGGAGACCAAAAATTTATACAACTTATAATAAGAGATATTTCTAAAAGAAAATTATTAGAATCAAGATTAAAAGAACGGGTAAAAGAATTAAACGCTTTATATGGAATTACTCGATTAATAGAAATTGATAAAATATCATTAGAGGTTGTTTTAGAGGAAGCAATAGAAATTATAAAATCTGCTATGGAATTTCCGGAATTATCATGTGTAAGAATCCTGTTTAATGAAAAAAAATGGATTACTGATAATTTTAAAGAAACTCAATGGAAGATCTCAACTCATATTCAAATTGAAATGAATATATTGGATATAGAAGTTTTTTATTTAGAAGAGAGGAAAATCCTTGGGGAGAAACTAGAATTCATCTATGAAATTGCAGAAAGATTAAAAGTCTTACTCAAGAATAAATTACATGAGTAATTATTAATTTGTTTTTTTTTTTGGAGATTTGACCTTTATTAACATATTTTATTTTGCTATAAGTTTGAGTCTATATTAGGTTGCAACACCTTATATTAAATGTTTTCTAAGTATTTAAGCATATATATTTATAGAGTTATTTAAACAAATCAGTTATAGGATTTTACAAAATTTTTAACTATGAAATATTTTTATTAAATCTCATGATTAATTATTATGAAAAATCAAATAAAGAACTCTGGAATAAAATTACCGCAACCCATGTTAAAGCTTATGATATCCAACCTTTTAAACAAGGTAAAACTACGTTAGATGAGATTCAACGAGGTGAACTTGGAAATGATAAAGGAAAAACCTTACTCCATTTACAGTGTAGATTTGGTTTAGATAATCTATCATGGGCTAGAGAAGGAGCTATAGTTACAGGAATCGATTTTGCTGAAGGGGTTATATTCGAAGCAAATAAACTTAAAGAAGAATTAGATATATCTGCAGAACTTTTTCCTTTAATATCTATAATATTCGAAAATACATTAGTCATCAATTTGATATTGTTTATACATCAAAAGGAGAGTTAATTTGGTTAAAAAATTTAGAAGAATGGGGAAGAATTATTTATGATTATCTTAAACCTGGGGGTATTTTTTATATATTTGAAACACATCCAATAATCCATATATTTGATGATGAAATATCTGATTTTAAAATAAAATATTCTTATTTTCATTCCAACGATCCTCGTGAATATGAGGATTGAATTGATTATGCAGATAAGTCCATAAAATTAGATATAAAAACTTATGAATGGCAATGGTCATTAAGCGATATTATCAACTCACTAATTAAAGCAGGATTGAAAATTAAAATCATAAATGAATATGATAAATCATTTTTTAGAAATTTTCCCGGTATGATTAAAATAAAAGGAGATACATGGTATGAATGGTGGTATCACCTTAATATTAAAGGAAAAATACCTTTTACTTTTTCTTTATTGGCCCAAAAATAAAAATTATTCAATTATTTTTGTCATTAATTTTTTCTTAATTTAGGAAATAATGCTCCAGTTCGCTTTTGATACTCTCTATATTTATCACCAAATCGTCTTATTAAATCTTTTTCTTCATAATGAATCATAATTGGAGTATAGAAAACAATAAAAATTAACGATATTATTGCCAAAAACCATGAATTTAAAAAAAAACCTAGAGCAATATAAATCGGAAATTCTCCAATAGTTTGAGGATGTCGGATATAATTATATATTCCCCCATACATTTCTGTCTCTTCTGAAGGAGAAATTGTTTCTGATCCTGCATCTAATACCCCCTTAATCATGATTATAAAACATGGAATAAAAATACAAATAGCTATGAGAACACCTATCCAAATATTTTGACTTATAATCCATTCATCAACCATAGGTAGAGGATACCAAATCCATAGAATAAAATTGAGGATGGAGATAAATTCAAAAATACTTGATAAAGCCCGAAGATTCTTACAATATTTCCAAGCTTTATCTCCTAATTTTTCTGCTTTTTTCATAGGTTGAAGACTAAGGATATAAATATACCCTAATAAGAAAAATGATATTAACAAAGAAATGAAATTCAATATTCTGATAATCATTTGAATCAATTTTATAATATTTTAAGATTATTTTTTTTAATCATTTAAAGTAATTTAATGCTATTATAAATAGTCTAAAAGAATGGAATTATATGGTGTAAGTTATACATTACTAAAAAAAAGTTACAAAAGGAATAATGACAAAACCGATCTCTGTCATTCTTTCTTCAAATATTTTAACATTTTTCATAATTGTTTTAAAATATCATAATTTTCCATTATAGTTTGTTTCATAGAAATATAAAATATTTTCATAAAACCTTATAATTTTAATTCATTTTTTAAAAATGACTCTTTAATTAAAAAGATTAATGATTAAAATGAATAGAGAAAAAGAAGACTTAGTAATAATGAAATTTGGTGGTTCATGTTTACAAGATATTGAATCTTTTTCACAAACTACTGAAATAATAAGAGATTATCTTAAAAGTTCGAAATTAATTATAGTTACATCAGCTTTTAAAGGTATAACAGATAAACTTATTAATTTTTATAATAAGTCTTGTGGGGATGGATCAGAATGTAATGAAATCATTGATGGAATTAATACAATTCATAAAAGATTTATTAATGAAAATATAGAAAGTGATAAAAAAGAATATAAAAAAACTATTGACTTTCTAGAAGTAAACATAAAAGATCTAATCCAATTGGGCAGAGTTGTACGCTTATTACGACCAAGTTTGGATATTCAAGATTTAATTATATCTTATGGTGAAAAATTAAGTACTTATATTGTAAATCAATATTTAAATTCAATCAATATTAGATCTCAATTTGTCTCTTCAGATGAAATAATTATTACAGATGATAATTATAGTAATGCTCTACCAATATTAGATGAAACAGAAAAACTTGTTCAAGAAAAGATCGTTCCACTCATTAATTCTGAAAAATATGATATTATTTCAATAACTGGATTTTATGGGTCAACAAAGGATCAAAAAATTACAACTCTTGGTAGAGGAGGTACCGATTTAACAGCTGCAATTATGGCATACAGTTTAACTAACCATTACAAATGTAAAGTGATATATTGGAAGGACGTTCAAGGTTTTTTGGATGCAGATCCTAGAATTGCTAAACAAGCCTCTCTTTTAACTCAAATATCATATATAGAAGCAAAAGAACTTGCTTTTTTTGGATCTAAAGTACTTCATCCATTATGCTTAGACGTAAATGAAAAAGGAAATATTCCATCCGAAATACGTCCTTTTAATGAACCAAATTCGAAAGATTATACTACTATTACAAAAGAAATTATAAAGGGAGAACAAATAGTAAAAGCTATTACTTCAATCCAAAGATTAACAATGGTAACAATTGAAAGTGGTACTATGATTT
This sequence comes from uncultured archaeon, assembly GCA_964525635.1. Lineage (GTDB taxonomy): Archaea > Asgardarchaeota > Lokiarchaeia > Sigyniarchaeales > SOKP01 > JAFGOA01. The sequence goes on from CAZGJX010000002.1 coordinate 46,618, forward strand.
CTCTTCCTGGTACTGTAGCAAAACTTTTCAATTTGTTAGCTGAAAGCAATATTAATATAAAGTTTATTTCTCAGAGTTCCTCTGAAAATAATATTACTATTGGTATAGACTTCGAAGATTCAATGAAAGTAAGTTATTTATTGAGGAATTCTGATTGGTTTGGAAAACAATGGTTTAGTATAAAAATAGATAATGATATATCATTAATCGCTGTTATTGGAGCAGGTATGTTACATACGCCGGGAATTGCAGGTAAAATATTTACAATACTTGGTAATAATAGAGTAAACATAAGAGCAATTTCCCAAGGATCTTCTGAATTAAATATAACTATTGTTATTGAAAGAAATGATTGTATAAAGGCTGTAAATGTGTTATACGAAGCGTTTATTAGTTAAGAAAAATCTATTATTCCTCAAATAATAGTTTATTTTTAGGAATTTAGAATAATTAAAAAATAAATAAAAAACAGATTTTTTTTCTGTTTATCTAATTATTTGAAGAAATTTTTGAATTTGTCGTTTCCTAAATTAACACGAATTTCTTTTCTTTTTTCTAAAGGTAAATTCTTTTTTAAAGCCTCATTACATATTTTTTTTCCGATATTTACTTTTGGATTATTAGCCCAATTCACATCCAATAATAAACATAAATAATAAACACTAGATTGTATAAAAGCGATTAAATTTCCTATTCCTTTCGCATCAGGATTATCTATAGTAATTATACCTGAAGGTATTTCTTCTTCAATTAATGCTTGAAAAGTAGCATCTGCTTGATAATCTACTACGTTTTGTCCAGACTTTCCTTCAATATATTCAATAGAGGACTTAAGTTCTAGATCAGGATACTCATTATTAACTTTATAAAGTATTGGAATTATAGCTCCTTTAGTGCCTCCTAAAATATATTCTAAAACAGAGTGTTGACATAATGGTGCTTCTTGATATGCTCCCATCAATCCTTTATCTTCTTTTCCAGAACTCTCTGAGATTTCTTGAACCAACAATCCTACGCTTCCTTCTAGGTTTTTAGAATATGGCATAGAAAATACAACCTTATATTCTTTTTTGTATAAATTATACAAAAATGAAGCAAATTCTGTACTTGCATTTCTATTCAAATCCATATATATATTATAACCTTCTTTTAATCCTTGTAGAAAGCTATTAATATTAATACCAGAAAGATATGCAGGAACAATTCCAACATTAGTAATTGAACCAGCAAATCTACCAGATAAATCAGGAACTTCTAAAATAGGGGCATTGATATTCTCTAATAATTCCTTCATAGTACCTCGTGATGAAAGACCTAGAAATTGATATCCTTTTTCTAAAAAAATCCCAATTGTAGCATTAACATCAAGAGTTTCTCCACTTCGAGAAATTGGAATAACTATAGAATCTTCTGAATTTGTTTCTTCTAAACATTTGAGCAATTCTATTGATCTTGAACTCGTTATAGGATAAAACTTCTTTTTAGATAAATGACATATGGATAACATTGTCTGAATTGATCCACCAGTTCCAAGTACTATAATATTCTTTATTTCATCCTTTAAAAATGGATTTGACATTTTCTTAATTTTTTCAAAATCAAGATACGAGTCAATATCGATGAAAAAAGGAGCATCCCATTTTTCTTTATTTTTCTTTATACCTTCAATATTATCATTAAATAATTCGTCATTTATTTTTGGATAATATTCAAAGGTTAAACCTAAATTCACATTATCACCAAATTCCGTAAATGATTTTTTTATTATAATTATGAATCTTTCTTTAAAATTTTAAATTCTAAAAAGTATAATAAATTTCGGCTCTAATTTTTTAAATAATCTTGAATGAAAAATTAAATTTGATAAGAATCATTTATTAGTTTAAATATAAAGAATAATTAATTTTAACCTTTAAAATGTCTGAAGATCAATTTCAACATTTATTGCATAATATTTTTGATAATATAGAAGGAGTCAGGTCCGCAGCAATAGTCTCACAAGAAGGTCTTGTTGTCCATTCCATTTTAGAAGAAGGTATTTCTGAAATAAAATTAGCCGCAATGACTGCTACAATTCTTTCTGTTGCTGAAAAAGTTCTTCATGAACTTAAATCAGGAATTCTTGATGTTTGTATTGTACAAGGAGATGATGGGAATTTTTGTGTCATGGAAGCAGGACCAGAATTAATAATTGCTGTATGTTTAAATATAGATGCTCGTATGGATACTTGCTTCATAGAAATGAGAAAAGTCTCAGAACAAATTAAAAATATATAAATATTGTTTTTTTATACAAACCACCTTTTACTTCACTTATTTATTAATGAGTTATTAACTTTAAATAATTAAAAATCTGAAAACTTGAACTCTATTCTATTTAAAATAACTTACAATCATAATATAATTAAATAAAACTATAAAAAATACACCAAATATATGTGATATCTTTTGGCAAAAACAATGGAAGTTAGTAATAATGGAAGTATTGAAATGGGTGAACCATATTATTGTAAAGAGTGTGGTAGAACTCATCAGAAAGGAAAGATTTATCAAGATCATTTTAAATATGCTCAAAATCAAGAAAATATAGAAGAAAATAATGAAATCGAAGATTATAATGAAGATATAGAGTCCGAAGATATTGATGATATTGATGATATCGATTATGATCAGGATGAAATCCTTGATGATGATATTGATGAGGAATATGTTGAAAATGAAATAGATGAAAGGACTTTAGATGATTGTATAGATGAAGTCAAAGGACTTCCTGGAGTAGGGGATGCAACTTTAAAAAAATTAATTAAAGCAGGTTTTACAAGCCTTGAATCTATTGCATACACACCCCCTTCAATAATTCAAGAAGATAGTGGTTTAGGAGAAAAAACTACTGCTACTCTCATTAAAGCTTCTATGAAAAAATTAAACATAGGATTTAAATCAGCTCAAGATTTATGGGAACATAGAAAAAATATTACGAGAATTTCTACAGGGAGTCAGGAATTAGATAATATTTTTGCAGGAGGAATCGAAACTGGATGTGTTATTGAATTCTTTGGAGAATTTAGAACAGGAAAAACCCAAATTATGCATCAATTATGCGTAAATGTTCAATTACCTCTAGAAAAAGGAGGTCTTGAAGGAAGAGCACTCTATATAGACACAGAAGGTACCTTTAGACCCGAAAGAATTATCCAAATGGCTGAAGCACTTGATTTAGACTATGATACAGTTTTGAAAAATATAATTTTTGGCAGAGCTTATAATTCAGATCATCAAATCCTTCTTGCTAAAGAAGCAGCAAATATTATAAAAGAAAAAAATATTAAGTTAATAGTTGTTGATTCTTTAATTGGTCATTTTCGAAGTGAATATATTGGAAGAGGAACACTCGCCACTCGTCAGCAAACAATAAACCAACATTTACATGATTTACTAAGATTATGTGATATTTATCCCCAATTAGCTGTTGTTGTAACAAATCAAGTTCAAGCAAAACCAGATGTATTTTATGGTAATCCCATACAAGCTGCTGGTGGTAATGTTATTGCTCATGGTTCAACTATAAGAGTTTATTTAAGAAAAGGTAAAGGAGAGCAGAGAGTAGCAAAAATGATTGATGCTCCTCATTTACCGGAAGGAGAAGCTGTTTTCAGTATAACTGAAAATGGTATTTCAGATTAATAAATATCTTATTTTTAATTATTATTTTTAAAATTCTAAATTAGTTAAAATATAGAATTTTTAATACAATTACTAGATGTTTTAGAATGGATATATAAAATTAAAAAAAATTAAAAATAAAAATTAGTTATAAATTTTCAAATTTTTTAGATAAACCAATTAGTCTCTTAACTTCATCCTGCATTGAGTTGACACCTAATTTGAAGGCTTCAGATGCTTTATTAGCAGCTTGTTTGAATTTTTCAGCAGCCATTTTATAATTCTTTTTCTTAAGTTCTTTCTGAGCCTGAGTTTCAAATTCTTTCTTACTTAGCATTGTATCATCAATCTGGGTAAGACGTATAGCTTCTTGTAGTTCTCCAAGAGGTCTTTTTAAACCCCAATCATTAGCGATTATAGCAGCTTCCTCATAATATATAATTGCTTTTTTGTATGATAATACTTTTTTCTCTTTCCTTGCTTTAATAACGAGGATTTTAACCTGTTTTGAAGCCTCTTTGTTGGTTGTAACAACCTTCCCTGCAATTTTAGATTTTATTGGAGCCGATACAATCTCTTGCTTTTCTTGTAAACTTGCGAAATAAACTTCACGTTCTTGAGCACTCATTTGTGCCAATTGATCAATCATTGCCTGTGTTTCTTCACGAGGCAAAGTAACAAACTCACAGATCCTCTGTTCAATAAGCTGTTTTTCTTGTGGAGAAATAGCTTTACTTTCTAAAGCAGTAACGTCCCAAGGTATCAGTATTTTCTTTTCTCTTAGCTCTTTTATACCCATGAATATTTTTGAAATACCCTTCGTTGACTTTGTCATTGTCTTTTCAAGTAAGTTGGATATAAATATATAGTCTTTCCCTGTTTCTTTCGATATAGATTTAGCATTACCCAATATATCTTTTGAAGTAGTTATCCTTAAATCTTTGATAGCAGAGGAATCTAATTGAACTTGATGGGGAAGAATAATCGAGGTTTGGAAAATCTCATCTATCGAAGGGCCAGCATCTTTAAAAACATTCAACTGACCTCTCCAGTTTGGTAAGGCAGCAGAATATCTTTGTTCAAAGAATTTAATGAATTCTCGAAGTTTACTTCTTAATAAAATAGATGCTTTTTTACTTAAGACTAAAGAAACTCTGATATATTGACCATCAGCAAGTAGAAGCATCTTGTCTTCATAGCTTATTTCATTTAGTGCTTTTTGAGATTCTACTTCCTTTCCAAATGATGAAACTGCTGATATAAATCCACTTATCAAATCGGGATCTATTTTTTCTGAACCATAAGATTTGAAGAATATGCAAGTACCGCTTCCCTTATATAACACTAAAATATGTTCTATATTTACAGCATCATCAAATACAGTCTTAACTTCGTCTAAAACACTATCTCTTCTTCTTTTCTGAGGAACTACTACTTTCTTATAACCGACAATACCAATACTTGCCATTATTGCAGCCGCCAAGATTAATAATATATAAGGTATTAAATCTTCAAGATTTAATCCATCAGGTGGAGATTTTACTCTTATATAAGGAACCTCATAACTTCCAGGTTCATGGTTATACGTCTCGGCGAAAGTAATTTGTATTGTCATATTTGCTGCTTGGTTGGGAATAATTATTTGAAACCAAACTACTCCATTACTATTGGTACTATTTTGAGGTATTGCTAAAGGTGTTGTTGTATTATCTTTATTTAGAAATAAGCCTGAAATACTTACTAGGGTACTTGTAAGAGGAAGCCATTGAGTACCATCATTATATTCACATAGTATTTTTAAATCAAATGAATTCCCTGCTGTCACTGAACTAGGAAATGATGTTGCATTGATTCTTACTTGATATTTTGCATAGATTGTGATATTAAAGGAAATCGAAAGTATATTATATGGCGCAAGACTAGCATTAATATCTATTCTGTAAAATCCAAGATCTAGTATAGAGGTTCCTATATTACCCGTATATTCATTTCCACTAGGATTTAATGATGAAGATAATGTATCTTCTTGTAATGATATCAAATTAGTAGCATTAATAGTAAAAGTCACTGGTACCCCTTGAATAGCGATAAGATCGACATAATTATAACATGAAATATTTAAAGTTAATTGAAGATCACTCTCTTCAAAAAAAGTATAATTTCCAGAATCCCACAATCCTCCTTGAGTATTAACTGAAATAAAATTGATTTGGGTATCATCTCCTGCATAATAAAATTCAATAACACTAGAGACACTCCAATTATAGTTTGGAGGATATGAGATATTTATATAGAAAGCATGCCAATCCAAGGTTAAACCAATAGTACTTATATTTAACTCGTAATCTCCATTTCCCAGTTCATAAAGCGACCAATTAAATATATCTCCGGTATACCATAAATCTTGGGTTGCATTATCAAATACTTGAATATTACTAGTTTTTAGACCTTCTATTCCTCTATCATTTAAAATATCATTGTAATAGAAAGTGACTGTTTGGTTCCATGTAGAACCTTCGGTAACTACATCATTAAATATTAAATTTACAATTTGAGTTTGGGCGTGTATTACATTGATTGTAATGTTTATATATTGAGTTTCATTACCCTCAGAACTTATACTAAAATCGCATACATAGGGGGAACCTGAAACATCTACATCATTAGTATCTATTAAAATGGTATAATTTCCATTTCCATCATTTGACCAAGGATACACAGTAAATCCAGTGGGTATATCTTCAGATAGAATGCTAGCTGCTGTAATTGGATTACCATCTGTATCAGAATAATTGAAGGTATAGGTTGCATTTTGCCCTCTTATGATATCACCCAAGTTCGGAGTATTTGTTGGAGTTATTTGTGTAGTTATAATTTCATTAAACCAAAAGATAATAGTATCATTATTATAATTATCTTTCCATGCTTCAATTTCTATATAGTTATTTCCATAACTAAGAATTGTAGTATCAATTTCAATTTCATAAGTCCCATTATTATGATCCCACCAATTTAAAGGAGCTGGTGCATTTGATTCAATATTTCCGCCTAAAATAGGCTGATTTTGTCCAGTATCATTATAATATACAGATATATTAAAAATTTCTCCAAAAAAATATTCCAGACCTACCTGTGAATTAAGAATTAAATTAGTTGTTGCGTTAATTGTTAAAACTCTTTCTTGAAATCCAATATCTGTTCCATTATTCCATAAAACTTGAGCTCGAAAATCACCATAATCTGTTGCATTTTCGCTGATATCCCAAGTAGTCATACTAAATGTTGTATCAGCACCTAAAATAGATACATCTTGTGTTTCATTATGATTCAAAATATTTCCTGCATCATCAGGGCTATAAACTTCAAGTGTGATATTACCATTTGACATTGTTCTATCGAAGCTTACTTCAAAATCAACTGTCTCATTAAAATTAACTTCATATGTCTCAATAGGCCCTAAAAAGATTTGAAAACTAGTCATAAGATTTTGAGATTGACTAGTTATGAACCAATTGGTACTATTCCCTGCATTAGTTATTTGATACTCTCTATACTCTCCTATCGCTGGACCTAATATTGTATCATCAGTAACATTAAGAATTGAATTAAAAGCTTGTTGATTACTCCAATGATGCGGTATTGTGAAATTAATCCAATAATTACCATAACCTGACTCTGAATCAAAACAATCAATATTTCCTAAGGTAATGATCCAATATACATTTGGATCTGTTTCACTACAATTAAAATATGATGTTGCTTTTAGGTCTGAACGAGTATAATTTACTTGAATTTGGGTTACTTGACATGACACATCCCACCATTCAGCAGTTATTTCATAGGATAATTGATTTGGTAAAATTGTATATTCTTGACTAAAAGTTACATTTCCTGATCCAGGACTAGAACCAAGTATTGGATTGTTATTAATTTCGAGCCCAATTTGAGATGGTGTTGGTGTATTGCTCTCGGGAACCAAACCAACTCTCATTAGATAATCTATAGTATAAGAACTTCTAACAACTAAATCCCAATCTCCAGAAATATATGTCAAACTAATTGTTTGATCTCCATCTCCAGTAATACCTCCATCTAATGTATTATACCATGCACAATCTCCTCCATAAGAGGCATCATCAAATAAACCTATAAACCATATCTTATCCATTGTCTTTGAGTTATCCAATTGAATATTTAATCCAGTAATTACATGCCATCCATCCCCAGTAGCATTTGATATATCTATAAGTTGTTGAAAATCATTGATACCCCCTCCAGGTTTATATGTTCCTAGTCCAGAATCATATGTAGCATTATATAAAACAACTCTAATTCTACCAGTCGCAAGTTGCTCTTCAATGAAAACAGATATATTATTGATATAACCATCCCCTTCTACCTCAAAAGAAGTTACTCTAGGAATTACTGTCGAAAAATCTCCAACACTAAAATCTTGAGGATTATTCTCTTGTAGTATTAAATATTTATCAGGAGCATAAATATTATCAATATTTATCTGTGAAACTGTAGAATTAAAATTCTTTTCAAAAGGAGTATTTGTAGTAAATGTTCTTATTGCAGGATCAGATACATTTGTTATATCAAATAGAGGTGCACCAACTTCAATTTTTGATTGATGTAAGGTAGTATTTATATCTTGAGAATATCCATCATAATAACCAGAATATGCAGCTGATTTTAAAGTAAGGTCGTCCTCTATAGGTTCTATTTCATTATCATCATCAACACTATTCATTCCACAAGGAAAGTTCAAAAAATTAGTAAATCCTACCGAAAACAAGAATGAAACAGTTAGAATCGCTAAAAGAATTATTCTATTTGTTTTTTTATTTTTAAATTGTAACATATTTATCAAAATATGTATAATTTGCTTAATATATTATAACTAAAAAGTAGTTATTTTCTAAAATATATTTATTCTTTTTGTTATTTATTATTTGAGATTTTCTTAGACTTTTGTTCTAGGGATACACTTTAAAAATACGAAAAATTTAGTAATTATCTTAAAATGATCTTGAATTATTTCAATTTTACCTAATTAATTATATAAATTTAATATATAAATTTAATTTGAAAATAGTAAGAATTATAAATTCTAACACATGTTTCAAGATTTTAATATAATTCTAGCATCTACACATATAAGCTCTTTTTGATACACAAAAATAGGATTCAAATCAATTTCCTGAATGGATTTATATTGTAAAACGAATTCTGAAATTTTCATTAAAATATTAATAATTGCATCAATGTTTACTTTAGGTCTTCCTCGAAATCCTGTTAATAATGGAAATCCTTTAATCTCCGTTATCATCTCACGACAATCATATTCGGTTACTGGAATAATTCGAAAACTAACATCATCTAAAAGTTCAACCAAAAGCCCTCCAATACCAAACATAAGGGCGGGTCCAAATTCAGGATCAGTTGTCATACCAATGATAATTTCGGTAATCGGAGGCTCAGCCATCTTTTGTATGGATATTATCTTTTCTTTTTCAGAAGTTATATTCATAAGTTCATTGAATGCATTTATTGCTTCTTCTTTATTCTTAATATTTAATTTAACAGCTCCCATTTCTGATTTATGGGCGATATCCTCAGTAATTAATTTCATAACAATTGGATAACCTATTTCATTAGCAACAACAATGAGTTCTTCTTTGGTTGATACTAGTTTTTGATTAGGTATTGGGATACCTATTTCTTTTAATATCTCTTTAGAATCAAATTCATTGATAATTTCCTTTCCCGCTTGGATTTTATTCTTGAGAAACAAATTAATATCCATTTAAAATCATTTAATAATAAAGTAGAAGTGTTTACTAAACATTTCTGAATAGTTTATAGAATAATAACATGAATAAAAAATTAATCAAAACACTTTTAAAACCGAAATTAAATAACTCATATAAGAATTAAAATTTTCAAGATGATTTTTATGGTAAGTGAAAAAGAGAAAAATATCACAATTTTAATGGAAAATTTGGTTAACTCTGGATATGATGTAGAATTTGTATTTCTCTATAATAGACAAGGGTTACTCATAGCTAAATATGAAAAAACTGAAACAGACGATAACCATAAAAATAAAGAAGATATGGAGGAAGTTTATGGAGCAATATCTACTTTAGTAGATAATCTTTTTAATAAAATTTCAATGGAATATAAAAGTGATAATTTTGGAACAGGTTCTTTCGACACACCAGATCATCGTATAATCTTTCTTGAAGCGGGTCCCGAAGCCGTTATGGTCTGTGTATGCAATTATCAAGCAGATCTAAATAGAGTATTTCCAATAGCATATTTAATTGTTGAAAAAATTGCTCAATTGATTGAAGGAAGTTTTGATTTTAAAGTTAATTCCTTAGAGATTCCCCAATTAAGTATTCATAGAGACTTTGATTTATATTTAGATAAGCATAAAACTGAAAATACTAAACCTTTACTTGATAATATATATTTAAAACACCGAATTGAAAGGGAAAAAAAAACAGATATTAATTTTAAATTAATTATATTAGGTTCAGCTTCGGTTGGGAAAACTACTTTAGTAAATAGTTTTTTAAAAAAAGAGCAGCTGTTGGATTATCGTCCAACAATAGGAATGAGTATTTCAATGCAAAAATATTATATACAAGGTTTTAAAGATGATATAATTACATTTTTAATATATGATTATGCTGGACAAGAGTTTTTCAAACGCGTTAGACATGAATATTATAATGGAGCGAATTGTGTTTTTGTGGTGTATGATATTACCAGAAGAGAAACCTTTGATGAAAGTATCGATTTTTGGTTTAAGGATGCTAAGGAACAATTAGGTGATATACCCTTTGTAATTATTGGAAATAAGATGGATTTGTTGGATCAGCGTCAAATATCAATAGAAGAAGGAAAAAAAAAGGCAGAAGAATTAAGGAGTTTTTTTATAGAGACTTCAGCATTATATAATAAAAATGTAGTAGATACCTTCAAATTGATAGGAATAGGTCATTTCTTTAGAATTATTGATATTCTTTAAAATAAAATAGAATAAAACCAAATCAAATTTGAAAAAATACTATTTTTATTGTTGCATAAAATGCATAAAAACTTATTAAAAGGATAGATTCCCGTGTTTTAAGAGACTTCTTCGTCCATAGAAAGTAATATGCGATTGATATTCCTATAAAAAGCATTGGTATGTCATAAAATAATAAAATCTTTACGACCTCGAATTCAGCAATAATAGCACCTGCACCTGTTGCGAAAAGAATATCACAAATGTTGGAACCTAAAATATCCCCTATAGCAATACCATATGAACCTCTTCGCATTGCAGTTAAATCAACGACAAGTTCAGGTACACTTGTTCCCAAACCAACAATTAAAATACCAATAACATTTTCAGGTACATTTAATTCTTCAGCTAAATTGTGTCCTGAAAGTATAGATATTTCAGCACCAACTAATAAGAATAATAAACCAATTAGAAAATATAATATATCTTTCCTAATTGAAGGTATTCTTAAGGAACCTTTCTTAACCTCTAGCTGGAGTGGATCTAATCCCTCTCTCTCAACTTCCTCTATTTTTGGTTCTGCTTTTCTTAATTTTTTCTCACTTATAATTATTAAAATTAAATATATGATATATATAATAATCATTGTTAAAGCTTCGATACGAGCTATTAATCCATCAATTGCGAATAGCAAAAAAATAAAAAGAGATAAGAATAACATAGGTCCTTCTCTTCGTAATTCCCATTTGCTAATAAATATTGTCTGTGTTAATCCTAAGAGTCCTAATATAAACGTAATCTGAGTAAAAAATGAACCAATTTTATTTCCAATAACTATTCCATCTACAGAGGGATCAATTCCTAAGAGTTTATCAAATCCCCCCATAATTGAGACTGTTATTTCTGGTAAGCTAGTTCCAATAGCTAAAATCGTCAAACCTACCATTAGGTAACTTATACCAAACCGTTTCGCGATACCTTCTAATCCAATTATGATATATTTAGCCCCAAAATATAATGCAACAAATCCTGAAAGCATAAATAAAATTGGATATAACATCATTTATTTTAAAACACCTTGAAAATAGTTTTTATAAATCGATTTTTATTAATTTTTATATAAAATCTAAGTATCTCTATATTAGAACCAACACTAAATTAATTACAACTGAATTTCAAATAATTGAGTAATCTTCAAAGAAATTACAAATTAGAAATGTATACTATTTTATTCTAATAAGACTTCTTCTATCATAAAACAATATTATCGAAATTAGGATATCGTATAAACTGTCCTAGATTATAAATATCAATGAAATTTTTCTAACTATTTTATTGTACTTTTAACTCTTGAATGGAATTGAACAAATATATTAAAAACACTTATATATATAAGTCTATCTATGATAAAGAAAAATAAAGAGGAGTATATTGCAAATTAATTGATATTTTTAAAAAACCTATTATTAAATAATTAAAAAAAAAGAAATAAAAAAGAGAGTTAAGATTTACCCTTTTCTATGGAATGTACTTAAACTATTTTGAAATTTCTCGCTTTTATGCATTTTTCGCCGAGCAAGGAACTTTCTTATTTCTTCAGCAGGTAGTATCCATATTGAAGAACCGAAAAATACAGGTGTCCAGTAAAACCATCTATCAAGAGGAAGGGCATGAAAAGCCGTATTTAAACCAGGTATGAATAATACCATCAAATGTAGTGAAAATGAAAGCCCAGTTGCCCAAAATAAATGTTTATTTCGAAACTCCCAGAATGGTCGATAACTCGATGTGCAAGCAAAGACAAAGAATAATTCAAAAAATACTACACTAGTAAAAACAATTGTTTGAACTATACCAATTTGAAAATCCTCAGCACTTATACCCATACTTGGTATACCATAGACCATACGCGAATCATAGAAAGTTGAAGTTGGATCTGTCCACATTGGAACTAAGACGGACCAAGAGACCGTATATAACATAACATCAAGGATAGCTGCAATAGCGGCTGCATATATAATCATTTTCTTTATATCATGAATCATATTGAAGCCTTTCCGCGGTTTGAACTTCATAACATCTGGATCAGTGGGAGTTAGGCCTAAAACCATCGCGGGAATGCCGTCGGTAGCTATATTCAACCAAAGGATTTGAATAGGTTGAAGTGGTTGGGCTAGGAATATATTAGTAGCAACCTTCATTAAAATAAATGCTACTAATACCATTACAATCTCATCGAAATTAGCACTGAGCATATATCTAAAAAAACATTTTGTTGTTTCGAAGATTCCTCTCCCTTCTTCAATAGCGTTAACAATAGTAGAATAATCATCGTCTAATAGAATCATATCAGAAGCTTCTTGTGTTACTTCTGTCCCCTTAATCCCCATAGCGACACCTACATTTGCACCCTTTACTGCAGGAGCATCATTTACACCATCCCCTGTCATAGATACAATATATTCAAGAGATTTCAATGCCTTGAGGATTCTAAGTTTATGTTCTGATGTGACTCTAGCAAAAACATCAACCTCTTCTACTCTTTTTATAAGCTCGTCTTCAGGCATTTCTTCCATTTCAGCACCAGTAACAGCATCTTCTCTGTCTGTTAAGCCAATTTCTTTTGCTATAGCGATAGCAGTAATCATATGATCTCCAGTAATCATTATTGTTCGAATACCTGCCATTCTTGCTTCTTCAATAGAATCTTTTACTTCATCCCGGGCAGGATCAATTATCCCTGCTAATCCAAGGTATATATAATCTTTTTCAATATCTTCCTTCTGATAATTTTCATTTAAAGGTTTATATGCTAATCCTAAAACTCTCAATGCATTAGAAGCATATTCATTATTTTTTGATAAATAAGTATCTTCAACCTCTGAAAATGGTTTAATTTCACCATTATATAACCCTTTCCCTGCATTATGCATTAAAACATCTGGAGCTCCTTTAATTAAAGAATAAAATTCTCCATTCATTCTAATAACAACAGCCATCATTTTACGATCTGAACTAAAGGGAATTTCATCAATTTTTTCTGCTTTTACGTTAAGATGCATTTTTTTTGCTAAGACTTTTAAAGATATTTCTGTTGGATCACCGATTACATCCGTTTCTATAGGATTGTTATCTTTAGGACTAACAATTGAATTATTACATAATAAACATATTTCTAGATATTTTCTTAAATAAACATCATCATCTAGTTTAACAGGATTACCTGAACTATTGATTATTTTTCCATTCAATGTATATCCCACTCCTTCAACATCAAATTCTTTTCCCCCAAGATATACCTTCTTAACTGTCATTTCATTTTTTGTTAAAGTTCCCGTTTTATCAGAGCAAATAATATTAACCCTTCCCAACGTCTCTACAGCTGTTAGCGTTTTCACTAAAGCATGTCTTTCTGCCATTTTACGCATACCAATACTCATAACTACAGTTATTACAACCACAAGACCTTCTGGTACAGCAGATACTGCAAGACTTATTGCTATAGCTAAAGCTTCAACAATATTATTAATCTCTTCATCTCCAAATTTTATACCTTCAGTGGCTATAATTATAATTAATTCAAAAAGGAAGACAAATAAACAAATAATCATTATGATTATACCAAGTTGTTTTCCAAAACGATCTACTTCTTGTTGGAAAGGACTTTTTTCTGGTTCTTCTTCTTGAATTTTTTCAGCAATTTTTCCTACTTCTGTTTTCATTCCAGTTCTTACAACTATAGCTTCACCATTTCCACGAGTGATAATTGTATTACTATATACCATATTTTTCCTATCAGCCAACATTGTCTTCTCTTTATATAAATTTAAATCTTTCTCAACTGGTTGAGATTCTCCAGTAAGAATGGCTTCATCAATATATAAAGAATATGCTTTATTTAAACGAGCATCAGCAGGTATTTTATCTCCCTCATCAAGTTTTATTATATCTCCTGGAACTACTTCTCTGACATCAATTTCTCTTACTTTTCCCCCACGCTTAACCTTTGCATTGTGCGGTGCCATTTTCTTTAGACTTTCTACCGCTTTTTCTGCTTTAAATTCTTGATAAAATCCTAAAATAGCATTTAATATTAGAATAATCAATATTACTAAAGCATCCATGAATTCAGTAGGATCTCTTCCTCTAGATAATTCATAAATACCTACTACAACTGAAACACCAATTGCAAAAAATAGAAGATATACAAGAAAATCCTTGAATTGTCCAATAAAAATTTGTAATGCAGAAACCTTCCTTGTTTGGATTAATTCATTAAAACCATATTTTTCAATGCGTACTCCTACTTCTTCTTCTGAAAGTCCTGTATCAAGGCTTGTATCTATTTCTTTCGCTACATCATTTACTTCTAATACGTGAGCACTTAATTCTTTAGATTCCATTTTTAATTCATTATTTAGATTTTATAATAAATTCTTTTTATTTTTTTAAATAAAAAATTTAAAATTAATTAGATAAATACAATAAATTTTATTTAAATATCTATTATAAGTTAAAAAAATGTTCTAATAAAGAATAGGTTCTAAAAATAATAATTTAAGACATTAAAATTGTTTATTTTTTATATAGGGTAATTTTCCACCAGCTTTTAAAATATTAATTTGTCTTTGACTTAAATTATGAGCTAAAGGAATGAAAATATTTTTACTCGTATTTTTAAGGTTAAGATTTTTAAAAGTAAAATCATCTAATTCAATTTCGACGTAATCCTCTTGGTCGATTTGGTTATAGTCTTTTGGATCTTTAAAAATAAGAGGAACAATCCCAAAGTTTACTAGGTTATCTAAGTGAATTCGAGCAAAAGATTTGCTGATTATCGCTTTAACTCCCAAATATTTTGGGGCTATTGCAGCATGTTCTCTACTTGAACCTTCTCCATAATTATCTCCTCCTATAATAAATCCTCCTCCCTTTTCTAATGCTCTTTCTGAGAAATTAGAATCAATTAAATGGAATACATATTTACTTATTGCTGGAATATTACTTCTTAAAGGAAGGATCTCTGCTCCTGCAGGTATAATATGATCAGTTGTGATATTATCACCTACTTTAAGTAGAATATGACCATTTAATATATTATTAAGTGGTAAAAATGAGGGTAAAGGTTTAATATTTGGACCTCGTATGATCTCTATATCATTATTGGCCTCTGACGGAGGAATTATCATATTATCATTAATAATAAACTTTTCTGGCATTTTGATTTCAAAATTTTCTTCAAATTTTCGTGGATCAGTTAATTTACCATAAATAGCAGATACTGCTGCTGTTTCTGGGCTAACAAGGTATACTTCTGCATTTTTAGTACCAGATCGTCCTAAAAAATTCCTATTAAAAGTACGAAGAGAGATAGCATTTGTAGATGGTGCTTGTCCCATTCCAATACATGGTCCACATGCATTTTCAAGAATTCTTGCACCTGCTTTTATTAAAAACGACATTTCTTTTGTTTCTATTAAATGATCAATAACTTGCCTTGATCCTGGAGAAATTGTTAAACTCACATTATTATCTATTTTTTTTCCTCTTAAAATATTAGCTACTATCTTAAGGTCTCTCAGGCTTGAGTTTGTACAACTTCCTATACATATTTGATCAATAGAAAGACCTTTAATTTCCTTTACTTTTTTAATATTACCCGGACTATGAGGAATTGCAGCTAGAGGTTCTAGATTATTTAGATTTATCTCTATTTTTTCGTCATATATAGCATCTGAATCGGGTTCTAATTTTTTCCAATCATCCCCTCTTCTTTGAGCAATTAAAAATTGTTTTGTAATATTATCTGAAGGAAAGATTGAACTGGTTGCTCCTGTCTCTGTTCCCATATTTGTAATCGTCCCTCTCTCGGGAACTGACAAACTCTTAATGCCTGGACCTGTATATTCCAATATTTTATTATTAGCCCCCTTAACTCCAATTTGCCTTAAAACATCTAGTATGATGTCCTTTGCGGAAACAAATTTTGGAAGTGCTCCAATAAGATGTATATTCACAATCTCGGGCATTTTTAAAAAAAAAGGTTCCCCCGCCATTGCACTAGCAACATCTAATCCCCCTGCTCCAATTGCTAACATTCCCATACCCCCTCCAGTTGGTGTATGACTATCACTACCCAGCAGTGTTTTCATAGGCGCTGCAAAACGTTCTAAATGTAACTGATGGCTTATTCCATTTCCCGGACGGGAAAAATATAAACCATATTTTGCTGCAATACTTTGGAGATAGCAATGATCATCCATATTTCTAAAATCTGTTTGAAGAGTATTATGATCAACATAACTTATAGATAACTCCGTTTTGACTGAGGGTACTTCCATAGCTTCAAACTCTAAATATGCCAAAGTACCTGTAGCATCTTGAGTAAGTGTTTGGTCTATTTTAATTCCAATGTTTGATCCTTTTATTAAATCTCCTTCTATAAGATGATCCTTCAATACTTTTTCTGATATAGTATAAACCATAGTTTGATGAATTCCTTTAATTATTTAAATAATAAGTTTTCCTAATTAGAAAAAGTATCAAAAATATAAAAAATTATAAGTAAAAATAGTCTTTTATTTGTTAATTGTAATTTATCTAATCTTTTTTAAAAAAAAACAAATAGTATTGAAGAATATGAGACCAGCACGAGTGTTTAGATGGATAGTAAGAATTTTTATACTTATCCTTACCGCCTCTATGTCGCTTGTATCTATTTTAGGAGGAATGTCTGCTGTAAATATCTTGGGAGATTCTAATAATATACAAGTACCCTATGGTTCTGTTTCTTTTTATCATACTGGCCCTCTTGCGGGATGGAATTTAACTGTTCCATTTCTTATTAATAATACTGGTTATTTTGATCTGACTAGCTTTGAAATTGGAATCAGTATAGAAATGAGTTATAATTTGTCTCTAAACGAGATAATATTTAATGGTAATCAAAATTTTGATGATATTCCAAACGGAGAAATTCTAGTAGATTTTTTTTTTATAACAGGTTTTACTAAATCTTATCCTCTAACAGGCCCTCCTTCATTTAATTGTGATATAACAGCATCAGGTTCTTATTCACTAAATCTTATTTCATTTGAAATTCATATACTAAATTATAATTTAATTTAAAGAGGTATTTTCAAAATGGGCGCTCCTAAAAACATGATTAAAGGCTTTATATTTATGGGAATTTATATTACAATTACAATTGTTATACCATATCTTACATTTACTTATATTAAAGGTTTAGAAATAGAAGGGATACCTATAATTCTTTCTCAGGAAGATTATGATACAATAATTTATTGGGTAACAGCTTTCGGTTTAGTAATTAGTGGTTGTGCGTTTTTCACTTTTTCATCTCCAAAACAATCCATCAGGAAAGGTTCTTTTGCATTAATACAAGTTATTTTAAATTGTTTATATCTCTGGAGTTATAAATTTTCAGGCGCAACTGATATACAAATAGATATTTCAGGGGGTGGTATTAATGGTTATGTGATCTTGGGAATACAACAATTTATATTAGTCTTTATGGGTATTTACTTTTTAACAATAACTATCAAAATATATGATCTTGTTGATTTCACTGTAAATAGAGAGAAAATAAGAAAGAAGAGGTGGGGAATAGTATGATATACGCAGATTTTTTTCAAGTTTTAGCTGATATAGTTGGGGCAATTTTAGGATTTTTACAAAATATTGTAAGTCCTATAGGTGAATTTATGGTTATGTGGATCAATTATGTATTAGTAATCTTTCCAGAAAATAATCTAATCCCCTATATTGTTCTGTGTATTATAATTGTTATCTCAGCGATTATTGTAAATAGTTATTGGTCAGGGGATAAACAACCTAAACATTTAAAAGAAAAAGGAATAAGTTTTGCTTCTACAGGTGAAGATAATCCCTTATAATTTAAAAACTATATAATATTTCATAGAAAATTTATTTTTTAATTTAATTTTTCTTTTTTCTTTAATATAAAGTTGATAATACATTAGTTTGAAATTATTACCAAACTTTGATAAAAGGTAAAATAACAATCAAAGGATCAACAAATTCTATTAGGATTTTAAATAGAATAGAAATTAATATTGGATTACTTATATTATCACTGATATTTAATTTAGCTAAAAAAATATCTGTAAAAATGAAAATGAGCGAACCCAATAATGCAAGGAATGGTCCAACGAATATCATTGCTACAAAAAAGCCTATTATAAATCCTACAATTGAACCCTCGTATGATTTATCCTTAGCAAAAGACCAATTATGTTTGCCAAATTTTTTGCCAATTAATGCCGCAAACATATCACTTAGCACAGTTATAGATATTACTGCCATTTGAGCATATATTCCCTTAATTATATTATCTGAAGTATAAGTGAGGATTAAGGATGATAAAAGAAGTCCTAAAAGAAGTAATACTGAATGTGAGATATCATTCTCCTCTGAAATTCTTCGAGCGGACAAAATTTTTCTTTTTAGAGGATAATTGCTATTTGGGAATCTAAGATGAATTAATTCTATATCTAAATTAAAAAAGAGAGTACATAAAATAATAAAAAAATGTGCAATTAATCCATTTCTAAGAATTAATGATACATTTCTATCTTCAAAAAGGTATAGTGCATTATGATACTCCTCAAAAGTAGCCCAATATGCTACATTTTCATATATATATTTCACTCCATAAAAAACTAGAGGTTCAATGATCCAAGAAGAAATATACAATATAGCACAAAAGTGAATAAATTTTCTTTTTATTTCTTGTCGTGATGAGAATTTTGAATTTGCTGAATTAGGTCTGTCTAAATTAGGACTTTCATTGTTGATTTGGTCTCTAAATTTTTTTGATATTAATGCAAATATGTAGAAGAAACCAATAAGAGTTCCAATAACAACAATCAAATACCAATTCAAAGGCATAAATAAATAAAAAATTGTATTAGAAAATGGAAGACTTATACATAAAGCTAAAATTATTAATGATACTAATACTAAAAAAGAATTCCAACGATTATTACTTCCTAATTTAAAGCTTCTTTTTACTACGGGATAAAATAAAAACGCATATACTATTAAAATAATTGAAATCAATATACTGAAAAAGATTGATTCCATTCCAATAATTGGTTTTTCCATTTTTAATTATTGATAAGGTTGAATTTGATAATCTATTGAGGATATTGATAAGATTATTTATAATCTACGATAGTAATCCGGTCTTAAAGATTCTTTATAAGTGAGACCGTAGTCTATTGTATTTAAAATTTTCTCTTTATCTTTTTCTAAAGTACCTTTAATTGGTAAATAATTAGAAGCATGATTAGACCTAAACACGCAATTAGCATTTTTATTTTTAAAGTTAATATGTTGAATAAATGTTTTAAGTTCTTCTAAAATTTCATTTGGTGTCATTTCTTTAAAATTTCCCACCGATTTCTTCTCATATATTTTGGTTCCCGGAGGTATCATTAATGATAAAAACGCAATATACCATAATCTGCTATCATCTGGACAAATCTTGTTTACTAAATCAGCAGATTCAATTGCATGGTTTTTTGAGATTTCTTGATTATTTGAACCACTTAAACCATTTATAAATGTTGCTGAAAGAGTAATATTTACATTAAACAATTTTTTTGAAGCTTTAATATGATCTTCTTTTGTGACCTGTTTATTTATATCGTTAAGTAATTCATTGGATCCCGTTTCGAATCCAACATATAGAATTTTCAAACCTAATTTTGATAATTCTTCCAATTGGATATCTGTTTTTTTTAATATGTCTTTAGAATGAGCATATATACCACATCTCTCTAAATAAGGAAATGATTTATTCGCATAATTTAAGACTTCTAAAAGATCTTGAAATGGAGTTACCATTCCATTTCCATCTAAAAAAAAAATTCTTTTAACATTTGGTCCATAAATCTTTCTTGCTATTTCAAAATCTTTTTTAATATCTTCTAATGCTCTAATTTTAAATTTTCTTCTTAGATTTGAGATGCAAAAGGTACATCTATAAGTACAACCTTCCGTTAGTTGGATTAAAAGGGAATTTGCTTCTGAGGGTGGTCTAAACACAGGGTGACAATAGTATATACTGTCTTGAGGCATATTATTCAATCTTCATTAAATTTATCTATATCTATCTTTCCTTCTGAATATAATTTTTCCTTTTCCATATCAGCGTCATCGGGTCTTTTCTCACAGTGTGGTAAATGACGCCCCAATCTGGCGTATTCTTTTTTACAATATGGGCATAACTTTTTGTTTTGCTCTTTTTTCACTGATGGCGTTGTTGTTGTTGTTGGTTCCTTTTTCTTCTTCTTTTTTCTAGGTTTAGATGGCATATATTCTTCAATATCGACGTCCTCTGGAGCGAACTCACAGCTAGTAATGTGGCCTCCGAGATTTTCAAACAATTCTCCACAGAAAGGACATTCTGCTTCTGTAAACTCTTCCGCTTCTTCTATAGTTTTTCCAGGCTCTCTTTTTTCAAATCTTTCTGTGATTTCTTCTTCTTCTTCAAATTCTTCAACTGATAAATCTATATCCTCATCATCACCAATCTCTACAAGTTTAAGATCTGCTATTTCTTTATCTCTGATTATCTTTTCTGCCTTTGCTTTACTTTCTTGAAAAACTTCTGCAGTCTTAGTTGTTGTTTGGTCATAAAGACTACAAACTTGACAAACATAAGCTCTTGTTCCAAGTACTAATTCTCTTTCTGGACAATAACATAAAGGTTGTAAACTACTAGAAATATTACCCAGTGGTTTAAGATGTTTACATGCAAATTTTCTTGAAAATTTTAACTTTTGTTTTCTTCGAGGAATTATTTATCACCAAAAATAGTATGTAAGAAAATTAATTATAAAATATAATTTTTTTGATTAAAACATAGATTTAATTAGAAATAGCTATTTTTTTAAAAGTTATAGTTAATGGAGTCTAAATCATTTCTTATTTTTTCTTTTATACTTGTATTCTCTAATTTTGGTATTAATTCTTCAATAATATCTTTTAATTCAAGAATTTTTTGGGTTAGAACTTCTGGTTTTGACCATAATGATCTTCTATAAGGATGACTTTTTAAAATTGCTTTGTTATAATTCTCTATTGCTTCTCTATAAAAAAGACAGCTATTTTCTAGTTTATTAAGTCTTGTTTGATAAGTTGTACCTATTTTATGAAAACATGTGGCAGCTCCCACGTAATCTTCTACTTTTACAAATAAAATTGCTGCATCTCTTATTTTATTCAAACTTTCTCTTAAAAATTCATTATCCCCTTTTTTTAATAAAATATACCCTAAGAGATAATTAGCTTCTCCTCTATAAAACTTATTATCTATATCATCTGATAAATTTCCTAACCTAATAGCAAATTCTTCAGCTAAAAATAAATGATTACTTGTAATACAATTTTCAGATAGATTTTTTAATATTTCTAATACTTTTACTTTTCCTCCTATTTGGTCATATTTTTTTATAGCTTTCTCGAATTTTTCTACTCCTGCAACAACATCTTTATTTTTAAAGAATTGATTGCCTTCATAGATTAATTGTTCTGCAATTTGGGTGATTTCAGAAGTTTCATTAAACTCCTTCGATTTTTTATTGTAGAAGAGATCATCTCCATCAAAAGATATATTATCATCCATGGGTATCTTATCTAATACTTCTTCATCTATGCTCACATTGCTATTTTCTTTTATATTTTGATTCCCCGTAGAATTATTTCCTCTGTAATCTGATTCTAATTTAAAATTCTCTCCATAAGCCGATTGTAAAGGTTTTCCTGCACTAACTAACGCAGATAACTCAGTTAATACATTTGCAAAGAAAAATTTATTCAAACCCTTGACAATATAATCAACCTTATGGTAATTAGTATCATAATTAGGAGCATTAATATCTAAATTTACGTCAGTTAATCGATAAATTTCAAATCCAGTATCGTATTTAGTTAAAACATTTTCTCCAATTTGTTCTTCTTTTTTTTGACCCAATAAAGTATGGTCAAATACTAATCCAATTGCATCATCATTTTTACCTTGAAATCCTAATTGATTAATTAAATCGACATATGAAAAAAAGAGTCCTAAACCTGGATGAGAATGGAACCATCCGATTATATAATTTTTCGAATTCTCTTCATATAATTTATTTTCTATTTTTTCAATAAAACCATAATGTCGTTCATCTAATTGTACATCTGTCGAATGACCAAATGTTAATGCCTCCGCTTGCTCAACATATACAAGTTCATCTTCAGTATATCCAATTAAAATACCATATATCTCTTTCCAATCCCTTGATTCGATAGCATTATTTGAATATCTACTTGCATAGAGTATAATTGTCTTATATGCCTCTGCCTTAATTATTACAGCTTTCCCAGGTTTTACTTTTTCGAGTTCTTTTTTATTTTCTTCATTTAACTCTATATCTAATTCTTTATTGACTTTATCTTCAATGTTCGGTTCTTTTATGTTTTCTGATTTCT
Source organism: uncultured archaeon (assembly GCA_964525635.1). GTDB lineage: Archaea > Asgardarchaeota > Lokiarchaeia > Sigyniarchaeales > SOKP01 > JAFGOA01. The sequence goes on from CAZGJX010000002.1 coordinate 69,824, forward strand.
TTTTTTCTTCTGACATAATATCTATAGTTGATTAATAAGGATTCATATTATAATTCATTAAGATATTATAAAACAACTAATAAATATATTTATTTATTTTATTTACTAATTACTTAATTATTTTTAATAAATAATGATGTTCTTTCTTATATGGTAAATCTTCATTAGAATAACCTTGGTTAAATATTACGGATAAGACATATTATCATTAGATATTTATACAACTCAAATAAATTTAAATAAACTGATATTTTACTTTTTTTCCTTTTTATAATCTAAATTATATTATTATTTCTGAATTCTTCAATGGCTTTTTTTGAAAATCCTAAATCAAATAATATTTCTTCTGTATGTTCTCCTTTTTTAGGAGTTAGATTTCTTATTGTTAGAGGAGTTCGAGATAATCTTATTGGGGAATTGATATTTTTTATATCTCCAATAATTGGATGCTTTTGATTTATAATCATCTCACGGGATTGAATCTGAGGATCTTTACATGCATTTTTGAAATTATTAACTGGTGTAATACATGTATCTAAATTCTTGAAAATTTCAATCCATTCTTCTTGAGTTTTTGTTAAAAATTCTTTCTGGATTTCTTTGAATACACTTTCTTTTTCAATTCCTTGTATATTTTGTTTAGATTTTAAATCTTCACGTTTGAGACCTTCACATAATTGATACCAAAATTTTGGTTCAAATGCTGCGACTGTTAAAAATTTTCTATCTTTTGTTTGGTATATTTGATAATATGGTGCAGAACCATGAAGTGGATCATTTTTACTTTTAGAGAAATGAAAAGCTGCAGTAATGGGGATCAAGGAGAATGCACTATCTAACATCGAAATATCAATATATTGACCTTGTTTCTTAGGATTTTTCTCTCTTTCAATAATAGAACTAAGAATTCCAATTACTGCAAAAAGAGCACCTCCAGTAGCAGCTGTATGTGAGCCTGGGAGCACAGGTTTTCTTGCTTGATGATTTAATCCATTAATTTTTCTCTCTTTATTTAAATCTAAAATACCACATAGTCCAACATAATTTAAATTATGGCCAGCTAATTGATGGTATGGTCCTGTTTGCCCATAACCAGTTAATGAACAATATACTAATCTCTTGTTTATCTTTGAGAGGTTATTATAATCTATCCTTAATTTATTTGTGATTTCAGGTCGGTATGATTCTAAAACAACATCTGATTTCTCAATTAATTTGTAGAATATTTCTTTTCCTTTTTCTTTCTTAAGATTTAGAGTTATTGACTTTTTATTTCGCATTATAATAGTATTAAATGCATTAATCTTTCTTTTTCCTTTTTCATAGCAAAAGGGTATATCTCCGTGTTTATTTCTTGGATCGGAGACATGAATAACCTCTGCTCCTAAATCTGCTAAGATCATACTACAATAAGGACCAGGAAGCATTCGACTTAAATCTATTACGCGAATATTATTCAAAGGAAGATTCATAAGTTTCTAAATTGTTAAAATATATTTGATATTCCATTTAAAAAGAAATTTATATCTCAATTATTTTCGCTTCAAGTATATGTGTATCAATGATTGCTATAGTTGCTTTTCCACTTAAATATCCACAACATTCACCAGGATTTACAACTAAAACACCATTATCATATTTTTTACTAAGAAATGAATGAGTGTGTCCAAATAATATGATTTCAAAATTACCTGATTTAGCTATTGAGTCCACTGTTTCTTTATTGGGCATATGATTTGCATATACTCTAATTCCGTCAAATTCACTTATTAATTCCATCCCTACGAGCTGGCAAATCTGACCGAGTATTTTCTGTAAGAAAAGTCTATCACCATCATTATTACCATAAACACCATAAAAATTGTTCTTAATATTAGGATTTAATTCATCAAAAGCCCTAAATGTGAATGGTGAGACATAATCTCCGCAATGAATAAGTACATCTATATTTTTTTCATTAAACTTTTTCACTGCTTTAGCTATATTTTCCATATGATCATGAGTATCTGATATAACTCCAATTTTCATAACTTAAATCTCCCTATTATTTTTATACAAGTACATAAATCAAAGAAGTTATAATAAATAAAATTATGGTTGAATGATATTTAAATTTTCTAAAGAAAATAAAAAAAAAAAATCTGCTTTTAATTTACTAATAAAATTTTTAGCATTTCATTAAATTCTTACTAATTTCAATATAAATATACAGATCTACAACTTTTAGGATATAGTTGTTAAAAATTCAATTGATTTCAATATAAATTTGTATTTCATATTAGATTTATCAAAAAGATATTTAAATCACTTTTTTCTTAAAGATAATTAAGAATCGAAATTATTGTGTGATTTTTATGATCAATAAAATACTAAGTTCAGAAAAAAAGGAAGTAGATAAGGAATTAGCAAAATTCTTTAAAAAGTTAAATAAAAAAAATAATGATATTTTATTTGGTGATTTTCTAAGTGAATATGAAGAATATATTTTAAATGAAAAGTCAAAACGTCTTCATTCAATTCTATTAATTAGTGCATTTAATGGTATTATTAATCCACTAAATTTGGAGGAACTAATTAAGGAAATTAGGAAAGTTTCATTATCGGTAGAATTCTTACATAATGCTCATATTATACAGGATGATTTGATAGATAATCATGAATTAAGAAGAGGAAATCCTACATTTCACAGACAAATTAAAAAAGAGATGAAGAATTTATATAAAAATCAAAATATTTCAAATATATCAAAAAAGTCTGACCAATATGGGAAAGATATTGGGATATTAGGAGGAACTTATGGATATCTTTTAGGTTTAGATATAATAAAGAGTTCTAATTTTCCAGAGAAGTTAAAATTAATGGCCATAAATGAATATGCTCAAGCAATTGATTTTTTACTTAAAGGACAAATAATAGAAGAATATATGGAATATAATAATATAACAATGTCTTTAGAACAATATTTAAATATTGCAGAAATGGAACGTGCTAGAGTCTTTGAAAAATCAGTAAAAATTGGGGCAATATTAGCCAATGGAAATTTACATTATCAAATAAAACCTTTATCTGAAGCAATGCTTAAAATTGGACAAGCTTATGCCATTAAAGATGACATTATTGATATAAAAGAAGATATTGAAGGAAAAAAAAAAAGAATAATTTATATCTTGGCAATTCAAAATACAAATGAAGAACAATCAAAAATATTAAATGAAATTTATCGAAGTGATGAGACGTCTCAACAAGATATAGAAACTGTTATAAAAATATTTAAAGATACAAATGTGATTAAAATTGCTGAACAACTTGCTATAAATCTAGTTTCTGAAGCTAAAAATTTTCTTCAAGAAATATATCCAGATCTGAATAAAGAACAAAAAGTATTTTTTAATGAATTCGCTGAATATACTTTTAATTAATCAACTATACCTATCTGATAAAGAATTAATTTGATCGATTCCTATAAAAAATCTGGTCAATTTATCTAGATTAAAAAATTTATTTATTAAAATAAATAAAATTTTTATAAAAATTAATATTTCGATTACTTTTTTTACATATTTTTTATAAAAAAATATAACAAATTTTGTTATTTTAGAAGAACGATCACTTCTCAAGCACTTACTTTAAGTTATCTATATATTGTTTAAAGCATCTTTCTTGGGTATTATAAAATTTTATTTATATCTAAGAATCCATTACTGTAATTCATTTAAAATATTTCTTCTATTAATTTTTTTTGGGGTAATATTTTTGAAGATTTCTGAGTTTTTATAATGGATTTCACTTTATTACCAGTTAGCTTTATATTATATTTCATGTTTCGTTATGTAAAGATATCTCTATTTTTTTAAAGTGAAATTTAATGATGAAATTAAAAAAAAATAAAGAGAAAGTTTTAATTTCTACCTTTCTAATTTTTGCATTGATTTTTACGACTACATCGTCAATAATTGGCAATCAATCATCGAACACTAAATCATATAATATAAAGAATTCAGCATCGCCAATTTCATTGATTGGTAATGAAGCTGTTGATGATTTTTTTATATCAAATCTTACCGATGGCTCGTTTTGGGATGAAGCATATGTAATAGAAAATCTTGTTTTTAATGGTAGTGGAGGTCCAGATTCGGCTATACACATTGAGAATTCAAATCGTTTTATTGTTATATTTAATTGTAGTTTTTATAATTGGTATAATGGAATTGATCTCATTAATGTAACCAATCTCTTGGTTCTGGAATGTGAATTTTCTGATAATTCTAATGCTGGTATTGGATCATATTATTGTCAAGAAAATATTTTTGTGGAAAATGATATCTATGGAAATTCACAAGGTATTTTTATATTTGAATCAATTTATATTGATGTAATAGGAAATACAATTCATAATCAAAATGGTATTGCTATAAATCTTCAAAAGTCGAATGTAACTCAAATTATTGATAATGACATCTTTGAAAATCCTCTTGGTTTACTTATAGATACAAGCTCAAATACCAATGATGTAATTGAGAATAACATTTATGATAATATTGCCATTGGAATTTTTTTATCAAACTCAGAGGCAAATCATTTCTTTAATAATGGTATTTCATCAAATCCAACAGGAATGTCTGTAAGTAATTCATTTGATAATTATTTGATTTGTAATACATTTTTTACAAATGATATTGGAATAAATCTTGTAAATTCAGATGATCTTACTATTATTGGAAATGAAATCTCTTACAGTTCAAATTATGGTATGAAAGTGGATGCAAATTCGAATGATAATAGGATGTATCTTAATAGTTTTATTGAAAATAGCAACATATATGCTGAATCATTAGGAGGTCCGAATTTATGGGATAATGATGGTGACGATGGTATATATATTGGAAACTATTGGGGGGATTATGATATTCGTTATCCTGATGCAGAGGTTACTGGAGACGGATGGACTATGAATATTTCTTATGAACTTATAGGTGGTGTGGAAGTGGATAGATATCCACTAGTTTCTCTTGACATTGACAACGATTCAATACAAAACCATGAGGAAATATTTTTTAACACAAATCCTTGTGACGCAGATTCAGATAATGATGGATTATCTGATCCAGAAGAAATTTATACCTATGGGACCGATCCAATGAGACTTGACACAGATGGTGATGGTCTCGGAGATGGATATGAGCTTTCAAACGGATATGATCCTTTTAATTCAGATACAGATGATGATGGATTGAATGATGGAGAAGAAATTCAGATTGGTACAGATTGTCTTAATCCAGATACAGATGGAGATGGTCTTGACGATGAAGAAGAATATTATCAATATCAAACTGATCCTCTTAATCCAGATTCAGATGATGATGGAATAAATGATTTAGCTGAATTAGGTCTTGGAACCGATCCTCTTGATAGTGACTCAGATGATGATGCCCTCTTAGATGGTTATGAGGATGATCATGGATTAGATCCTCTTAATTCAGATACAGATTCTGATGGTATACCTGATGGCTGGGAGGTCTGGGGTGATATAGATCCACTTGATCCTGATGCCGATAATGATCCAGATGGAGATGGGTTAACGAATATAGAAGAATATATGGGAGGAACTCATCCAAGTGAAAATGATACAGATGGAGATGGTATGCCTGACGGTTGGGAAGTTTGGGGTGATATAGATCCACTTGATCCTGATGCCGATAATGATCCAGATGGAGATGAACTTTCAAACATAGAAGAATATATATATGGAACTCATCCGAGTGAAAGTGATACTGATTTTGATGGCATACCGGATGGATGGGAACTTGATTTTAATATAAATCCTAATATTGATGATGCTAATGATGATCCAGATGAAGATGATTTATTAAATCTAGATGAATATTTCAATAATTGCGATCCTTTAGATAATGATACAGATGGAGATGGTATGCCAGATGGTTGGGAAGTCTGGGGTGATATAGATCCAGTTGATTCTGATGCAGATAATGATCCAGATGGAGATGATCTAACGAATATAGAAGAATACGCTCATGGAACCCATCCAAGTGAAAATGATACAGATAGTGATGGTTTGGATGATGGTACTGAAGTAAATGCTTATGATACTGATCCTAATGATGAAGATTCTGATGATGATAGTTTAGATGATGGGCCTGAAGTAAATACTTATGATACTGATCCTAATGATGAAGATTCTG
>CAZGJX010000002.1:76123-113366 GCA_964525635.1 uncultured archaeon
GATGATGGGCCTGAAGTAAATACTTATGATACTGATCCTAATGATGAAGATTCTGATGATGATGGATTAAATGATGGATCTGAAGTAAATACACATAATACTAATCCAAATGATCCTGATTCCGATGATGATGATTTTTCCGATAGAGAAGAAATACTTGCAGGAACAGATCCATTAGATCCAGATGATTATCCTGATGATACAACAACTTCATCAACCTCAACAACTACAATAACAGGGACACCAGATGATATTCCTGGATATGATTTATTCTTTTTGATAGGAATAATAGGATTGATAACTGCCATTTTTAGTAGAAAAATCAAAAATAGCATGAAGAGTTAATTATCTAAAATTAGATATAAATCTAAAAATCTTTTTTTTTTTTAAATATATCAAATTTCTGAATTAATAGATTTTAATAAGTCTTAATGATAAAATAAATTGAAGGAAAGACATTATATCAAAAGATTATATAAGTATTGCATTAAAATTATAATAACTTAACATTAATCTATTTAATTCTTTAAATGCAGTAAGAACATTGTAATTTTCTAAAGAAGATGTTTTATAAAACCCATCTAAATTATATTTTTTAACAAATTCCATAATATTATTCTCTTTGACAATTTCCATCTCAGAACTATTTTCTAATAAATCACTTTTACTTCCTACTAGCAATACTGGTATTTTTTTATCGTTTATTGTTTTTAAAAGATCGTACCAATAATTTAATTGTTGAAATGAAGAATAACTCACTAAATCAAATACTAATAATGCACCATCTGTCCCGTTTAATAATCTAGGAATTAAGGATTTAAATCTCTCTTGACCTCCAAAATCAAAAATAGAATTAACTATATATTTATCTTCTGAATTAGACTCTTTATCATCATCAAATTTAATATTTAAATAAGTGGAGTGGAAATTTAACCCAATTGTCATCTCTGTGTCCATATGAAATGAATTAAAACAGTATCTATTAAATAAACAAGTCTTACCAACTCCGCCACTGCCAAGAATTACTATCTTAAAACAATAAACAACTTCTTTAAATGGTCTCATCTTTGATTCTATGTATATGCGTTAAAAATAGACTAATTAAATAGGTTTTTTTAGAATTATAATTATACATTGTTAAAAAAAATATTTGAATGTCCTATTATTCATAAGAAAAAATATAAAATTTTATTATCTTATTTAAAAATATATATTAATTTTCTTTTAATTGACAAATTATTTTTAATATGGTATTAAAATGCAAAATAAGTTATCTCCAGAAAAAATTATTATTCGTCCTCCAGTTGAGGCAAACTCGATTCTTATAGCTGTTACTGGAGGATGTAGCTGGGGTAAATGTATATTTTGTGGGACATATAAAGGTGTATATGGAGGAATTCAAGAATACGCAATTAGACCTCTTGAAGATGTTTTAAGAGATATAGATAGTTATGCTGAACAAAATATCAGTGGATTTCCCGTTTTTCTTGCAGGAGGTAATCCATCATCAGCACCAACAGATTATTTAGTTAAAATCTTAAAATATATAAGAAATAAACTAAAAATTGTAAAGAGAGTCAGTTGTTATGCTAAAGCTTTAGATATATTAAGAAAAAATGATGATGAGCTAAAAAAATTATCTGACGCAGGATTAAATATTGTATATATGGGATTGGAGAGTGGTAGCAGTAATATTCTAAGAATGATGAAGAAAGGAACAAATGCTGATTCAATGATAAGAGCAGGAAAAAAAATATTAAATGCTGGTATAGATTTAAGCTTATATATTATTCTTGGTTTGGGAGGTTATAAATATTCTAAAGACCATGTTGATGAAACAGCAAGAGTATTAACTGAAATTAATCCTACAATATTTCGATTTAGAACTCTAAATATAATACCCAATGCATCTCTATGGGATGAATGGAAATCTGGTAAATTTAAGCTATTAAGTCCTATTGATTGTATAAAAGAAGAGAGAGATATTATTTTAAAATTAGGTCCTGATGTTAGTTCACAAGTATTTAATGATCACATATCTAATTATAGCTCGATAAAAACCTTTAACATTAGAGAAGATCGTGAGTTCTTTATTAAATCTCTTGATTCTTTAATTAATGATCCCAAAATGCAAAATTTGCCAAGAAAAAATTTGATTCATATGTAAGAATTAGAATATCATTTCTATTAAATCGATTTTTTTTTATTTTATAAACCTAATTAATAACCTCTTTGCCATAACCATAGAAGCATTTTACCAATTAGTGCTGTTTCCATACCTGCAAATGAATGGTTTCCTTTTTCAAAAAAGATATAATTTTTTGGGTTTAAACTAAGGAATTTTTTATTTATCTCAAAATTTTCATAATTAATTATCTCATCATCTTTACAGTGAGCAAGCATAACGCGATAATTATTATCAACATCCCAATATACAGGATGATCGAAAAATCCTTTTCTTTTATTAAATGAATTTAAAATTGGGGATACTATTCTATTTTGTAGATTAGTAGGTTCAAGATTTATACCAATTAATTCATATCCTGCTTTCATTAATTTTTCTCTTCTGAAAATCCCAATTTTTAATTTTCTTGTTGCTGTCATTTGAAGATCTGCCCAGGCGGCTGCAGCCATAACAAATTTTATTCGGTGATCTAAATATGCTTCATTTAACACAATTCCACCTCCTTGAGATATACCCCATGCAATTATTTCGTCTGAATTCACATCTCCGACATCTTTTGCACGTTTTTCAATAAATTCTACAACATTACTAAATTCTTCAATGATATATCCCATGTCCCATTTATTGCCAAAATTTGCTTCCCCATGTCCTCTAGAATCATAAAATAATACAGTAAAACCAATAAAAGATAAAGGAATACCAAATGAGTAATAGTTCTGTCTTATACTATTCAAACCATGGCACATAATTAATACAGGGGAATTTTCCCTAGGTGTAGAGGGGCTTTTTACAAGTTCTCCAGGTAAATAATTGCCTCCTCCAATTGGAATTTTAATTTTTTCTAAAGATACTTGTTCTGAGCTAAAATCATATAATTTTCGACCCATTACATAATCAATTCTTTTAAAAGACCAAATTATCGCCATAAATCCCATCAAACAATAAATAACTCCTAAAAGTAGGCTAGGAAGCCAAATAAGACCATTTATTTCCCATCCCAAGTTTAAATCTAATGATAACATTTGAACTACACATGGTAACCAAAAAAAAAATTGAGGTATTGTAAAAAAGAGGATATATTTAAGAATTAAATTTCTAAGATATTTACTATGCCAATTAATACCTTCCCAAGTTATCCCTTCTAAAAAATATTGTATATTTTTCTTCATTATTTTTCATATATTTTTTTTCTTTCAATTTGTTTATATTTTGGATTAAGCTTTTGCTTTATTTTAATACTGAAAAATGCAGCTACACTATGCTCCATACTCAATAGATAATGCCCACCAAAATCAAGAATTAGAAGATTGTTTTTTTTTAAAGCTAAAAGATCCCTATTTTTTTCAAAATCTGAAAATGGAACGATTTTATCATCTTTACAATGAGCTAAATACACCTTATCCGAATTATTCCTCTTTTCAATTTTATTTTTATCAATTAAATACAATGAAATTCCACAAATAATTTTAACATCCTCATCTATCAATCCTTCAAGAAGAACTATTTCAGCTCCATAATCAATACCGAAGTAAATTAGATTATTTTTATCAACTCTATCATTTTGCCATAATAATTGTTTAATCCTCGGCATAATCTTACGATTTTTTTTTATAAATTCAGCTCTACTTAATTTTTTATTGTATAACTCAACACATAAGGTTGGATATCCTTGTAAGGCAAAATGAGCACCCCAATGCTCAAAAAATGGATATTTTTTATCCCTTCTTGGAAGAATAATTACCCCTGGCATTTTATTAGAATCTAAGAAATCTGATGATGTATATAAATAACAATTAATTAAATTTCCCTCTGAATCATTTATTTGGATTTTCTTTATCTCTAAATTATGTGTTATAACTCTATCCCATCTTTTATTAATTTTATCTGAATTCATCTTAAAAATCATTAAGATGAAATATATGATTAATAATAGAAATGCTATAAATAGAACCCAAAATAATATAATCATTATTTTCTCCCTTTAATTAACTTAATATTTTGGACGAAAATCTAAAATACGTTTTTCTTTCAGTTGAGTCTCCATTCCTAAAGATCGTGTAATTTCATCTGAACTCATTATAGTAATTATATTTGGAGATAATTCCATCTTATCTTTAATATAATTTGATAAATCTTCAATAATATTTCCTTTTTTTTTTTCTTTTTTTCTTTTTTTTAGACTTATATTAATTATTAATTCATCCATCATCGAGTCTCCTTTCTTAAGTATGATCTGCCATTCATCAATATTCTCATATTCTGGCATAATGTCATAAAATTGATTTAAATCTATTAATGTACCTTTAACTTTATCAAATTTCACCTTTTTTATTTCAGATATTCTACTAATCATTGAGGAAATGATTGGAACATTTCTTTTGCAATATGGGCATTTTTCATATCTGATTCCTTCCTCAGCAATATCACCTGTACGATAATTCATAACAATTGTCCCACGACCACCAAGTGCTGTCCAGACCAACTCTCCTTTTTCTTCAGGTCCTACTCGTTCACCTGTCTTAGGATCTATACAATACCAAAGCTCTAAATCGGGATAAGTATGATAGCCTGTTAATTCACCATCGATTCCTTCTGGATGTGGACATTCGAGAGGTGCTATCCTTGATTCTGTAAAACCATAGGCAGCACAAATTCTTGGATCTTGTGCATTCATCGAATTTAATAATTCTATTATTCTTTTTCTGAAAGTGAAATTACATCTATCTCCTCCTGTGATTAACAAACGAATGTCCTTTAAATAATGTTCATATCCAATCGCGGTCTTAAATGAATGATAAATATATCCTGGAACTCCTATAAAAACTGTACCTTTCATCATCATTGTTAAATTCACTATTTTTTGAGTACCAAGAATTTTTCCTCCTCCTGTATGGATTGCTGTGAGTCCATTACCCGTAGTTGCATAATAAACCAACCAAAATGCAAGATGTGGTGAATAAGGAAATGAATTGATAATAATATCTTTCTTATCCATTCCAGTTACTTCAGACAATCTTTTTGCAACAGGTATCATAATATTTTCCATATCCCAATTAGAATACCAGAAAGGAGTACTGAATGCTGTCCTACCTGTTGTAGCGATCATAAACTGCGGTTTATATGAGGGGTCTTCAATTTTTTGCATAATGTAATAAGAAGGTATAAATGGATTATCATCTATAGGTGCAATATCTTTTTTAATCGTAAATGGGAATTTTATTATAAAATTATCAACAGAATTGATAGTAAGTGGATCTATATTGTTCTCTTTAATTATTTTCTTGTAAGCAGGATGATATCTCGCTATTTCTTGGACCATTAACTTTATCTTTTTATCTTGCATTTTAGATTGCTCATCATAAGATAATGAATCCCAATTATCCAACGCATGTTTCATTTCTTACACCATATTGCTTTAATAAGTTCTTCAATCTAACTCTTCTAAAGTTAATTCCCTTAATATTTTTGATTTACATTTTTTATTCGGACAACGATTTCTTTTTTTCTTAGCACATTTGATACATACTATTCTTAAACATTCTTGACATATTAATAATTTATTATTTTCTGCTATAGGTTGATGAGGAGATAATAAGAAACCACATTCATTACAAGCTTTAGTCATCTATTATCAATATTATATAATTTCAATTTAATAAATAATCTTATAATTATCTAAAAAGTCAGTAAGATAAAAACAAAAAACAGATTTTACCGATTTTTCTATCTATAATAATAATAAATAATCATTCAAGTTTCTTAACATATTCATTTAATTTGTTCAATGATTTTTTATATGAAGATATCATTTCTAAAAAGAGATTATTAAGATTATATAAACGAGAATATCCATTTAAGGGTTTTAATACTTCTTCTTTATAATCCAATTCTGAATTAATATTATTCAGCTCCTTTTCCCATTTTATTAATCTCTCTATTATATTTTTTGTCCATTTTAGAAATATAAGACCTGCATTTTCAGCATAATATATTATTTTTCCCTTTTTTGATACTTCTTTTTTATTTATTAATCCCATATCTACAAGATTATTCACTTCTTCAGAGACTTTACCGGCAGATAATCCTGTTATTTTTTGTATAGTTTTCTGAGTTAGATATTTTCTTGTGATAAATAGACCTAAAATCTTTGTAAAATAAGCATCTCTACTAGCAAATAAAGGAGATCCAATAAGATGATTCAATATTTCATCTTCTAATTTATATATATCGGGATCAAATAATATCTCTTTCATTTTTCTGTCTCTAATTTAATTTGTTGACCTATTGTTGGAAATAATTCTTCATATATTTTAAAAACGTTTATAATTTCATCAATTCTTTGTGAAATATGGTTTGCTCCATTTTTTGATTGTTTTGAAAGATCTTCTAATAATTTTTTTTTATTTTTCAGAAAACTTATAGATAACGCGAAACTTTTTAATCCAATTTCTAATCCTCTTGTCCCTATCATATCAATATCTCCAGAAAAATAATAAATATATGTATGTGTATTTGGAATAAGTTTTTTACTAAAGTAATTAAAACCTAACATAACTGAAAGATAGGTTGAGATAGTACCTGCAGAAAATCCTGTTAACTCTTTTAATTCTTTTTGGGTCAATTCTCCATGAATTAAAAGATATATTGATAGAGCTAAAAATTTTGGATTAACTCTTTTTTGTTGTCCAATATCTAGTAGAAAATTTACGATTTTATTCTCAAATTTTCTGAGTCTTTTATCAAATATTCTATTGTTAGATTCATCATCATTTTTATCCATCATTTCATAATAATAATAGTAATTCTTTTATAAAAATCTTTTTTAAGTTTCAAACATTGTGAAGACCCAACCTATAATTATAAATAATACTTTATTATGATTTCACAATATTTGAAACTCGGGAAACATATATATAAAAAATGATAGATAATATGGTTTCTGTTTATGAAAATTTGTACCCTAATATTGAATATTTCTTAATTAGTGAAAAAGAAATCCCTTCCGAAAAGATAGATAGATTATTTCTTAAAAAAGGTCAACATAGAGCTGTTAATAAGAAACTTTATTTTGGTGACCTCTTTAAATAAGTCTCAAATAAAATTCCCTATAATTCTTTTGGTTTTATTGGATCAATTACCTTTGGATTAATTACGTTTGGATTATCGATTTTAATTAGTTATTTGTTAATTAATCAATCAGATCCGAATTTTAACATTTTTTATCGATGGATTAGTAATCTAGGCATTGGAGAAAATGGATCATCAATTATATTTAATCTAGGATTACCTATTTCAGGAATTATAATATTTTTTTTTCATAATTATATTAATCATTGATTTAAAAAAGAAATTCAGTTCTAAATTCATTTTAATTCTTATTCAAAGTTCATCAATTTCCAACTCATTTGGATTAATTCTTGTGGGGATATCTCCATTAAATCTACCTCTTTTGCATAATATTATTGCAAATTTTGACTTTTTTGGAGGATTGTTATTTAATTTACTCTATGGGTTTATAACATTAAAAATATCAAAGAAACCAACGATTCATGCTATATTAAGTCTAATTGATTCCATGAGTTATATTTCTTTTAATATCACTCAATTATTCTCATTAATTACAAATCACACGGGAATATTAAATTATTTCTTTGAATGGCTAACTTTATTTTTACATCTTTCTCATCAAATTGAATTGTCATTATATTCTATTAAAAATTTAAATCATTTTAAGAAATTTATCTATAGACGACAAAATAATATATTGAAAATTTTAGCTTTGGGATAAATCAAAGTATCTTAAGAATTATATATCAAAAAGTATTTAAATCATATAAGATAATTATTATTAGGCATAACTAATTATATAAGAAATTTAAATAAGAAAAAGAGAATTAAGGATCTTATGGACAAAATAAGTGATTTAGAAATTATAAATAATTCTCAGAATTATCAAATAATTGTTCAAGATTTATATAAGTCATATAAATCAGGTAATATTGAATATAATGCACTTAATGGGATTAGTCTTTCTATTGAAAAAGGTGCTTTTAAAATGATTCTTGGACCATCTGGATGTGGTAAAACAACTTTATTAAATATGTTAGGTGGACTTGATTCACCAGATAAAGGTAATGTCTTAATTGATTATAATCGTATCTATAAGGATATTACGAAATTTTCTAAAGATGAACTTACACAATATCGTAGAGAGAAAATTGGAATTATTTTTCAATTTTATAACTTAATACCTATTTTAACAGCTTTAGAAAATGTGGAATTAGCTGCAAGATTTTCTAATAGCTCAAATCCAAGAGAAAAATCTAAGGTTATTTTGAAGGAATTCGGTTTAGGAAATAAATTAAAAAATTATCCTAATCAATTGTCTGGTGGTGAACAACAGCGAGTGGCCATAGCAAGAGCTTTAATAAAAGATCCACTTTTAATTTTGGCAGATGAACCAACTGGAAACTTAGATACTAAAAAAAGTAAAGAAATTTACAAATTATTAAAATCATTATCTGTAGATTATGGAAAAACAATATTAATAGTTACTCATGACGAGGATATGGCTGATAAGTATGCGGAAAATCATATACATATTCGAGATGGAAAATTAATTAAAGAAGAAGAAAAAGCTCATTATGATATATATAAATAAGAATTATCAAAAATAAGAGAGGGATAATTATTAAAATGTCAAAATGGTTTATTTGGAAAAAAGGATATCGGACTATTACTAAAAATAAAAGAAAAGTCATACCAATCGTTTTATTAATGCTTTTCAGTATTGGTTTTGGAAGTCTAATGTTTGACATGCAAGATGCAAGACATAGAATAATCGAAGAAACAATTGAATTAACGAATTTTACAGATGGATTTATTTATACAGATCCAATCAATGCTTCTTTTGTAAATCCAATCATGAATAATTTCACGAAAGATTATATAGAATTTCATGAAACAAGAGCAATCCTTGGTATGAAATTTGAAATAAAAGGAATTGAATATGATGGATTAATTATAGGAATAAATCTCTCTAGATCAATACATATAAACGCACTAGTTGATGAAAATAAGCATTATATTAGAAATTATGAATATTGTTTGGATTATTCATTTGCAAAGGAAAAAAATATAAAAATTGGACAGGAAATAACCCTTAAATTTGGCTCCAAAGAAAAGATAATCTCAGTAGAAGATATTGGATTTAATACTGAATTTTTATATTATCCTTTAGTTGAGAGTATTGCATTTCCATCTTTTAAGCCATTTCCTGTGTTATACGTTGATATAATTTATCTAAATGATAATTTCATCCCTTTGAGTGAGATAATTATCAATGAAATATTGTACAAATTGAAATCAGGTATAACTCAAGAACAATTTGAAAAGGTAATAAATGATAATTTAGGATTATATGTACATGAAGTGTTAAGTCAGGATGAAAGTCCTTTTTTAAAGACAATGAGAGAAGATGAAGAGGGAGATCGTCAATTTTTGTTGACATTTGTGTTTATTTTTATCGCTGGATCTCTAATTGTATTAATCAGCGTAATTCACCGTCTTATCGAATTTGATCTAAAATCAATTTCAGTCTTCCAAGGTCTGGGCGCAAAAAAGAGAGAGATACTTAGTAGTTATTTAATTTTTAATTTGATTTTATTTACGCTTTCTTTAATTCTTGGTGGAATAGTAGGTGTTTTATCTGGAATTCCTATAAGTCAATATATCGCAACAATTATGGGAATTCCATTTTTTCCACAGGTTTCTTTTACATATTTAAATATTTTTATCATAGGGTTAGCAATGCTAGTATTTTCATTATTAACTACTATTATCGTTGTTATGAAATCTTTCAAAATGGATATTCAACAATCATTAAAACATGAGACGAAATTTTTAGATAAAACACCTTTTTTGGAAAAAATTATATTAAAACTAAAAAACTATATACATCCTTTTACAAGTTACAATCTACGGAAAATTATAGGAAAAAAATTATATCTATTCTTTATATTTTCAGCATTAATTATATCATCATGCTTTTTAGTTTTTGCATATAGTTTACCAGATAGTATTGATTACTCAATAGATTACAAAATTAATAAGATTGAAAAATGGGATGGAGTAGCGACAACATGGGATTATACTGAAACTAACCTGATAAATGATAATTTCACAGCATTATCAAGCATAGATAATTTTGAATTAGGTATCTCAGAGCTAGTTTTATTTAATAAAGATAATTCAAGTGAATTTAATAATTACCTACATCTAATGGCATATGAAAATGGTTCAAAAATGCATTCATTTGAGTTACAAAATGGTAAAAGAATTTCAAATATAGGAGAGTGTTATATAACAAAAGATATTATTAGCAAATATTCTGTAAATGTTGGAGGTTATTTATACGTTAAAAATCACTCATATACAGAAGCATATCGTCTTAAAATTACTGGGATTATAAATGATTTTGCAATTAATTCAATATATCTTTATATAGAAACGGCTCAAGAAATATTAGGATATTTTAATAAAGTTAATACTATTTTTTTTACAATTGCTTCAAATAATACAGATGCACTAATTCAAACTGAGGATTTAGACTATGTTCAAAAAGTAGTATTAAAAGATGATATAGAAAAAACTTTGAAAGAAACTTCCGAATTATTTAATGTTTTCACGATAGCATTTGGAATTATATTTACACTATTTGGATTATTAATTTTTGGAACTATAGTAAAAAATTTAGTAGAGTATCGTATAGAAGACTATGCAAACATGAAAGCATTAGGATTATTTGATTTTGAAATTAAACGCAGTATTTTGAAAGAAGTCTTTGTCTATTTTGTGATTTCAATCCCTATTGGAATTATTTTAGGAAATTTCATAACATCTATTCTAATTGATTCTTACGGGGATGAAATGATGGGAATTCATTCTCACATCTATCCAATTAGCTACCTTTATCTTGGAATAAATCTTTTAGCAATACTTTTTGTTGTTTTATTCATTCAATTTAGAAAAGTAAAGAATATGAATATAACTGAAATAACTAAAATGAAAACCTTTGGATGAAATTAATTTTTTTTTCTTTTTATTTATCAAAAAATTGCATTTTTAAGAACATTTAAAGTCATTTCATCAATCCTCTGTTCATTTTGATAATTTGGATTGTCCTGATACTTTTCTGTAAAGTCATATATGCCAAAGTCCATATTTTTATAAGTCCAATATGTATAAGATATCTTATTTTTCTTTAGGATTGACATTAAATCTTCAATCCAATTTTTTCTTGTTATTAGATCTGCTTTAGCAATACATCCAAATTCTCCACATAATATTGGGACATTATATTTATCTCTAAATTCTAATATAGGTTCAAGAGAAGACTCCATTCTTTCTTTATCCCACTTTCCAAGTTCGTTTTTAACTCTTTCTAAAAGAGCATGATCCTTTAATTGCTTAAATTTATCAGCTGAAAGTTCATAATATCCAGGATATTTTTCAATTTTTCTATGTATATTTCGTAAATAAAATGTAATCCATTCAGCCATTTGATGTGTAACCCAATGCGGTTCATAATAATGAAAACTATAAATAATATTGTCATCAGAGAATTTTGGGATATCACTAAAATTTCCTGGCTCTCCCCATAAATTAGATTCTATAATAATATCATGATCTGTATCTATTGTTCTTATTGTTTTTATTGCTTCTTCGGCAAGATCATACCATAATCTATTTTGTGGTGCTATCGGTTCATTTAGTATTTCATATATTATGTTTTTTTGATCTCTGAATCTTTTAGCTATAAACGCCCATATTTTTAAAAATCTTTTTCTATTTAATGAATTTTTATCCCAGATATTATTTATTTTATCTTCTCTAGTATCAAAAGTATGTCCAGGAGCTTTATGAAGATCCAAAATTAGTTCAGTATCATATTTCTGGGCCCAGTGTAATACTTGTTCTATTTTGCTTATTCTTTCTTCAATAATATTATAGGGTTCTTCTTGATTTTCAAGAAAAAAATAATCTACAGGCAACCTTAGACAATTAAAATTCCAATTTTTGATTCTAATTACATCTTCCTCGGTTATAAATGTATTCAAATGAACTTTAGAAAATGCTTCCACCTGTGAAAAAAATCCTCCAAGATTAAGACCAAAAAGCTTCATAATTTAATATTATATTTTGTTATATATTATAAAATAAACTATTTTGAATAAATTTATGTATCAACTAAATAGTATTAAGAAAATGTTAATTTTATTTTAAAAAACTTTTTTTAACAAATATATGAATTTTATTTTTCATGCAGAAATGAATTACCAAGAATATTAAATTTCCATAATATATATTGATAAAACTTAGGGTGCGTACAAAATTCAGTGATGGAAGAATATATTCTTTTATTAAATTATAATTTTAGGAGAAATATTCTAAAATAAATCAATTTATGCATTTTTATCACTAACATTTGTACCTACCCAAAACTTAATAATAAAAAATATCTTTTATATTAACATTTAAATCTATCAATAGTTAAAAAAATAATTTTATATTTAAAAAAATGTCTGATTACTTTAGGAATAAGATCCATCATAAAGAAATAATTGCTACATTCGATGACATCTTAATTTTACCTGGTTTTACTGAAACATTTGAAATTGATCTTTCATCTAGTCTTGGTAAATATAATTTTAACATTCCCATCATAACAGCAGCTATGGACACTGTAACTGAGGATGAGACGGCAATAAAGATGGCCTTATTGGGGGGATTAGGTGTTTTACATCGTAATTGTTCTTATGATAAACAATTGAAAATGTGTAAAAATATAAAAAGAGCTCGTTCATTCGTTATTAGAGACGTTGCTACCATTAATATTAACTCAGATTTGAGAGAAGCTAAATCTCTTATGGAAAAAGAAGGAATAAGTGGACTTGTAGTTATTGATAATAATAATAAAGTTAATGGGATCTTTACTAAAAGAGATATACCCTTTTCCGAGGAGGAAGTAAGAAATGGGAAAGTTAAAGATTATATGTCTACAGATGTTATTTCAATTCCACGAGAGTCATCAAGAGAAGAGGCATTAAACATTTTATTTAAAAATAGAATTGAGAAACTACCTATTATAGAAAATGGACTTTTAAAGGGGCTTATAACTAAAAAGGATTTAAAACCTGAATTTCCATATGCATCCATAGATAATGAGGGGAGACTGCTATGTGCTTTAGCTATTAGTCCTAAATTTCCTGAATCAGTTGAATCTCAAATGAAATTAAAAGAAATAGATAAATATGTGGATATTTTTTTTTCTGATGTAGCTGAATTCTATAAAGAGAAGGATATTAAGGGTGTAAAAAAATTAATGGAGTTTCTTGATTCTGATTTTGTATTGGGAAATATAGGAACATATGAAGGAGCAGAACATATACTAACTAAATGTGATTATGATACTGATAAGTTTATTGCAATTAAAGTTGGAATGGGCTCTGGCTCTATTTGTTCCACATCTATTCAAACAGGAGTAGGAGCACCAACCCTATATGCTACAGCAGAAGTCGCAGATGCAATTCAAGACTATAATCCTAAAATGAGTTTAATTGCTGATGGGGGTTTTAAAAACCCTGGTGATTTACCCAAAGCTTTTTCAGTTGGAGCAAATATGATTATGTCAGGCCATTTTTTTGCTGGTTGTACTGAAAGTCCAGGATATATTGATACAATCCAAGGTCGTAAGGTTAAGGTTTATAGAGGTATGGGAAGTCAAAATGCTAGAGATGTTGGTTTTGTATCTGATAGATATGTTGATGGATCAACAAAATTTCTTCCAGAAGGAGTTTCAAGTTATGTTCCATTTGTAGGGGGTCTTTCTTCAGTAGTTCTAACATTGCAACAAGGATTAAAAAATGGAATGGTCTATGCTGGTGCGAAAAATATAGAAGCAATGAAAAAGGTCAAAATTGGAATAGTATCATACGCAGGGCAAAGAGAATCAAGACCTCATGATTTATTAGATAATGTAAATTACTAATTTAACTTTCTCTTCTCTTTTACACTCAATATATTAGAAATATATTTATTGAGATTGTAGAATCATTGATGAATTCATGTAATATATTAATTTCTTATATGTTATGTTTTTGGCGGACCCTTTATAATATGTTTTAGCATTTCTTCATATGGACCTCGCCAATCATTAATTGTTTCAGACCACCAAGTTGCTCCCACATCAATATATGGTTCTATTATCTTTTTAGCTTCAATCTTATCTATTGGTGTTTTTCCAGCTATAATTATATCATAATTTTCCATATTTTTTCTAAATTTTTTAATATAGAATATTATCTCTTCTACATCACTATTATATAAGCTTCTAGGAGAGGATCCCTCATATTTTGCACAAATAGGACAAACACCATCATACTTTGCAGCACGCTTAAATGGATTTTTATATGGCCATCTTCCAGCGATCCATATTGGGATTTTTTTATTAAATGGTTTTGGTTTAAAAATTACTTCTTTTATTTTATAATGATTACCATCATAACTAAAAGGATTTCCTGATAAAAGACCCTCTAAAATTTCTAATCCTTCATCACATTTTTGACTCCTAATTTTCAAATTTTCCTCTTCTCCAAAACCCTCATATTCAAAATTAGGATTACCAAGACCTATACCTAAAATTAATCTACCTTTTGATAACCGATCGAGGGAAACAATTTCTCTTGCTAATTTCCAAGGTCTTCGACGAGGAAGTGGGGTAACATATGTTCCGATTTTAATCTTTGTTGTTACTGTAGCAATTGCTGTAAGGGCAATCCATGGATCAGTAAAAGATTCTCCAAATTGATTATTTCTTTCCAAACGTGATGATAGGTACATATGATCCCATAAAAAAAATCCATCCCATCCCGCTTCTTCAGCATCTTTAGCTAATTTCATTAAAATATTAATATCAGAATAAGTACCAAAATTAGGCATATTGAGACTATATTTAATCATATTATTACTTTATACTGATAATACTCTAAATTTTCTTTAGAATATTTGTAATAAAAGGTTTTTAATTTTAAAATTATACCTTTTATTATCCAGACCCCTACTTTTCTTTATTTTATTGAAATATTAATTATTTTAACGAAATAATCATAAAAGTTACTTAAGATAAAAAGAAGTTGAATACTCTTATTTTCTCAATTATTTATTAAAGATTAATTAAATAATTTTATACAATATTTATAGTATATAATTCATTATCTTTCTTAATAGACAATAGAAAATAATGTTTTAGAATTAAAAATGAAGAAAATTAAACGAGCAATTATAAGTGTTTTTGATAAAGATGGAATAATTGAATTTGCAAGAGTATTGGTTGATGAATTCAATATTGAAATTTTATCTACTGGAGGTACAGGAAAATTACTGGAAGAAAATAATATAAAGTATATTAAAATCTCAGAGTATACAAAATCACCTGAAATGTTTGATGGTAGAGTCAAGACTTTACATCCTAAAATTGAGGGTGGAATTCTTTATCGTAGAAATTTAAAAAAGCATATTAAAGATGCAGAAACTTATGATATCCCTTCAATTGATATGGTTGTGTGTAATTTATATCAATTTAAAGAAGCAATATCAAAACCGGATATTACTTTAAATGAAGCTTTGGAGATGATTGATATAGGGGGTCCTACAATGATTCGTGCTGCTGCTAAAAATTATCATGATGTTGTTGTTATTCCAAGTTCAAAGCATTATAATCAAATCATTGAAGAGCTAAGAAAAAATAATGGAGAAGTGACTGATAATACAAGAGCTTTACTAGCTCAAGAAGTATTCTTGATAATGGCAGATTATAATGTTGCTATAGCAAATTATTTACAAAGTTATTATTTTCCAGAGACTAAATTAAATAAAAATCTTATTAAAAATTATGAAAAAGTCCAAGATTGTAGATATGGAGAGAATTGGGATCAAACTGCAGCATATTATAGAGATATCTCAGCTAAATATGGTTTACATATGTTTAAACAATTAGGAGGAAAAGAAATATCTTTCAATAATTTTCTAGATATTGATGCATGTATTCAAATGTTATTAGATTTTGGCACAGAAAATCATGTCACCGCCATTTTAAAACATACATCTCCAAATGGTATGGCTCTTGATAGAGCGAATCAATTAAAATCTGTAGAAATGGCATTTAGTTGTGATCCTCTCTCCGCTTTTGGTGGAATTTGGGGTGTCAATCAACAATTAACTACTGAAGTAGCTGATTTTATAGTTAATAAAAAGAAGATATTTATTGAAGTAATAATGGCACCCTCTTTTGAAACTAAAGCATTAGAAATATTAAAAACAAAAGAAAACATAAGAATCTTACAATTTAATGATTTTCTTACAAAAAAGAATGACATATATAAAAATCTTGAATTGAGATCTACTTTAGGAGGGATACTTGTCCAAGAATATGACCATAAGCCTATTATTAAAGAATGGAATAATGTAAGTGAAAGGAAAGTAAATGATATAGAAAAAGAAGCACTTATTTTTGCATATAAAGTATCAAAATGGACTAAATCGAATTCTGCTTGTTTTGCACAGATTTATGATACAGGAATTTATTCAATTGGAATAGGCGCTGGACAACAAAGTAGAGTCCACGTTGTTAAGTTAGCAGCACAAAAAGCACGAGAATTTGGACATGAAGAAGCCCTAGAAAAATCATTTATGGGTACAGATTCTTTTTTTCCATTCCCAGATGGATTAGAAGCAGCAGTAGAAGCGGGAGCAAAAGCAGTTATAAATCCTGGTGGATCCATTAGAGATGAAATGGTAATAAATAAAGCAAATGAACTTAATTGTGCTTTAGTTTTTTGTGGAAAAAGGGTTTTTCGTCACTAAAATAAAGATTATTTTTTTATTCAGAAAAATATTAAATTATTAACATTAAAAAAAACTTAAATTTTATTTTTTAAATAAATCTTGAAATTCATTAAATTTATGACGAAAATAATCGATTATATTAACTCATATATCCTATTTATAATTCTAATTTATTTAATATCTAAATTGAATTGATTCTAAAACGTCATTAAAAATATTTATATTCGAGAAATGATAATTAATAATACTCATAAATTCTTTTAATTGATTTTTTTTATTAAGAGATCATTTACTAGTTATGTAAAATTTACTCCACAGAAGAGGACTTTAAACCATGGATTTTTTCTTAAAGAATTTGAGAGAGACTTTAGAAGCAATAAATAAACTTATTGATAATAATGTTAATATGGTTAATACTAAACGAATTAGAAGATTTAATAAAATTAAGTCCTCAGACCGCTCTAAAATTAATTTTATTTGGCGATCTCTTGCATATTTGGAAGAAAATGGTGTTTTAGAAATGAATGGAGCAATTAAACCTAAATGTTATAAAATCAAATCAAATTCCAAAATTGATGTTGATAATTTTATATCTAATATTGAAAACGAACGTAAATAATTCTCTTTATTAAACTAAGTTTAATTCTTCCCTTAATTCGATTAATTTTTGGTTTGATTCATCATCATCTGGATTATTTAATACCCTTTTTTGATAGAAAATTATATTTTCATATTTTAATTCTAATTTATTAAATATAGTTACCCAAGAATTAAAATTCTCTATCAAATTATTGACTTCTTTATCTTCAGCAAATGACTTTATATCTTTTTTTTTATCACTCATATAAGATATAGATTTATATTTCTTTAATGTAATACCTTGTTCTTTCAACAATTTTTTATTTATTCTATTAATAAAGGCATCTAATTTACTTTTCCAAAAGACATAACTATCATTTATTCTATCGATTGCATCTTGTATAATTTTTATTTCTTTCGGAATAATTGTGGTTTCTTTATTGAGAATTGGTTTTATTTTATTAAATTCTGAATTGAATCTTCTTACATAATAATCTATAACTTTTTCAAATTCATCTAAATATGCATTATAACCTTTAGCAAATACAATTTCATCACTAGTAAAAGTAAGGGTTTCATCATCAAATTTACCTTTAATTTTACCACCTTTATAGATTTCATTGAAAACTTCAGTAAGAAGGGATATTTCATCATCTGATAATGTCTTTCCGTAAAAAAAATCATGAAAAGAAAATAAAATTTTATTAGAAAGCATTAGATTTTTTAACCCATTTTCAGTATAGAACTTAATATCATCATCCTCATAAATAATACCCCTAATTTCACCATTTGTTTGTAAATCCTCGATTAAATCTTTCATAATTTTTGAATTTATGTCAAAATTTCCCAGAGATATGAAATCAGTGTCTTTATAATCCCTTTTTAAGCTACGTATAATTTCTTTTTTAGCATTATCTATTTTTAAGGGATCAAATATTAAAAAATCTCCCCTCTTAAGATGATTTAAATTCAGGTCTTTGAGAAAATTAAGAAAGGATTTATAATCCATACCTGTTTTTTCTAAATATTCTGATATCTTGATTTGGTCTTTCTTTTGAATC
Source organism: uncultured archaeon (assembly GCA_964525635.1). Lineage (GTDB taxonomy): Archaea > Asgardarchaeota > Lokiarchaeia > Sigyniarchaeales > SOKP01 > JAFGOA01. Next base: position 94,853 of record CAZGJX010000002.1, read on the forward strand.
TCTTCTCCTATTAAGTTGATATTTTCATCCATTTTTTGAATAATTTGTTCTCTTTCAATATTTAATTCTCTGGAAAGTTTATTGATACGATCTAATTTTTCCTGCTGATCTATAATTAGGTTAATATCTTCAATTTTATCTTTCAAATATTTTGAGTAATAAAAAATTTCCCTGGATTTATTCCAAATTCCACTTCTTTCATCTATTTCTATAGTAAAAATATTCAATAATAATAATTCTTTTATGTTTAATTTTTCAGAAATTTTCTCTACATCAAAAAAACCTATAATCTTTGAATTTTCTAATTCTTTTTTAAAACGAAAATTTCCAACATTAGTTAGCCAACTTGATCCTTTATGAAAATTTGTTAAATAATCTTTAGGAAGATACTTTATAATCTTAATAAATGAATTTTCTGTAAAATTTTCTCTATAGTTTTTTAAATTAATACAATTCTCCTTTGCAGCTATTTCTCTTATTTCTTCCTCTATTTTTGATAAAATATAGAATTTTTTCTTTTCCTTGCCTACTATCATCTTATAATTGGATTCTTTTGATATTTTTTTTATAATTTGAATTATATAATCTAATGGAAGATAATTAAAATCATCTAAATTAATGTAACCTCTTTCTTTAAAAGAACCAATAAATAAGGATTCAACATAAGGTGATGGATAAAAATTTAATTCAGAGAGAAAACCGTTAATATGGTTTAATTTTAATAGAGTATTTAAAAATATTTTTAAATTAGGATTATCTAAAATGTCCGAGAATTTATCAAGTATCTCTTGATGTGATATCTTCCGATTTTGTTTGAAATAGTCGATTAATTTCTCTCTTTCTAATTCATAGAAATATAATTGGTTTTTTTCTAAATTTTTAATATAAAAGTAAATTTCTTTATCCTTTAAAATTGTTTTTTTGAAACTGTTCAAGTAGGTTTTAAAATCAATATTTTTATCTTTTTTTACTTTTAAAAAATCATATTTGCATTTAATAAAAGTATTCTCCAGATTTTTTAATATGTTATCAATGTTCTCATATTCAAAATCTATATCTTTCATATCTATGAAGAGTTTTTTAACTAAATTAATCAAACATGATTTGAGATCAGAATTTGCTAAATTATAAAATTCCAAAATCGTTTTGCTGGCTAATTCTCTTAATCTATATAATTGCTTAAAATTATAATTTTCACATTTTTGCAGAAAGCTAATAAGAATAATGATATTTTCTATTTTTCCATCTATAATTTCTATATCCAATGATTTTATAAGATTATCTTTATAATTACATATTTCTTGTGGCTTTATTTCAACCATATTTTGTAAAAAAAAATAACAATTTTCTCTAACATCTTTAGTTGAGGTTGATAGCAGTTCAGTGAATTGAGAATAATAATTCCTATTTATAAGGTCAGGATTATTTAAAATAAAAAAACCTAAAATAGTTATTGAATTTAACTTTAATTTAATATTATTTGAGTAAAGAAAAGGCTCAATTTTATTTATCAAATCAATATTTAATAGGTCTGATTTTTGTTCAGCTAAAATACTTAAAATATAAGTAATAGGGATTTTTAGATAATCATCTTGATCTAATAAGTTCTTCAGATCCTCTAATTCCGAAGATATATTTGAATATCTCTCTTTTTGGTAAAGTTTATTTATTTTTTTTATATATGGAATAAGTTTAGGATAATCTTGAAAATCTTCGATATTAAACATAGTTATCATACGACTCTTTTAATTATTTAATTAAGATTAAAATATGAATTTTTTTAATAAAATAATAATTCATAAAAAGATAAAGAAATATAGAGTTAGTTTATTTCATTAGCTAAAATAAAGTATAATAAAAAAATTAAAAAAAAAAATTTTAAATTTATTCAAACGCTTTCATCTTCATCAACAGAGATATAACTTAAGAGTTTATCAATCCTATCTGCCTTTTTATTTATATTAAGAACAGTTGGCAAAACGATTACTTCATCTGTTTTTCCCGGTAATAAAGTAATTGATCCTGCTCTTAAGAATAAAAACTCGAAAACATCTGTTATAGTTTTCCTAATTCTTAAATTTCCTGCAGGATATCTCTCTGCTGAAGTAATTATACCGCTTTTATGATATATTTCATTCTGTTCAATTTTCCAATAGTTAAATCGAGCATTTAAAACAACTATGCCTAAAACAAGCCCTAAGATTATTGTCATAATAAAATAGAATTCAGCGGTTATTCCAATATTAAATGGATCTCCAGAACCACCAAGGTCCACATTGGGTAATATTAGGAATATCATAGCAACAAGTACTATAACAATAAGCAATATTAGTATAAAGAATTTTGTCGATGAGAAGTCAAATGCTACTACAAATATATTTGTAAAAAAAACAGCAGTCCAAACATATCCTAAAATATAGTTTGGATCATCCCCGATGACAAACTGAATAATCCATAATACTAAAGATGTTAAAAACACAGGATAGAAAAATATTACTTTAGGATAATTTCTTAAAAAAACTGCTTCTCCTTTTGTTTTTTGACTCATTTTTATTTTACCTTAGATTAATAATTTATATGTAAAATATTTCTAAATTTATTAAAATAATATAAACTATATAGTATATAAAATATTTGTTAATCATTTTTCAATAAATTATTTTATATTTAACTATTTTTACACCTTTTTTTTAAAAAAAAATTAAAAATGGTCTCTAAGAGAATGAACCATTTTATTAGAATATTCTATTTGATTATTTCCATTATCACTTATTCCCATATGCCCCGGTAAAAGAAATTTTACATCTAATTTACTAACAAATTCAATTGATTCTTGAAGCATAGTAAGAGATCCACCAGGGAAATCATATCTTCCAAAGCTACCTCCTGTAAAAATTAAATCTCCTGGGATTAAAATCTTTTTAGTTGGTTCATAATAAACAATAGATCCTAATGAATGTCCTGGTGTGTAATATATTTTAAAATTAAAATCCGAACATATTTCTATTTCCTCATTTGCTTTTATATGATTAACATTAATTGGGATAATTTTTACTCCAAACATTTTAGCATTTATTCCTAAATTTCCCGGAAATATATCAGATTCTTTACCTTTTTGTAAAATATTTGCCGTCTTTTCGTATGCAAAAATTTCAGGAGGATTCTTTTTTAATTTCTCTAATAAAGGATACAATCCGAGAACATGATCGACATGTTCATGAGTAAGGTATATTTTAGTTATTTTTTTATAATCTAAATCTAATTTTTCCATACCTTCGAATAATGATTTTAAAGATTTTCCATTCCCCGTATCAAATAAAATTAGTTCATCCTTTTTTCGATTTTTAATAAGATATTGATTACAATCTAACATTTGAGATTCTTGAAAATAATATAAATCTTTAATTACTTCTTTTCCATCTTTAATTGAACTACTGAAATACAATTTTAATCCCATATAAAAATTTTTTAGAAATATAAAGAATCTTTTCTTTAATTTTTTGCCTTTCTTGATGAAAAAAAGAGGTATTAATTATTTATATATTTAATTTTAAGGATTAAAAAAGAAAATAAATTAATTTTTAAAAAAAGTCTTGAAAATATATTATTTAAAATTCAGTACCACATTTTTTACACACTTTCTTTTTAGCATACATGGGAAGATTACCAATATAACTTAATATTTTTGATTTATCTTCTGTAACTTTTATATCTTTACCAACAGCTCCACATTTAGGACATGTATCTCTCTCTTTTACTTCATCATTACTTAAAATAACTTCAGCAGGTTTTAATTCTTCTAATTCCTTTTTTGCTTCTTCAAGTTTTTTATTTAAATCTTCAATTACCTTATCTTTCTCTGAATTACTTTCTTCAAGGTCTTTTATTTTTTCATCTTTTTCTGAAATTGAATCAGTTAATTCTTCAATCTTTTTATTTAATTCTCCCATTTGTGAAATTGATTTGGAATTTAAGTCATTTGATTCTTCACATTTTTTCTTGAGTTGAGCATTTTCAGTTATTATGTTTTCTAAATTCTTTTTGATCTCATCCATTTCTGAATTTAAACTTTTTATCATGCTCTCAGAATTTTTAAAATCTTGACTTACCTTTTCATTTATTATTTTTACCTTGTCTAGTTCTTCTTTTGTTTGTTTTAATTCTTCTATAGTTTCCTCTAATTGTTTTTTAACTAGTTCATTTTCATCTATATCTGACATATTTGTAAACACTTTAGATTTTAATCTGATTTACACTTATAATAATATAATTAATTTTTATACCTTTTCATAAAGATAATTTTATAGACTATAAAGTGATATTATTTTTTTCATAATTACGAATCTAGAAAATAACGACAGTAATACTTCAAAAAGATAATAAATATTAATATTCTATTTATAATTAATATGAGAGATCATCAAAATATCGATAAATTTAAGCAAAAGATTGATTTTGGAATTAAATTCTGGTTAAAATTTGATGATAAAAGTATTTTAGGAACTGGATGGGCAAGATTATTGGATATGATTGATAATAATCAAGTAACCTCTCTATCACAGGCTGCTGAAAAGTGTAATTACTCTTATAAATATGCTTGGAATATCTTAAAAAGAATTGAAAAAAGAACAGGCAACTCTCCTGTTATTACAAGTAAAGGAGGTACAGGTGGTGGAGGTACTGTAAAATTGAATAATTGGGGGTTATATATTTTAAAGGTATTTAAAATTCTCTCCGAAGATATTGAAAATTTTAAATTAGGACTAGAACAGAAGATAAAAAAGCTTTATTAAATAAATTTAATTGGAATAAAAATTAATTTAATTCGATTAAAACTATCATATTATTAATTGAAAGGATGATATAATGTACGAAGAAAAAAATAATTTGAAAAAATTTGGACAAATAAAAATATCTGAAATTATGATAAAAAATCCTTTAAGCATTACTCCTAATGAAAAAATTAGTACAACAGAACTTTTAATGGTTAGAAAAAATATTGGAGGTCTTCCAGTAGTTGATTCTTCTGAAAAGAAAGAATTAATCGGGATAATAACTCAGAGAGATATAAGATTAGCACGGTTTGCAATGTCTTTAGATACACCTAATACTCTTGTAGAAGATTTAATGACATCTAAACCTTTTGTTGCAAAAGAAAGTGATACTATTTTAGCTACTTTAAAAAAAATGTTTGATAATAATATTGAACGAATGCCTGTTGTGAATAATAATAATGAATTAATTGGATTAGTTTTAGAAAAAACTATTTTAGAAAGATTATTGAAATATATAACTAATGAATAAATAAAATAATAAATTAAATAAAATATATTACCTATGATTTAAAATAAATTTAATTAGGTAAATTCTTATAGTAATTATATTCACGATTTTAAATTTCTATTAATTTATAAAATTGATTTAAATGTCATTACCTACACCAGGCACTCCAATTATAATTGATATTGGTTCTGCATATGTTAAAGTGGGATTTGCTGGCGAAACAAGCCCTCGATATATATTTCCTTGTATAACAGGAACAGAAAAATATCACTCTGTTATGGTAGATGTAGATGCAAGAAATGTTTATGTAGGGCAGGATGCTATGAAAATGAGGGGTGTATTAAAAATCTCTCACCCTATTCAACGGGGATCTATAGCCGATTGGGATAGTTACTATCAAATATTAAATCATATCCTATATACTCTTCTAAGAATAGAAAATCCATTAGATTATCCTATTTTATATGTTGAAAATCCATTTGAACCAAAAGATATAAAAGAATATATTGCAAGAGTATTCTTTGAAACCCATCAGATTAATAGTCTTATTATGGTTCCCTCACCTATTTTATCCTGTTTTTCTGTTGGATTAACAACTGGATTAGTTATTGAAAGCGGAGATGGAATCACATGGATTGTTCCAATCATAAATGGACAAATCATATCACAAGCAGTACAAAGACTTAATTTAGCCGGTATGGATGTAAGTAATAATTTGAAGGCTTTAATGATGAGAGAAGGAATTAATATTTCATCCTCAGCTCAAGATGAAATTATAAGAGAAATAAAAGAAAAAAATTGTTATTTTGTTATAGATCCAGAGCATCCCGGAAAGGCTGGTGATAACGTAGAATATCCAATGCCAGATGGTTCTACTGTAAAAATACAGGATCATATCCTCTATAATGCGACAGAAGTTTTATTCCAACCATCAATGATAGGTTCAAATTCACCTGGAATCCAGCACGCAATAATAACAGCTTTGCAAAATGTTAATCAAGAGAAGTGGAGTGAATTATTATCTCATATTGTACTTTCTGGAGGAAATCTTTCTCACAGTGGTTTTGAAGAGAGATTAAAAACAGAATTGAATATATTATTACCACAATATGGAATAACAGTTAAATCAAAAGGTCGTGAAAAGAAAATAGAACAAAAAGTGGAAAGTCTTGAACCTATAAAAGGAACAAAAAAAAACCAAGATAACTGTCCACAATGCGGTACTTTAGTTGATTTAACTAACAATATAACTAATTGTCCACAATGTGGTGCTAATATGCAAATGCCTCAAATTGATATCAACATAGACCAACAAAGTATTGATGAAACTCAAAACGCTGATTATATAAAATGCCCTAAATGTACAAAAGAAATATCAGATAAAGAATCTTTATTTTGTCCATATTGTGGATATAATTTAACGGTGACTCCTACTCCTATTACCAAAAAGGAAATTGAATCAGTAAAGTTAAAGTCATCAGGAAAAATTGGATTCAGTGAATATGCAGATTCTAAAAAAAGTGGTTTAAGATTCTTTATTCCTAATAATCTACAACTAGCTGTATATAATGGTGCTACAATTTTGGGAAGTTTGCCTTCTTTTAGAAATTTATTTATAACACGAGAACAATTTGAAATAAATAAAGAAATATTACATACAGATCTTTCTCAAATATTTGCAAATTATACTTGAACTACTATCGCCTCCAACGTTATTTCTAAATAATTAAAATCACTTGTTTTCATATTTATTCCATTAACCAAATATAAGAACTTCTATTGAAAACAATTTTAACCCATATCATTTAAATTATAATAAAAACAGTTTTTTAGTTGTTTGAGCTGATAAAACTATCAATAGAAAAAATAATTATTTACTCTTTATAAATAGAAAACAAATATAAGACACTTAATTCATAATTAAATATCTTTATTAGTTAATTTTTAATTTAAAGTTAAATTTAAGAAGATTAATTTTTGAAAGATAAATTGAGGTTTTACTATCTTGAAAAGGAAAAACTATAAAAGATTGATTATATGCTTTTCTATGATATCTTTATTAATAATAACTCCATTGTCGTCTGCTAAAACGAGAAATAATTACTTAAAAAATTTTATTTTAGATAATAGGATTTCTGATTCTGGTGGATTTTCAAATGTTGTTGGTTCATGGTATGATTATGAAGTAACATCTTATGCATTTGATATTTTAGATCATTATGATTTACTTAAAGAAAAAGTTGATCGTCCTGATACAGGAGAAAACATTGCTAAACTCATTAGTGATGCTATAACAAATGAATTCATTGATCTTAATATTCTTTATTTCCTACTGAATTCTTTAAATTGGATAAATCAAATTAATACAGCAATTAATTCGACTGTGAAAAGTAAAATTATAACATATCTCAATCAAACAGAACTAACAACTGGGGGATTTACAATAACTAATACAACTTCTTCACCAAATATTATTTCAACCTATTATGGAATTAAAAGTTCTGAATTAATCGGACGTCCACTCAATTACACATATAGGAATATAATTTGGATTTTAGATTGTTATAATGCAGATGGAGGATTTGGAGGAAATGAAATTATGCAATCGACCCTTTTTACAACATACTATGCTGCTTTATCATTATCGGAATTAGGAAGTTTCTATAACTTATCTACTTTGGAAAATATTCTTGAGTATACTAAAGCACATTATATTTCTACTGGAGGTTATAAACCTGACTTAGCTTCAGACATGGCTCTTTTAAGTAGTACATCTTATTGTATAAAACTTATTTCAATGATTCCTGATGCTACGTATAATAGTAAAAGCTCAACAATTAGATGGATTTTAAATCAACAAAATATTATTGATGGGGGTTTCTCAAATCCATCTACTGAAGAAGAAATTAAAAGATCCTCTGTGATTTGTTCCTATTATGCATTCAATGCATTAAGAGAGTTAAGTGCTTTAAGTTATTTAGATGAAGACATTGGAATAACGGAATTTAATTGGATTGTATTGCTAATTGTATTAGTGGTTATAGGAGTTGCTGTCGCTTTAGTTTTCTATATATGGAAAAGAAGACAAATTTGATTAATCATGGATAAATTACTCGATGGTAAAAAATTAGCCAATGAATTAAACTTAAAACTAAAGCAGGAACTTCTTCTTTTAGAAAAAAAAACTACTATTCAACCGAAATTAGCTACTATATTAGTTGGAGAAGATCCAGCTTCAAAAATTTATGTTAATATTAAACATAAAACTTGTACTGAAGTTGGAATTGATTCAAAAATGGTTTCTCTAAGAAAAGATATATCTATTGCTGAATTGCATAAAGAAATTGAAAAACTAAATGCTGATAAATCTGTACATGGGATATTATTACAACTACCTTTACCAAATCATCTAAAAGATTATACTAATCAATTTTTACAAGAGATAGAAACAAAAAAAGACGTTGATGGCTTTAATTATATAAATAGAGGAAAACTTTTCGATTATGATGAAGAATTAGCTCCATGTACTCCAAAGGGAATAATCACTTTATTAGAAAGAAATAATATTGAAATTAAAGGTAAGGATATCACTATAATTAATCGATCAAATTTAGTGGGTAAACCCTTAATATTTATGTTTTTAAAAAGAAATGCTACTATTTCAGTATGTCATACATCGACAAAAGATATAAATCGATATATAAAACAAGCAGATATTTTAATTATAGCTGTGGGGCATCCTAATTTTATAACTAAAGAAAAAATCAAGGAAGGAGTTGTAATAATTGATGTTGGAACAAATAGAGTAAATGGAAAAATATGCGGAGATGTTGATTTCGAAGGTGTATTTGATATTTGTGGGAAGATCACACCAGTTCCCGGGGGAGTTGGACCAATGACTGTCGCTTCTTTACTTCAAAATACTATGAGTGCTTATAAAACACAATTAGGTATCAATTAAGCAATTATGTATTAGTAAAAAAAAAAGTATTAAAATAAATTATATCTATAAGATATATATAGTCTTATATTATCATTAGAATTTAGTATTATAATATTGAATAAATTTTCTTGAATTATGGCTGTACTTGAAATTGGAATTAATTTAGGAAATAGGAATATCTTTGAAATTCAATACTATACAGCTTCAACTAATCCCTTAGATCCTGACTTAAGAGCGGGATTTCTTTCTGCATTAGAAAGTTTCACATCAGAAGTTTTCGGTGATGATATAAATGTTGTTTCCTTGGCTTCTTTTAAATTAGTTTGTTATTCAGAATCGATTACTTTGCCTCTAGCAGAAGAAGCAGGTAGTAAACAAGCTTTATTATATTATGCAATTATTGAAAAAGAAACTGATACAGATGTTGTAAAAAAACATTTAATAGAAATTAATAAACACTTTTTAAACCGTTTTTCTTTGAATGATATCTTTTCTAAAAAGAAAAAATTTTTTGAAAAGAAGTTCACTGAAAGAATAGATAGTATTTTAGGAGATTTAAAGTTAAAGACGGAGGATAGATTCAGATCTATATTTTAAATCAAAAAGAGTGATTTAATTGTCTTCTAACATCGGTCCCGAAGCAAATGCAGCATATCAAAAATATCTGGATGCTGAATCCCTCGAGGAACAAATCAGATGTCTTGAAGAATTTATATCTTTAGTTCCTAAACATAAAGCAACAGAAAAAATTGTTGCATTAAATAAGTCTAAACTCGCTAAACTTAAAAGACAATTGGAGATAAAAAAAAAAAAATCACCCACTAAAGTTGTTAGTCCATTTTCTATAAAAAAAGAGGGTATACAAATAATATTAATAAGTGATTATTATACTCCAGGGGTAGGGAAAACATCATTACTCAATTTTTTAACGAAAGCTGCCAAAGATAAAATTGGTAGTTTTAATGCTCTCCCTGAAATAGGTATATATAATTATGAAAAGATAAGATTTCAAATTGTTGATATGCCTTCATTAATGAAAGGTGCATCTAAGGGAGTTGCAAATGGAAAAGAAATAATATCACAAATTAGAGCATGTGACCTAATTTGTTTATGTATCGATTTAACGAGAAATATTGATGAACAAATCGATTTATTATTTACAGAACTAAATAATGCAGACGTTAAATTAAATGAACCTCCACCTCCAATTGAGATTGAGAAAACCGGTTCTAATAATATTCAACTTTTTTATTTAACGACCGAATCTAAGGAAAATATGGAATTATCAGATAAGATAAAGGAGATTATTCGAGCTAATGGAATACAAAATTGTATTGTAAAATTATATGGAAGAATAACAATTGATCAAATTCTTGACAAATTAAACCATTCTGTTGTCTATAAAAAAGCAATTATAATTGGAACTAAAGGTGATCTTCCCCATACAGAAGAAAAGTTTGAGTTATTGGAAAAAAAGTATTCATATAATTTTAGGTTGGTAGCAACTAGTGTTCATAAAAGTATTTTTCCAGATAATTTTGGAGAATTAGTATTACAATTGTTAAATAAAATTAGAATATATACTATGAATTCAGGTATTGTGGCTGAAAGACCCCTAATTATGAATGAAGAGGCAATGGTAAAAGATGTTGCATTGAAAATACACAGAACTTTTGTAGAGTTATTCGATTTTGCTACCGTTATAAGAGAGTCTGCTCGACAAAAACGTAAAAAAGTTGGTTTAGATTATGAATTAGAGGATAAAGATAAAATTGAAATTCATACCATTTAATTTTAACATTTCCACGATTTTAGTAGCATTTCTCAAAAATAAATTATTAATTGCATATTAAATATATCCAAATCGACAAGTAGAATTAGCATAATCTTTCTAATAATAATAAGGAAGCATACTACTAAGTATATAAATGATTAATAATCTTATTTTTCTTTATCCTTTTATTTTTTCAATTAGAAGAGGAATTTCTTTTAATTCATTTTTATATTCAGTGTCTAAATTGTGAATTCCCTTAGCGATGTTCTTAATACTCTCAAATGAATAAATTAAATTCTCAAAATAATCAATTAAATCTCCCTTAAAGATTAAAAGACTATATTTTTCCTCTAAATATTGATGAATATCTCCAATTGAGAATTTATCTTCTGTTCTTAATTTTAGGATTATTTGTTCAAGATTCAGACGTCCGCATTCTTTAGCACAATAGGGTTTATCTTTACAAGAACAAGTAAAAATATCATCTATCCATTTAATGACCAGATTAATAAAAGTTTGAGAAAACTTTTTTCTTTTTTTCACATATTCTGCATCCATCAATGATAAAACACTCGCACTAAAAAAGTTATTAGAAAAGTATTTCATTCTCACATTTTTAGAAAGGTCAGCAACAACACTTTTAGATAAATATACATTCCTCAAAGATCTTAGATTTAAAACAATTTCTCTTATTGTCTGTTTTTTATTTTTTATCACGTCTATAATATCAATTGCCTTTTCTATGTTAAGAAAAGATTTTGCAATTGCTTGTCCTAATTCTGTAGGTTTTATAAAGGTATTATTTTCTCGTAGAATTAGTTTTTTTTCAAGTAATTTTTTGATTAAAATATCAATTTTATAATCCCCATTAATTAAATAGTTATAAAACCTATCTATTGTCTCTTGTCTAATACCCTCATTAAAACTTGAAATTAGAGCTAATAATTCCGTTAGAGATCGATCTTCATTAGGTTCTAATTCGAAATCTTTTATTTTTCCATTAAGGAGTTTGATTGCAATATTTTCCTCAGTAATTTCCATCCTTGGATTATATATTTTTTCAGGTTGAACAAGTAAATAAGCTCTCCCTAATTCATGTTTTTTTAATCTTCCAGCACGACCTAACATTTGTTCAAATTCTGCAACAGTTAACCATTTAGTTCCCATAGCTAGCGACTCAAAAATAACCTGACTTGCAGGTAAGTCAACACCCGCTGCTAGTGCTGCTGTGGCAACAACTCCAGATATTTTTTGATTTTGAAAATCAGATTCAATTATTTTTCTTTCCTCATTAGTTAATCCTGAATGATATGATCTTACATTAAGCCCTTTATTTTGAAGATATCTTGTAATTGATTCACACTTTTTTCTAGCATGTGTGAAAATTATTGATTGTCCCCGGAATCCATATTTAGATTTCTTCGAAAATGCGGCTCTACCTAAATTATGAATATAATTTAATTTCTTATTTTCATTTTGGCATAAAATCAAATGTCTTTCTATTGGAACAGGTCTATTTGTATATCGAATTAAATTACAATCTAATTTTTTTGCTAATATTTCAGGTTCTCCAATAGTGGCACTTAAGTATAGATATTGAACATCTTCAAAAATAGTTTTTACTCTTGCTATTAATCCATCAAGAAGAAATCCACGTTCAGGATCTATTAAAGTTTGAATTTCATCTATAATGATTGTTGATATAATTCCAAGAATTTCTTTATTTCCACTTCTTAAAATATAATCTATCGCTTCATAAGTGGCTATGATGATATTTGCCTCTGTTAAATCCTCTATATTGTCTAAATAAAATTTATCCAAAAGAGATTCTCCAACTCTCTTGATAACCTTTAAATTTAAAGATTTATATTTCTCTTTAAATTCTATTTCTCGCATATTAGCTAAAGCGACTATAGGAACTAAATAGAGCATTTTTTTACTAGGATCCTTTAATAATTTTTTAATGCCCGTTAATTCTCCAATTAAGGTTTTACCTCCTGAAGTTGGAGCCATAACTAACTGATTTACATTTTCTGAGAGTAATCCTTTATCAATAGATATTGCCTGAATGGGTAATAGTTTAGAAATATTTCTTTTTTTTAATATTATTTTCAAAGATTGAGGTATATCTAAATCATCTATCTTGTAATCCAGATATTTTTTACTTACAGGTATATCCTTTTCAACATCATATAACGTTATACTATTGTTCTTAATTGGATTAAAATCTGGTTTAAATGATTCTAACACTTTTTTCACATCTTTAAACTTCAATATAAGATGAGTAAAAAAATTCTTTAATTTTGGATTTATTTTCTTAGTTGAAAGGAGATTTCTTATTTGAGCCTGTCGTAATACAATCTCTATTGCACATTTAGGACAGATTTTGTTATTTTTAATTGAAGTAATTTGATATCCTTTATCTAGAATTTTAAAATTATTATTATCCAAACAGATTTTACAAAAAGTTAACTTAATTACTTTCTCTTGCTGAAATTGCAAATTATCCAACATGATTAAAATCGATTGATTATCATCTGGATTACTATATTCCGAAAAGGCAACATATTGATTCTCTTCAGAGAGTATAAACTTCTTAAAAAGTTTAGGATCCACAGGTTGTACCCCTCCATCCAATAATATTTTATCAAATTTTAAGGGTCTTAATTTATTTTTAAAATCCAATCCAATTATTACAACCCCTCTAAAAAATGGATTAGAAATATAAGAAAACGACTTTTTACCAATTTTTTTTAATGATTTGATATAAAAGAAATTAACATTAAATTTGTTCTGTTTCTTATCTTTTTGATCCCTATCTATAACAATGAAATATTTTTTCTTAATCGTTTTCATCTCTAAAAAGAATTGAGTAAATGATTGATATCTTACATAAAATAATATAATATTGAATAAAGAGTTTATTTTCTCTCAATTATGGAGTATTCTTCTAAACCATTCTGTTATTGAAAGAATATCTTCATATTATAATATTTTCTAGTAGTGGGTAGAATTTATATTGATATAAAAAGAAAAGAGATGTTAGAAGCCAAAAATTTGTTTGATTTGATCATAGATCCCTTTAATTTCTCTAAGTTTAGTTTCATCCCCCGAATTTAGATAATGTTCAATCCACTGGGCTAAACCATCATTTTGAATCCACTGTAAAAAATATTCTACTGATTGTTTATCTTCTTCTGACATAGTTAAAAATATTTACTTAATTATAATTATTATCTTATTATAAAAAATATAGTCAAAATACTTAAAATTATTTATCTTAAAAAAAATATAGAATAATTATAAATTGTAATATTTATAAAAGATATCTAATAACACTAAAAAAAAAAAGGAAAATGAAGAATTATGCCTGATGTAACTATAAAAACCCCGAATTTGGACGATATATTTGAAAAATGGAAACAAATTACCAGTCGTAAAGAAAGAAAAAAACTAGAAAAAGAATTTGGTACTAAAGGAGCAGTTTTCTCACTCGATGTTATCTCTGCAGCTGAAACCGTAAAGGATACAATGAAAGAAGCCGCTATATATTTTGCAATTAAAAAATCCATTGAACCCGTAAAAGAAGGAGAGAAAGAAATCGTTTTAAAAGCAGATAAAGTAAGTAAAGGGATATTTTTTAATTTTAAGAAAGATGTCCTTAAAGATAATTGGAATGACGATGATTTGGTTCCATTTTATAATACTCTTAAACCAAAACCTTGTCAAAAATGCAATGGTAAAGGATATCATGAAGAAAAATGCAAGATCTGCGATGGAACAGGGAAAGTTATAGATAAAGTAATTGTATTAGAAGATGAAGAAAAAAACAAACTAAAAAAAGAGTTTCAATATTCCTGTGAAAATTGTTATGGAATGGGTAATTTTAAAGAAAGATGTAAGGAATGTAATGGTGCTAAAAGTCTTTATACGTATCAACTTAAAGCTGTTCCGTTTAAGAGAGTTGTTTCAGGTCAACCTGTCTTACATAGTAGTGCAAAAACAAAATATGAGAAAGAAATTGAAAAAGATCTTCATCAATTAATTGATGAAGTAGAAGGAATTAAATTTAACGACTTTAAAACATTAACCAATAAAGCTGAAGCTTCATTAGGGTATTGGAATAAAAATATCAAAAAAACTATCTCTAGCGCTAGTTCGGATTATAAAACGTATGAAAAAGATAAAGATACAAAAATCGAAACGAAAATATCTTTGTTTCCAATGATTCAGATGTTTTGTGAGTCTAAGAAAGGAAAATCTTTTGAAATTTATTCAATAGGTTCAGATAAAAAGTTTATTGTGTATTCTAATTTTTAAACCTTTTTTTTCTCAGAACCATTTAATATTTACTTTTTTTTTATGGTTATGATTACAGGAATCATTAACTTCTTTTTAAAACTAAAAGTAATTTTTAAAGGTCTAAAAATGGCCAGAATTTAAGTAAGTTTAAGTTTGGAAGTGAAATTGGGGTCTATTTAGAGGAAATAATATTAATTTCATTTAATCTTAAAATTTTTAAATCTTAATTAATTAAAAATATCATCATTTTAATTGAAAAGATATAATTAATCATCAAAAAATAATCACTAATAAACCTAATTTGTAATTACCATGATTCAAGAAGATATAGACGCAGACTCTTTTAAAATTAGAATGAAACTAATAGAAGAATTCCCAAAATTTATTCCTGAATTAAACTATAACTCAAATAATCAGTTAGCAATAAATAAAATAAGTTTTAAAGCCCGTCTACTAAGTAATTTTTTCTATAAGCGAATAGAAAAGAATGATCTTATTTATTTTAAGTATCGAAGTGGAAAAATACAATTCATGCCACTATTTAGTTTAACAAAAGCATTAGCTTGTTATAATGATTACATAAAAAAAAAAGATAAAAATGACCTCAAATCTTTTATAAAAATATCTGAATTGATGATTAAGAAACTTGAAAAGAGAAATAGTATAAATGGTTGGTTATTCAAAAAAAAAATTATTATGGCAGGATATCCCCCTGCTACGAATAGTTATTCTGCTTTGTTCAATGCACGCGGATTGAGTGTTTTAATAAGATATTATCAATTCCAAAAAAGTAAAACATTATTAAAACAAATAGAAGAAATACTTAATTCTTTCGAAATTGAAAGTAATAAAGGAGGGGTGCTTAAAAAAAAAGGAAAAGATAAATGGTATCTAGAGTATTCTTATGGAAATAATACTCCTGTTGTATATAATGGTTTTTTAAGCGCACTTATAGGGCTCTATGAAACAAGTCAATTTGGGCCAGTAGAAATAAGAAAAAAAGCAAATACACTGTTTAACGACGGTCTTAAAACTCTTGAAAATAATATTGAGAATATCATTATGAAAAATTCTCTATTAACATGGTTAAGATATGATGATAATAAGCAATTTTTTGCAGATGGTAACTATTTCAATATTAAACTTAAACAAATTAAATATTTATATTCTAAGACAAATAATATAAAACTTTTGACAACCATAAATCATTGGGAAAATATATATAAAAAAAACAAATGGAAAGCAAATTTATATGAATGGTTTTATTTTATATATAAAAAACTCACTAGATAAACTTTTATTTGGCTTGTAAAATCCTTGAGAAGGATAGATAGAATAATAAAATAGAAGTTAAAATATATTTATCTCTAATGATTCAGATGTTCTATGAGTCTAAGAGAGAAAAATCATTTTAAATCTGTTCTATAAATTAAGATATAGATAATATAGTATACTCGAATTATTAATTCCTTTTTTATTATAAAAAATTACTAATAATGAAAAGATAGAAAATTATACCAATAATATATAATATAAGATTCCCCAAAGTTACAGCAAGAATGATTTTTCTAAATGAGATATAATTCTTAATATTCCCCCCACCATAATATAAATCATGAAATTTTTCTTCTCTGTTTCCTTTAGCATCATAAAATTTTTGAATTCTATTTTCTATTTTTCCCTACATTTCAAGATATAAAACTTTAAAAAAATAATTATAATAATAAGATTCTGCTATAATTAATATAATTCCAAATAATAAAGAAAATAGAAAGTAAGATATTAATCCCTTATACTGAATTTGTATTAAAAATATTGTAATTTGAGATATTGAAAAAGTGAGTTGTTTTATTAGGAGGATATTTTTTAAAAGTTTTAATTTATTTCTTTTACTTCTTACATTTATCATTAGAAATATGATAAATTGAATAAAAGAAATAATTAAAAAAAAAACAAAATAAGATAAAAAAAGATATTTAAATGTTGATGAGAGATAACATGCGACAAGAATGCCCATTATAGCTAAATAATATATGAAAAAATAACAAATCTGGGTTAAAGTTAATTTAACTTTCATATTAGAATATAAATCTAAAATTGAATTTATTTATTATTATCCTAACCTTTATTATAAATATAAAACAACGTATCTTTAATATTCTCTATTCATAATTATATGATGGAATTAAATATAAGGAAAATAAAAGAAGATGACTTGGAAGAATTACTAGATTTATATCAATTTCTGCATCCTATGGATATAACAATAGAACCAAATGATAAAATTATAAATATATGGAAAGAAATTTTGAATAATTCTCTAATAAATATATTTCTTGTTGAATATAAAAGCAAAATTGTTTCTTCTTGCGTGTTAAATATTATTCCTAATTTAACTAAAAGTGGTAGACCTTATGCTCTTATAGAAAATGTCATAACGCATCCAGATTTTCGAAAACATGGATATGCAAAATACTTGCTTAATTATGTAATTGATTATTCTAAAAGAAAAAACTGTTATAAAATAATGTTGTTATCTTCAAAACACCGTCCTGAAGCTCATAAATTATATGAGAAAGTTGGATTAAATAAAGATAAGAAATACGGCTTTGTTTTATATCTAAATAATAAGTAATTTAAAAATTTCTTTTTATAATTAGAGCTGAAATAGCATTAAAAAATAAATATTACCTCGAATTACTTATCTCGTAGAAAAAGTATTCGTAGTAAAATATAACAATAATATTATATTTTCTAGAAATAATAAAAAGCATTTATAAAGAGAATAATAAGATGTTAGATTATAATGCAGGACAAGTAAAATTAATTGACCGCATCCAAAGTACATGGTTAGTCAAGAAGAGTTTTCCCCATATGCAGGAGAAGGGGGTTATTATGGATATTACAACTGTAGAACAAGCTCAAATAGCGGAACAAGCAGGAGCTGTGGCTGTAATGCTATTAGATAAATTACCTTATGATATAAGGCAAAGTGGGGGTATTGCTCGAACAGCTTCAGTAAAATTATATGATGAGATTCGGGAACATATTTCAATTCCAATTATGATGAAATGTAGAATTGGTCATATAGGTGAAGCTCGTGTATTGGAAGCAGCAGGAGTTGATACTATCGATGAAAGTGAAGTACTTACACCTGCAGATACAGAACATCATATATGGAAACATGATTTTAAAGTACCTTTTGTATGTGG
>CAZGJX010000003.1:0-108188 GCA_964525635.1 uncultured archaeon
GAGCTGTTTTATTTTCAACACATATAATGAAAATAGCTGAAGAATTATGTGATAAAATTGGTATAATTAATAAGGGTCAAATTGTTGGAATTGGGACAATTGAAGACCTACGTAAACAAACTGATAAATTAGGTGCTAGTTTGGAAGATGTTTTTCTTAGATTAACTGAACAAGATACCTCTGTTAATGAAATAGTAATGAAACTTAGGAAATCCCTTATTAATAAAAAGAGAGATGAAATAAGTAAATGAGATATAAATTATTAGAATCATATTCTATGGCTAAAAATATCGTTCATGAAGTATTCTTACAAACTCAACTGGCTCAAGCAGGATCTAGAAGTGCTCGTTATCTTGAATCACTTGAGAAAAGAAAGAAACATTTCAATATAGTGATAATGGTTATGAAAATTGCATATTCTTTTGCTTTATTTACTATGCCATTGCTTATGTTTATCGCATACAAAGAGATATTTGAATGGAATTCAGGACCAAATATAGAAGCAATGTTCTTAACTTTTGGATATACTTTTTCTATGTTTCTTTTATTATCAATTTTGTATTTGTTATTATTTGGAATTCTAAGTACAGGTTCTTTTATGTCTGGAGAATCATTTTTATGGCTCCAAACATTACCCATAACTCAAAAAAATCTGAAAAGATTAGCATCGATGACAATTTTCCGAAGTTTAGATATACCACTAATAACAATGATTGTAACTCTTCCATTATTTATGCTTATAGCAACTCAAGATATTATTGTTTTTTTAATTAGCATTTTAGTTTCAATACCAAATGTGATTTTATCATTTGGTATTTTAATAATTTTATCAGAGAGAATAAGTAGAATTCTATTTAATAAGGAAAAGAAGAGCGCGAAAGCTCAAACTGTAAAAGTAATAACTATAATTGCTTATATGGTAGTTTCTATGTCTTTAAGTTTTATAATTACATTTGCAATGAGGTCGATTGAAGATCTTCAATCTTTATTTAGTTCTTTGGATAATGTTTCAATATGGAATATAATAATGAGTTTAATACCATATCCTTTTGCTCCAACCTACATGATTTCTCTTTCTAGTTCCCCTGGAGATGTTCCTCAAATATTATGGTTTACAACATTGATTGGATTTATATTATTTTTATTAATCTCATATGTAATATTAAAAATAGCAATAAATTCAATTACTTCAATTTCAAGTGCTAGGAAAAAAAAAAAGAAAAAATCGAAAGATAGAGAATTAGATATACAAATTATTAATATTGAGATTGAAATAAAAACCACCAGTCCAATAAAAGCATATATAAAAAAAGATATAAAGTCTATAATTAGAGATCCTCAATCATTTATGATGCTTCTTATGCCTATGATATTCCCGTTTATTTTCATTTTTAGTGGATTTGCAGCTGTAATTTCCGAGAGCAATGAAATTATTGAAATCTATACCATTATTATACTAAATCTATTTATTTGTTCAATTACTCCAGGAATTATTATTTCAGGACTTTTAAATATTGAAGAAACAGGATCATCTACTGTTTCTTCCTTACCAATAATTCCAAGAGATCAAGCAAAGGCAAAATTAGTAATTATTATAGTAATTCAATTAATAGGTTTTATTATTCCTCCTATTATTGCATCCATTTTCCTACAGAATGGTATGATTGCAATGATTACTTTATGTACTTTACCCTTATCATTTATATTTGTCCTTGTTCTTTTTGAAATGAAATTTTCTCTTTTTGGAAAAATGAAGTATAAATACATTATCGAAGAACTTTATAAAGAAAGAAAAGTGAGGAAGTGGATATTAATGATCTTAACAAACCTAGGATTAGTTTTACTCAATCTAATCTTGTTATTTTTGAGTTTTAATTTCTTGATATACGCCCTCATTGCTCTAATTGTTGGAATTACTGGACTCATTGTCCTAGGATTCGGTTTTAATATGATGTTTCCTGCAAAAGAAAAAATAGGAACTTATGAGACAGGAGGATTATTAAGGAGAATTCCTGTATTAGGTGCATCTGGATTGACTTTATTATATTGGACACTTCCGTTATTAATTTCATTACCTGTTGTATCTATTATTTATTATATTTATGACTTATTTTCTATAGTACCACCTTTTTTAACTTCTTTAATCATAGAATTCTCTCTAAATTTGTTTCCATTAATTATTTTATGTTTAATATTAATTCCTTTTGGATTAAAATTACCAAAAAAAGAACAAAATATGGAAAGCTATTTAATTAACATTAAGCTAGATAAAAATCAGCCAATTTTTAAAAATATAAGTATAGGAATTATTGCATTTTTAATTATTATAGGACCTATCTTAATAGGAAGTTATTTACTAGGAGAATACGAATTTAATCCTAAAGTTTTAATCCAATCTCCAAGTTTAATTAATGGTTATGGTTGGTTTATATTCTTCATTATGTTAATTCCCGGTATTTGGGAAGAAGTCACATTTAGAGGCGTAATGATACCTATGTTTAAGAAAAAATATACAAATATTACGTCTATAATCTTAAGTGGAATATTTTTTGGAATTCTTCATTTTGGGAATTTTTTAAATGTTTTTATAGGTTGGGATCCTTTAAGTATAGTTCTTCAAATAATTTTTGCGGCGTTTTTAGGTATTGGCTTAGGTTATATGTATACAAAGACAAATAGTCTAATTCCATGTATCATATTTCATTATATCTACAATATTTTTATCGTAATATTAGCTCCCAATATATTTAATGATTTATTTTCACAAATAATTTATACCATTTTCTTTTTAGGTATTATTCCAATGATATTAATAATTACATTTGTTAAATTAGTTACTTATAAGAAGAGAAACACATAATCCCCTGATTCAACTCTAAATAAAATTCTAATTAATATCCAAATTATTTATTTAATTGTTAATTTTTTATCTAATTCTTAAATTTCGTCCTATTATTTTACTAATTTCCCAAACTCATTTTAATTTTATTCAAAACCACATATTCTTAGCAACTTTTTATTTTGATTTTTCTTTAATCCTTTGGTAATATTATTTTCACAATTCTTGCCTTTCATAGTAAAAAAGTGAAAATTTTTATTTGACTTCACAGTATAACTATTATATAAACAATAAGTTTTAAAAAAAAAAATTAAATAATTATTATTTGGTTTATTATGAGGGAACTAAAAATAACTTGTCCTACGTGTGAAGCTGTCAAAAATGTTAATATTCCTAAAAAACTCTTCACACAAAAAAAAGACGGATGTATTAAAATCCAAATACCACCTGGGATTGTATGCCCTGAGCATCAATTTATTGTTTTCTTAGATCAGAATGGATCAATCAGAGGATATGAAAAGATTGATCTTGTAATGAGTGCTACTCCTAAAAAAAAAAAATAAAAAATAAATGAAATATATCTCATTTTTAATGGAATTTATTTTAGGTTGAATATTCTATCATTCTTAATACACTAACAATTGGTGTAGAAGAAAAAGTCAAGAAATTTGTTGAAAATCCATATTACACCGGTGACCTAATTTGCGAAACATGTGATTAAAATTTAAGGAAATAAAAGTAATTCTATTTAGAAATGATGAGAATTTTAATTTAATTTGAGATTTTTTTATGATATTTATCAATAGCTTTAAATATTAAAAAAATATAATTATTAAATGATCCTTATAAAACCATTATTTTAGGATTAAATCCTTAGGTCTTATAAAGAAGGCGAAATGAAGGTGGAATCTAGAAAAAAAATGAAATTTTTTGATAAAATTTCAAATATGGAAAAAAGAAAATCTCTAAAATTATTAATTTCGGGATTTATAATTTTTATAATTTTTGGTTTAATAGCTCAAATTAGTGTCTCCATAGCAAATAATGCAAGTATTTATTACTATGTGAATGCTCAAAAAGCCTATATAGATTATATTAATAATTTAATTAGTTATGAGGACTATATTAGACTTGCTAATGAATATGAGCTAACAGCACTTCAAATGGAATGGCAAGAGATATATATTGTAAATATTGCCAGAGTATTTATAGCATTGGCTTTTATTTTAATGATTTTAGGATTTTTAAGTATAAGTATTAATGATAGACTTGATAATAGAACTAAATTGCATTATTTATTATCATCAGGGGCAATTTTAGTAAGTATAATATCGATTGTTGTAATAGCTGGTATAACTCCTATATTTATTTAATTCTTTTTTTTTATTTTTGAATATTTTTAATTTTTAAACCAATTAGAAAAATAAAATAAAGATCCATAATTTAATATCAAAATTAACAATATAAATACAATTTTGTAAAATCTGTAAAAGTGAGAAAAATAATGGATTGGGGAATGCATAATAGATTATCCCGAATAATCAAACCTAAATCTGGGCATTGCGTGATGCTTGCAATCGATCATGGAAAATATGTATAATTAATTCATATTCATGAATATTTTGGCAATATCCCAGGAATGTTAAAATCTTTTAAAAAGTTAGAACCTCTCTTTCAATATGCAGATGCTTTAATGTTAACTCGAGGTATGCTCCGAAACTGTGTATCACCTGATATGGACGTCCCTATTGTTTTAAGAGTATCTGCAGGTGCTAGTATGTTAAAAGAACTTTCCAATGAAGAAATAAATGTTACGATTGAAGATGCTATCAGATTAAATGTATCTGCAATTACTTGTTCAATATTCGTTGGAGGGGAGTTTGAAAAACAAACCCTCCTAAATTTGACTAAACTTGTTAATTGGGGTCAAGAATATGGAATACCGGTCTTAGCAGTCACAGCTGTAGGTAGAGAGATGGTAAGAGATGCACGTTACTTAGGTATGGCAAGTCGAATGGCAGCAGAAATCGGAACGACTTTCGTAAAGACATATTATTGTGAGAATTTTGAAGATGTTACATCTATATGCCCAGTTCCTATTGTAATTGCGGGAGGTAAAAAGATTCCCGAGAAAGATGCATTGGAAATGTCTAGGAATGCTATTGATAAAGGTGCTATCGGAGTTGATATGGGAAGGAACATTTTTCAATCAGATAGCCCAATAGGAATGATTCAAGCAGTTCGAGCAATAGTTCATGACAATGTTACTGTTGATGATGCATATCAAATTTATCAAAATGGTCCAAAAGGACTATAGTTTTTTTATTTTTTCCTTTTTTTTTTGATACTATCTCTCAATAGAATTGAATACTTTTGTTTCTTATTAAAATATCCTAATGTAGGATTAAATACTTAAAAAAAAAATAAAGATTTTATAATCTATTAATTATTTGAATTTATTCTTCTTTCCATACAAATTTTTTTGGACCTGAGATTATCAGGAGTGAAAATACAACAAACATCAAATCTCCACCCCAAGATAACCACACTGTTCCAAATGACATAAGTATTATTGACCAGATTAAAATCCAAGGGAGTCTTATACTTCCAAGTTTTAGAACCCAATCGTATAAAGCATCCAAATCTTGATTAGCACATTTATCTGAGAATTTTGGTTTTATTATAATAATTGATAGTAAAATACAGACAATTCCAGCAATTATATAATAGACATAATAAGGATGTATAATAGTTTCCCAACCTGTAGGGAATTTAGGAGCTCTAGAAGTAACAAAAATAATTCCAAAAATTAATTCTACTATTCCACCAACTACACCAAGAATCCAAGCAATTTTTCCTAAAGTTGATGCTATAGAAGCATTTTTCCATTCTTCACTCATTTTTCACTTACCTTAATCCTTATAAAAGAATTATATTGATTAATATAGGATTGAATATTTAATTTTTGAAATATGTTGTATTTATAAAATATAATCTCAATAAGGGAGAAATTATTTTTTAAAAACAGAATATTTTCCTAATCCCTTTCAAAATCAATTATTACCTTCATTGAATCATTAGCCTCACAAACTACGTTAAAGGCTTCTTGAATTTGTCGTAGTGGAAATCGATGAGAAATAATATCGGTCACTGAGATCCTGTTATTTGATATTAAATCATATGCTTCATCCAAATCAGTTGGTGCTGCTCCATAAGATGTCATAATAGTCACTTCATTACGCCAATAATCATTAATAGGGATTTCAAGTTTAACTCCCGGTCTTGGTACTGCAAAAAATATAATGGTTGATCCTGGACCAACGCAATTTAACGCTTGATTCGCTGCTGATAATGCTCCCGTACAGACAATAATGCAATCAGGCATTTTATTTTCGTTAAGATCTTTTATTTTAGATGGTATATCCTCTCTTGCATTAATTATTGCATCTGCTCCAAATTCTTTTGCCTGCTTTAATCGAGATTCACTTATATCAGTCATTATAACTTTATTTACTCCTTTTAATTTAGCTAATTTGAGATGTAATATTCCAGAAACACCACTTCCTAATATTAATATAGTTTGTCCCTCTTTTATAGTAGCTAATCTCTGAGCTCTGCAAACGCATGCTAGAGGTTCGATTAATACTCCTTCTTCATAAGACATAGAATCTTTTAGCACATAAACACCTTTTTTCTCTATATTAATATTAGGAATACGAATAAATTCAGCAAAACCTCCTGGATCGAAATTTGTATTATGTAATAGATGACATGCGGTATGATGACCCTGTTTACAATAATGACATTCAAAACATGGAACATGATGAGATACAAATACTTTATTACCCATTTTGATGTTCTTTACATTTTCTCCTATTTCTACTACTTCTCCAGCAATCTCATGACCCAATACTAGACTATCGAGACCCAACTTCTTCATTTTAGCAAATCTATAATATTCAAGAATATCAGATCCACAAATCCCTGATTTTTTTACTTCAACAAGAAATTCATCTGAATTGATTTTGGGTTTGAGCATTTCCTCAACTCTTACATCCTTATTACTATAATATCTAGCGACTCTCATATCTCCATTGAAAATTTTTTTTATAAAGGATAATTTTCTAATATCTCAAAAATTAAAAAAAGTTTATTATGAATTTGATTCAATATCATAAATTTAAATTAAGTTATTGAATAGAGATAAGATATTAGGAATAAAATTATTTTTTTTAATTTATATTCATATTCTAACTATTTCTTATCAATAATTTTAATATTATAATTAATCTATATTTTTGAAAGATAATTTTTTAACTTTTTTAACTTGATTTTAAAGAAGGGTGAAATATTTTTAGTTTCATTTATAAAACAAAATTGTTAAATAAAACTTGTTTTTTCTACTTACTGTATTCTAATTAAAGATAACTCTTAAGAATATAAGGTTTTAGAAGGAAAATTAAAGTTGGATGAGCTTAAAAAATCTTTAATTAATAATAAGGAAATTTTTTTATCAGAAATATTAGCAAATATTCAAGATGCTATTTGCGTTATTGATAAAAATTCGAATATAATATGGACAAATCCCAAAATGGAAGAGTGGTTTTCATATTATAAACCTCTTAAGGAAAAAAAATGTTATGAAGTATTCTATAATAGAAGTTCTCCATGTGAAATATGTAGATGTATGGATCCTATTTTATCATCTAGATTTTGTTGTATCAATTATGTTAATCCTTTAGATGAACAAGATATAAAGATATTTAATATCCATAACTTTATTATTCGAAATGAGAAAACTGGTGAAATAATTGGTGTAATTAAACATATTCGAGATGAAACTGAATATAAATATACTGAACATCAATTAAAAAAATCTGAAGAGAGATTCAAATATCTTATTTCAACTAGTCCTGCAATAATCTATACTTCTAGACCATCAGGTGATTATGGTGCTACTTTTATAAGTGATAATGTTAAAGAGAAATGGGGTTATGAACCTAGTGAATTCATTGAAAATCCAGAATTTTGGATTGAACACATACATCCAAATGATAGAGAAAATATATTTAAAATACTTAATAAAATAAAGAAAAAAAAAATTGTTTATGAATATCGTCTTAAATTGAAAGATAATAAATATCATTGGATGCGGGATGAATTTAAACTAGTAAAAGATGAAAAGGGAAATCCTATAGAAACTATTGGCTCTGTTATTGATATTACAAAAAGAAAAGAAATTGAAGAAGGTTTATTAAAATCTGAAAAAAGACTCAAAAATATTTTATCTTCAATACCTGATGAAATCAGTATACTAGATAAAGAATTAAATATTATTTATGCAAATGATATTGCTATTAACAATTATGGTTTATCAATAATTGGAAATAAATGTTATAAGATATATCATAATAGAAATACTGTTTGTAACGACTGCCAAGTTTTAAAAACTTTTATGGATGGCAAAATCCACCAAAAAGAATGTAAGAGAATCAATAAAGAAGGCAAAAAATATTATACCTGGTATATATCTAGTGTAGCTAACTTGGATAAAAATGGACGTCCTTCATTTGTAATTGAGGTTTCCCGAGATATAACAGAAATAATGAAAGCAGAAGAAAAGATTCGATATCAAGCTAAATTGGTGGAAAGTGTTTCTGATGCGATTATTTCAACTGATCTAGATTTTAAAATAATTAGTTGGAATAAAGCAGCAGAAACAATATATGGATGGAAATCGAAAGAAGCTATTGGTAAAAATGTCATGGATATTATTAGGATTGATTATCCTTATGATGATCAAGATAACGTTTTAAATATATTTTTTAAAGAAG
The DNA here is from genome assembly GCA_964525635.1 of uncultured archaeon. Classification (GTDB taxonomy): domain Archaea; phylum Asgardarchaeota; class Lokiarchaeia; order Sigyniarchaeales; family SOKP01; genus JAFGOA01. Next base: position 8,674 of record CAZGJX010000003.1, read on the forward strand.
GTTACTGGAGAGGCGAGGTTATTCAACCGCATAAAGATGGTACAAGCCTCAATATTTTATCATCAGTCTCAATTCTTAAGGATAAAAAAGGAGATCCCATAGGAGCTGTAGCAATTAATCGAGACATTACAGATCGTAAGATTTCAGAAGAGAAAGTGAAAATATCTGAGAAAAAATATAAACATCTTGCCAATGAATTAGAAGTTATATTGGATCATATCCCGGGTTTAGTTCTTTATAAAGATACTCAAAATAATATACTTCGTGTAAATAAATATGTTTCTGATGCTCATAATATAACAAAAAAAGAAATGGAGGGTAAAAGTAGTTTTGAATTTTATCCATATGAACAAGCAAAGGCATATTGGGAAGATGATCTTGATGTTGTAAGAAATAGGAAACCTAAATTAAATATTGTGGAATCATGGGAAACTAATAAAGGAACAAGGTGGGTAAACACAAGTAAAATCCCTTTTATTGATGAAGAAGGTAATGTTAAAGGAATTATAGCAATTGCTAATGATATTACTGAAAATAGATTGGTTGAGGAAGCTTTAAAAGAATCTGAAAAAAAATATAGAACTCTTTTTGAAGAAGCAATGATACCAATTTTTGTAGTTGATGAATTTGGAAGATATGTTGATGCTAATGAAGCTGCACTTGGTTTTACCGAATGTAGTAAGGAAGAAATATTGAAAAAAATTGTTTGGGATTTTACACCCCCTGAACTACATAAAAGTCAAAAAGAAGAACACACACCATTTTTTAGTCCTCGAATTTTAGAAACTTCATATCAAATTAAGAAGAAGATCAAAACACTATTACTTAATGTGGTACCATTTAAAATAGCAGGAAGGAGATTACTTTTTGGAATTGGCCATGACATAACTGAACATAAAATATTGAAAGATAGACTTGAAGAGTTAAATAAATTAAAGTCAGAATTATTAAGAAGAACTTCTCATGAATTAAAGACACCTTTAGTGTCAATTAAAGGATTTTCGGATTTACTTTTAGATCTTCATTATGACGCTTTAAATCCAGAAATGATCAATATGATATTGGAAATAAGAAAAGGATGTATACGACTTGAAAACCTTATTAAAGACATTTTAAAGACTTCAGAATTAGCATCTGGGAAAATCAATTTAGTCCCCTCAATAGCTAACTTAACATCTTTAATTAAATATAGTCTTAAAGAATTAAAAGGTGTAATTGAATTAAGAAAACATATCATTAATTTAGATATTCATAAAAAGCTAATTAATAAATTTGATAAAGATCGAATACAAGAAGTTATTGGGAATCTATTAACTAATGCAATAAAATATACTCCACTGAATGGTATTATAACAATTAAATCAGAAATTAAAAAGGATTTTTTTATTATTTCTATTAAGGATAATGGGATTGGATTCACAGAAAAAGAAAAAGAGAAATTATTCGAGAAATTTGGGAAAATAGAAAGATATGGTCAAGGATTAGATATATTAATTGAAGGATCAGGTTTAGGATTATATATTTCAAAAAAAATAATAGAATTGCATGGGGGGCAAATATGGATGGAATCTGGAGGAAGAAATAAAGGTTCTATATTTTATTTTTCTCTACCCATTATTAAAACCTAAAAACTTAATTTAATTTAAAAATTAAGAAAAAAATAAAAAAAATTATTTCTTTTGTCCATTTCTATATTTAGCAAGTCTCTTGAAATTATCTTTTTCAAGTTCTTGATCCATTTTCAGTTCATTTGATAGGAACATCTCTAGAGCTTTTCTTATTGCTTCACTCCTTGAAGGATAGATTTTTAAATCATTCAATATTTGAATTGCTTCTAAATACTTTTCTGGTAAGTTAATTGTTATTATCTGCATCTTTATTCAATTATTTGGAAATATTATCATTATATATTTAATATATTTTGTCGGATTATATATAAATCGAAGATATTAATCATTTGATTTATTAATCGTTTGATGTATAACGAATAAAAACATTTAAAAAAAAAATATAAATTATGAAATATATTCTGATTGAATTTCTTTTCTAATGAAATTTATAAAATAAAAATAAATATATCAGAAAAGAATTTAAAAAAGAAGTTAAGATAATAGAATTAATATGGTTTGTCAAAAGATTTAATATGAAGAACTAAGGAAAATAGTGACTTAAAGATTTCAGTATGACTAATATCTTTGATGTTATTTAAAAATTCAAGATGAAAATCTTCTTCACGTTTTAAATATGTTTTATCTTTTGTCTTATGTTCAGAATCTAGAAATACATCCATTTTAAGGATTTTTTTATTAGACTTTCCAGGCATTTCAGGCATTAAATTAAATGCAAATAATAAATCAGGTTCAGAGCTATTTGGGGCATCTAATACAAACAAAACATTTGGTTCTGTCACTGCCATAAAACTTTCAATATCATGATAGAGATCATCAATTCTAAGAGTCAATGGTTGATTTTCCTTATCAAATATACTACAATCACTTATTTTAGGTATAAGGATTTTTTCTTTACCCCTGAAGGCTAAATCTATTTCATTTGGTTTTAAAAATTCTTTAAATAAAGAATCATCTTTTCCGATTATAAAGTTATCAGATAAAGATTTACTTTTAACATAAACGATTAAAGAACCTACCGAAATTAAATTTATTTTTTGATAATAAATATTAAATAAAGGATTAAATGGAAGATTGATAACTTCTTTTGAGCCTCCTATACCTAACTGTGTTAAAATATTAGATGAAACTTGACTATTTAAAGTAAATAATAAAAAATCTCTAAAATCTTTTAATTCGATAAAATTAGAAAAATCCGTAAAATAATTATCAACAATTTTTAATTTTTTATCCAGCTCATCTGACATATTTGGTTCAAACCTAAACAGTTTCTAAATTAAATTTATTCAATTAATTAATTTTGATTTAAATAATTATCCAAAAAATTCTTTAGAGATTCCTTCACATCATGAGTTATATGATGTTCAATTTGACAAGACAACTCTTCAATAGTCGTATTATCTTTAAGTTTTAATACTTTTTCAAAAAAAATATGTAGTAATTGATGAATTTCATTTAACTGTAAGGCAATATCTTTTCCTTTTTTTGTCAAGCGAATAGCTTTCCTAGGTTCCCAACTTATCAAATCCTTTTCTTTTAATTTATCTAACATTCCTGATACACTGGCGGGTTCTACCTCTAAACTTTCAGCTATTTCTTTATTACTAACCCATCCACCTCTTTTTTTACTTGCAATTAAATAAATCTCATCTAAGTATCTCTGATAACTTTCAGGTATGTCAGAAAGCTTTTTTTTTTCAGTCATGTAATATCAGTTTTTGATATGTATTTTTCTTTTTACAATTGAATTATATCACAATTAATCAAATTTAAATACGCAATAAAAATTTTTAGTTTTACCTTTAATAATAAATAAATAGATCAATTAAAAAGATAGTGTTCAACTTTAAAATAATTAAGGATTTTCCAGGTATGCTATTTTTAGTTATAGGAAACTCAGGTTCAGGTAAAGATTCCATAATTTCAGGAATTATCAAAAAATTTCCTGCTAATTTAAATAAGATATATAGTCCAAAAAGATATATCACCAGAACTGGATCCATTACTGAGAATAATATAGAAGTTACTAAAGAAAAATACAATCAAATGTGTAAAAAAAAACAATTTGCATTATCTTGGTATATATATGAGTATTATTATGGAATTCCAATTATAATTGATGATTATCTGAAAAAAGGAATTCCAGTTATAATAAATGTAAGCAGAAATATTGTTGAAGAAGCGAAAAATATCTATAAAAATATAAAAATAATGTTTATTAATGTTCCTATAAAAATTATCATAAATAGATTGAAAGAGAGAGATAGAGAAAATAGAGAAGAATTAAAAAAAAGAATAATACGAGCACAAAAGAATCAAACCTTTCAGATGGCAGATATTACAATAGATAATTCTGGTGATTTAGAGGATGCTGTTAATCAATCTTTAAATTTTATATTAAGCGTTATTAAATAATTAAGAATATTTTTAGGACAGTCCCTCCAAATAATATTATCTATTATCCAAAAAAAAAAGCCATTTTTATCTATTCAAAGAACAAGATTTTTTTAGAATTGTAGATTAAGATTTATAGCATAAAAGATATTATGGCCCGGATCGTATAGAAAATTGCAGTTTAACTGGAATTTGTAAAGTGGTTAGTATTGAGGACTGTGAAGTAATAGTTAATCTATAACTATTTATACGAATCCTTAAACGCGGGTTCAATTCCCGCTCCGGGCCCTTCTTTCCTATAAATCTTTTTTAATTATATAATCGAATAAAAAATGAAAAAAAAGAGATTAATTTCCACAATATGGTTCATCTAAGATCAGACAAGCTAAGAGATTTACCCGGGTGGAGATATAATGCTCCTGTTCCAATTTGTATGGGAGGAGATTATAGAGCATTAACTTTCTGTTGTAAACCAGGACATAGTCTCACTTTTGGATATAAATGTAAGAGGGATAAAGTCTTATCTGAAATTGGTTTATCTGCAAAAGAATTTATTAATATTAAAGAGACCTTTTCTAAAGATAATAACTGGGATTCTGATATCGTTTGTTTTGGATCAATTAGTTATTGCTGTATGAGACGTGGAGGATGTCCTAAAAGAGATTTTGCATTAAAAATGAGATATCCAAACTTGGAAGGAGAACAATTACTAGAACAATATTACAAAAAAAAAAAAGAACTTGCTAAAAAGATATTAGAAAAAGTTACAAATAATCAAGGAAAAAATAAAGTTACTACATTATTAGAACTTTTTGTATGATTTTTAAGACCAAATTTTATTAAATGGTTAATAAGTTTTAAAGATATATAAAAAAAAAGAAAAATATTATCAAATTAGAACATCTTACTATTTTCTGAAATGGTTAATCTTTATAAAATATAAATTTAAATGACAATTTCATTTAAGTTTATAAGATAGAATTTCTATTTATTAATTTGACCAAAAGGATAAAATTAAAAAGCAAAAAATAATTTATTTACTTAGGAAATCAATAGAATTGCTGATTTTATGATGTTAGAAAAAGTGCAAAAACATAAATATAGAGAGGATATTTATATCAATAATATTATTATCCCTCATAATGAAATCAATGAACAAGAAAAGTTGTTAATTAATAAAATTCTATATAAAGAATTAGCTCTTTCTTCTTAAATCTTTTATAGATTCTATATAAAAGTTAGAATTAAAAAGGATTTTCTAAAAATAAATAATTTATTTACAACCTATATTTTATATCGTCATTTAGATAAAAGAAGAAGGATATAGGAGCTATATAAACAAAACCATGATATATCTTATAAATAAAGACATTTAAATAAAGACACATATTTTTATTGGTATACTAATGAATTATTTAAATTATTGAGGGAAGTAAATTATGAGTCAAAATTTTCTAAATGAGAAAGATTTTGAGCAATTAAAAGAATTAAGTAAATGGAATTATGTAAAATCATTATATAAGATGATTGAAGATTTAACGATTCGAGCTGAAAAAAATTGTGAAGAATGTGAACAATATATGATAAATCCTCATGATGTTAACATTGATTTTCTATTTGAGGATTGGAGAAGTTGTGCTGAACATTGTGATGAGTGTGGAGAAGAGGAAAAAATAAATATGTGCAATCTTCAATTTGAGGTAATAAATCATATAGCAAATTCCTTAGCAGAAATTCGAGAACGCCAAAACGCATTAGCTAAAATAGCTCTAAAAAAATATGATCAAGGCGCAAAATTATTAGATGATGTCATGAAAAAGAGAAAAGATAAAGAGGATAAAGCTAAAGATCTATATCGATAATCCGATTTTAAAATAACTAATTATTCATTTTTATTACGTTTCTATTTTAAAATATTCAAATAAATTCTAAAAAATGTATAAAATTAATCAATTTTAATATTTGTATGTTTTACATCAATTTTTTTTAATTTAATTTCTAATATTCCATTTTGATATCTTGCTTTAGCATAATCAGAATTAATAGAAGATGGTAAATCAATTTCTTTATAGTAACTATGTCCTGATATGTTTGTAGGTTTTGTAGATATAGTTAATGAATTTGTTGTTGATTTAATTTCAATATCTTCTTTAATAACACCTGGCATCTCAGCAATCACTAAAATTTTATCTTCTTCTTCGCTAATTTCTATTAATGGTTCTCTTACATCATCCACTTTAGATTTTCCTTGTTGATCTCGTTTTATATTACCAAATGAATCGACAATAGGTTTTCCTTTTGAATCAAAATTAACATTAAAACCATACATAAATGGTCCTTTCCAACCAAATTTGGATTTATTTTTCATAAACTCTTTTTGAAAATCTTCAGGAGATAGATTTTTAAATTCTGGCGGAAGGTTTGCCATAAGTTTTTCATAGATTTTTTGGAATATTTTTTTAAATTCTTTGGATTTAAACATTTTATTTGGATCTTGTAAAAATTTGAAAAAATCAAATGGTGCTGTGATATCATCTTCATCTTCTTCATCATCATAATCCTTATCTTTAGGTATTTTTAACACCTCAATTTTATTTTTTACTTAGAATACTATTAATTATAATGATTAATAGGTTTTTAATAAAATAAAACGTCAACTTCTAATAGATTTTATTGTATTATGATATAAAATTAATAAGACTTTATTAATTTTTAAATAAAAGTTAGTTTGATATCTAAAAATTTAATAAATTAGATACTTTAATAACAATATTAAAAAACCAAAAAAAGGTGTGTAATATTTACTCAGAGCTCTCAGATGATGAAAAAGAGATGTATCTTGAAGTTTTAAGAGACAGCCCTATAATGCCATTTAGTAGTTATGTTTCGAGAGGAGATATCCGAGATCCTGTTGATGTAGCTCGACCTAGGAGTTATATTGATAGAGAGGCTTTCAGACTCGTCCGTCAAACATACAGAGATCATTCCTCTCGTTTATTGCCAATATTAGGATCTGCAGGAACAGGAAAAACTCACGCATATCATTCTTTCAAAGATAAAGAGTTAGAGAATAAAAAAAAAATAAAAGAAGCCGATGAAACTGAAGAAATAGAAGCAAATCAACTAGAACCTGTAGATTGGTCTATTATTTACGTTCCAAGTCCCCCTGCAAGCATTCGTGTACTACTTCATGTCTATACTTGTATAATTGAGGAAATTGGTCCTGAAATGCTTGATATAGTATCCGAGAATTTAGTTAGAGAAAAATGGGGTGGAAAAAAGGGAGGTCTTTTCCAAAAACCTAATTTTGATGAAGTTATACAGAAAGGACTTAGGGAATTTCCGGGGGTTTTTGCAGATTGTGTTAAAGCTTTGGTTACTTATCAATTGGATAAAAATAGAAAAGCATTAGCAGAAAGATGGCTATTAGGTGAAGATTTAGAGCCAGAAGAATTAGCTGAGCTTGGTATAAATTCTGTTTTAGAAGATGATGATATTTGCCTTGCTATGATAAAAATAATTACTGATAATTTAGATCGCGTTCTTATTTTATATTTTGATGAATTAGAATCACCATATCGTATGTTGGGAGAAGTTGCTGAAAGAAAATTTTTAGAAATTTTAAAAAGATTATATAATGAAGTAAAAGGTTTAGTAATTGTTATAGCCGTTCTTAAAGAAATATGGCCTCGTATTTTAGAGATTGCAGATCCACCTTTGAGATCAAGAATGGAACCTGAACAGGAATTAAAACCTTTTAGTTTAAATGATTTAAAAATATATTACTCTAAAACTATGGAAGTATTTTGGGATGAGAATAATTTAAATCCACCATTATATCCATTATTTCCCTTAAATGAAAAACTTTTAGAAATGATTTTTAAAAAAACTAATGGTAATCAGCGTAATTCAATAAAACTATGTAAAAGATTTATAGATAAAGTCGTTATGGAAGAAATGAGTGTTGAAGAATTAATGAAAGCAGGAGTTGAAATTGTTGCAACCGCTAAACCTCCTGAGCCTGCAGAAGAGAAAATAGATTTTTCCAAACCTAGAGAAACAATTGCAAAAACGATAGAAGATATTTTAGCTGAAGAAGAATATACAATAGATGTTAATCCTCAATCAATCGCTGGAGCTGCCTTGAAGTACATCATGAAGATTGGAGAAGATAAGAAAAAGAAATTCAAAACACAAATGGAATATAAATATAAAAAAGGAAAAAGAACTCAAACAATCGCAGTTTTAATAGAAACTGGTGGAGTAAAATGGGGATTGGAGATTCCTTCTATTAAAAATTTTGAACGAAGTGCAGGTGTAGCAGGTTATTATGCTGCAAAAAGAATAAAAGATGCTATAACAGATAATGTTATTGATAAAGGTATATTATTAGTCCCTGAGGGAACAGGAGGGACAAAATATGAAATGATATTAGATAATAATCCAGAGATTCATAAATTAGAAATTAATAATGAAACAGGTGAAGCTTTTATAGCAAGTGCTCTTAAATACCCAACAAAAGAAGCATGGGAATTAGCAAAAATAATATTTCCAGATATAGGAGAATATTCACCACCTCAAGCAGAATAGTCTCATTAAGTTTTTTTATTGTTTTTTATTTATTTTTTATTTATTTAGTTTAGCATGAGAAATAATACAGAAAAAGTATTTTAATATTTACAACTCTTATTATTTTCTTGGAAAGTTTAAATTTTATTAAGTTCTCCAACGATTTTAATGTCAAGATCGCTTAACTTTTTACTTAAATCCACTCCTTTCTTAATTTCATTTAGTAGATTATTTAAAAAATCATAAATTTCATTTTCATCAAAATTATTTGAGATTTCAATCAATCTTTCAATTGGTTTAGTCAAGAGTTCATATGGTCTAAATTGATTTTTATTAGAATCCATAAAATGCTTTTTTAATTCCTTTTGTATAATTTCGCGCTCTTTAATCAGATCTGGAAAATTTCCAACTTTTTCACTTTTTTTCCTCAAAAATAAGACGATTTCATCCTCTTGAATCAATTCTGCTTGTTCTGCTGCTTTTAAAAATCTCTTTTTTGCTTTTTTATATTCTCCTTCTTTAAGTAAATTATCTGCTTCTCTAACTAATACTGATAATTCTCCAGGAATAGATTCCCCTAGATCAATTAATTCTCTTGCTTCTTGGAGTTTTCCTTCATCTAACATTTTTTTTGTTTTTTCATTTATGGTTTCTTTGATTATTTTTGGTTCTTTTAATTTTTCAATTAAATTTAGAATCGAATTTAAAAGATCTTTTAGATATTTCTGCATTTTTTTTTTATCTTCAATATTAAAGTTTTCAATTACTTGGTCTTTAATATTATCAAATACACTTTTTAATGAAAGTAAATCTTCTTCTTCTCTTAAAATAAATCCCAAAAATAGATTTTTTTTATCTAGTAATTTGGATTGTAATTTACGTGAATAATATCTAATTTCTTTTTTTTTTGTAATTGCTTCTTTTAATTTTTTATTTATATGTTTCTCATTTAATTTTGTTAATATTTCTGAAGTAATTTTATCATCTGTTAGATAGTAATCTATTAAAATATTGGGTCCAAAAGATTTATCAATTTCATAAATAAAGATCCCTATTGGCATATTATTGACTCTCTATGAATTTTTTAATCATTAATTAATTATATATTGTATTTTAAATAAGGATATTACCTTTCTTTTTTTTTATCCTAATTATATTATTGACTTAATAAAAATTTAGTTAAAATGACTATCGAAAAAAACACTTTATCCTAAAAATGAATCACCTCCATTATTTTCAAATAAAATATATATATTTTTTATTTTAATGGATAGTTTTTAATTTCTATTCATTTGATAGTTAAGTAATAATTCCTATTTATATTAAAAAAAAAATGATTGAAAATACTTTTTGTGAGTGCTTCTCTGGTTTATTTGTTCAATTGATGATTACAGCTTCGGATGAAATCTTCTTAAATCGTGCTGTAAATAATTTTACAGCATTACCTTCAACTGTTTTTGGTAATGCTGAAGGGGGAATTGTAAAATGGTTAAATGATGATCATACAATAGATGGAAGAAGAGGAGCAATTGTTCAATTATGGGTTACTGGGACAACTGAAAAAGCAAAATCAAAACTATATAAATATTTAGGCCAGAGACTCCGACAGGGAGTTCTTGTAATTCCTACAACAGCTGTATTTGATGCATATCCCAATCTTATTAATATAAAATTTGATGTTATGGATAATGTTGGACATTGTGGTGATGGATATGAGGAAATCATTGAAAATTATGGAAGAACATTAATAAAAGTTCCAATAATGATGGGTTATGACTTTCAAATTGAACGATATTTATCATTTTCAAAAGGAATTATGGGAGGGAACTTATGGTTGTTTTGTGATTCGATAGATTCGGGTATAAGAGTGGGTAGAGAAGCTATAAAAACAATTGAAAAATTAGATAATGTTTGCTCTACTTTTGATGTATGTTCAGCAGGTTCTAAACCTGAAACGAATTATACTGAAATTGGTCCTACAACTAATCATCCCTACTGTCCTACTTTAGCTGATAAAATACCTCCAAATGAATATAAAGTACCTCTTGAGGTTAGATCAATACCTGAGATTCTATTTAATGCTATAGACCTTGAAACGCTTAAATTGTCAATGAAAGAAGTAATTGAATCAATTATTGATATGGAGGGGCTGATAAAAATATCTTCTGGGAATTATGGTGGAAAATTGGGAAAATATCGAATTTATTTGAAAGAATTAAATTTATCTGATGATTTTTTTTATTGATTTATAATTTTGCATTATTATCAGTGCAACTTGCCAGATTTGATATTTTTATATATAATTCTTTGTAAGAAATATCTAGATTATAATATAGTTTAATCTTCATTCTTTGGAAACATATGAATAAATCCTAAATTTTATATATTCAATACTAGATTATTGGATTAAGCTTTAAATAAAATTAATTTTGTGCTTATAATTATAGATAATATAAATTAATTTATCTAACTATTCAACAATAATTTTTTTAAATAAATAATATGAATAAATCAATAAAAAGAAGAAATAATGTCTGATAATAAAATTAAACAATATGAATATTATATTTCATATGGTAAATACCAAGAAGCACTCGAAATACTCAACTCAATTAAAGAAGAAAGAACTTTATCAGAAGATGAAACATTTTTAGTGCAATATTTGCATATTTTTATTTGTCTTGATAAAGGGGAATTTCAAAAAGGACGAGAACTCGCTGATGAGATGATAAAAGAATGTAAGGAAAAAAATAATATTTTGCGGGAGTTAGATGCCCTTTTAGGAAAAATCGAAAATAGCATATGTTTAGGATTATTAGATGAGTCTTTTGATTTAATACATATTGGAGAAATTTTACTAAACAAAATAAAATCTCCTTCATCTAATATTTCAAAACAAAAAGAAGGATATTTTGAGTTTTTAAAAGGACGTATTTATGCTGAAAAATATGAATTATTTACGGCAATAGAACATTTTCAAAAAAGCTATGAATTAAGAAAAGAGGTTGAGGATAAAGCAGGATTAATTTTCTCTTTATTAAATTTGGGGGTATCAAATGGTAGTATCGGTAATTTCAGAGACGCTAGAAAATACTCTAAACAAAGTCTAGTTATAGCAGAAGAATTAGATGTAGAAGTAGGAATTATTTGGAATTTAATTAATTTGGGTGGTGTTGAATATCATTTAAGAAATTTAGATGATGCTATTTCATTTGCAGAAAAATGTTTAAAGATTTGTGAACCAAAAGATTATAAACATTCATCTACCTTATGCTATGATATTATTGGACATAGTTTATTTGAAAAAGGAGATTTGGATCAAGCATTACAATATTTTAAAAAGAGTTTAGATTATAGATTAAAAACGGGTTATATGAATTTAATAGCTCAATCTTATTTTAGTATAGGTAATGTTTATAATCAAAAGGGAGAGCTTAAACGGAGTTTAGAATATTATAATAAAATACTTAAAATACCGGAGGTTCAAGAAGATCAGAGATCTAAACCAGCATATTTAACCTCAATTGGAAAAATCTATGGTGAATTAGGTGATTTCACTACAGCTAAACGATATTTACTAGAAGCATTAGATTTACTAAAGGACATAAAAGTACATATTTTTTATTTCCTAAATTTCAAAGTATCATTAGCTAAAATATATCATTATTTAATAGATTTTGCGGTAAATAATAATGAATTTGATAATTTAGATCGCTATTTAACGGAATTAAAAGAACTCAGTAATAAATATACAGATTTAAAGCAAATTGAACAATTATATCGGTTAAATAAAGCAATAATTTTAAAATCAAGTGATCGTTTAATGGATAAAATGGAAGCAGGATCTATCTTTAAGGGAATTGCTGAGGAAGAAATCCTTGATCATGAAATCACTATTGAAGCAATGACGAATCTATGTGATGTTTTACTAAGTGAACTTGAATTAACGGGAGACAAAAGAATTCTTGGAGAAATAGAAGATTTATCAGACAAATTATTATTTATCTCAAAAAATCAATATTTATATGATGTATTAGCAGAAACATATTTCTTTAAAGCAAAAATATCCTTGCTCCATTTAGATATCAATAATACACGTTTATTATTGACAAAGGCTCAAAATACTGCTAATAAATATGGTCTATGGCATTTAGCTAATAAAATTTCAAATGAACATGATACTTTATTAACTCATTTGGATGAGTGGGAACAGAAAATTAAGGAAAACATTCCATTACAAGAAAGACTTGATAATGTTAGTCATGAATTTTTATTTTCAAAAATGGTTCGATCTAATATTAATGAGGTAGAGGAAGAGACTGATCTTCCAGTATATCTCTTAGTTCTAAATGCACATAATGGAGAATGTTTATTTAGTAAATCTTTTCAAGATAGTGAGATTGATGACAGTGAGCTTATTGCAGGATTTATTTCAGCGATCAATTTATTTGGGAAAGAAGCTTTTGCTTCGTCAGGTTCTATTGATCGTATTAAGCATGGAGAACATTTAATAATTCTTCAATCAAGAGAGGCTTTTCTATTTGGTTATGTATTTAAAGGACAATCATATACTGCAATTTCTAAATTAAATAATTTTATAGACATTTTAGCTATTTCTACAAATAATTTTAAAAATCTATTAGAATCGATTCAACATAACCAAGAGATAACTCACGAAATTCTATCAGTTATTAATCAACTCATTCAAAGAATTTTCATGCTTAATAAGGTTTTCTAATATATTTCATATAAATTTATACTTAACTACCTTATCAATTATAAAATTTCATGTAAAATAATTTTACATTTATTTTAAGTTAAGAATATATTCTTAAATTATAATATATTATCAATTTTAGATTCCAAGATGTAAATTGTATAATTATTAATATTTAAGAAAAAAAAATAATGTCTGATAATCAGTTTAATCAAATTAATCACTTTATTTCAAATGGTAAATTTCAACAAGCATTAGAAATTATTAATTCAAATAAGAAAAAGCGGATATTACCAGAGGATGGGTCCTTGTTGAAAATGTATATAGAGATCTTTATCCATCTAGATAAAGGAGATTTTAAAAAGGGATCTAAAATTGCCGATGAAATGATAAGTGAGAGTCAAAAAAAAGAGAATTTTTTGCGAAAAATTGATGCTATTACGGGTAAAATCGAAAATATTATAAATTTAGGATTATATCAAGAATGTTTTAACTTAATTAAATATGGAAAATCCATTTTAAAGAATTTAAAAAATGTTTCAATGGAAAAAATAAAGGAAAAAGAAGCATATTTAATTTTTCTTAAGGGAAGAATTTATGCAGAACAATTTGATGTAAATCAGGCATTAAAATTATTCCAACAAAGTGTTGAAATTAGAAGAGAAATTAATGATAAAACAGGTTTGATATTTTCTCTATTAAATTTGGGAAGAGCAAATGGTAGTATTGGAAATCTTGATATTGCTAGAAAATATTTTAAGGAAAGTTTAGCTATTGCAGAAGAATTGGATAATGAAGTTGGAATATTATGGAATTTGATTGATTTAGGAGGAATAGAATATCATTTAAGGAATTTAGAGAGATCGATATCCTATGCAAAAAGATGTCTTTTAATTAGTGAAGTGAAAGGCTATAAAAAAACTAATGCATTTTGTTATGACATTATAGGTCATTGTCACAATTCCAAGGGAGAATTGAATGAATCATTAATCTACTTTCAAAAAAGCTTAGATCTAAGGATAGAAATAGGATATAATAACTTGATAGCTCAATCTTATTTTAGTATAGGTAATGTTTATAGTCAAAAAGGAGAGCTTCAGCGCAGTTTAGCATATTATGATAAAATTTTAGAAATACCAGATATTAAGAAAGATCAGGTCTCTAAACCAGCTTATTTAACAACAATTGGTAAAATCCATGGAGATCTAGGTAATTTCTTCAAAGCAAAGAAATATCTTTTGGAAGCTTTAGATTTATTAAAAGAGAAAAATGTTCAAATATTCTATTTCTTAAATTTTAAAGTTTCTATCGCTAAAATCTATCATTATCTAATAACTATTTCCATAAATAATAAAGAATTCAAATCCTTGAATGAATATTTAGAAGAATTGTATTACATTAAAACAAAATATAAACAACTCAAACAAATTGAACAATTATATAGACTAGATAAAGCGATAATTCTGATGTCAAGTGACCGTTTAATGGATAAAATGGGTGCCGAAACTATTCTTAAGGAGATTACTGAGCAAGAGATAATCGATTATGAAATTACAATAGAATCAATGAAGCATTTATGTGAAATGTTAATATATGAATTAGAATTAACTGGAGATGAAAAAATTATCCAAGAAATAGATATTCTTTCCGATAAATTAATTAATGTTTCTCAATCTCAATACTTATATGATCTTTCGGCAGAAACTTATTTATTTAAAGCTAAGATATCATTATTGCTTTTAGATCTTAATAGTGCAAGATTATTATTAACAATGGCTCAAAAGACTGCAAATATACATGGATTAAAAAGATTAGCATCTAAAATATCGAATGAACATGATTCATTATTAGCACATATGGAAGAGTGGGAAGAAAAAATAAAACAAAACATTCCATTAAGGGAAAGGTTGAAGACTAATAGAAAAGAATTTCTATTTTCAGAGATGGTTAGATATAAATTCAAACAATTACCACATGAAGTTGATAATCCAGTTTATATTGTTATTTTAAGTCCTTATGATGGTCATTGTCTTTATAGTAGAGCATTCAAAGATATAAGTCTTGATGATGGAGATCTTATCTCAGGTTTTATTTCAGCAATTAATATATTTGGGAAAGAAGCTTTTTCTTCTTCGGGTTCGATTGATCGAATAAAGCATGGTGATTATTTGATAGTCTTTCAATCCAAAGAACGAATTTTATTTGGATATGTATTTAAAGGAAACTCTTATTCAGCAATTTCTAAATTAAGGAATTTTATTGAAATAATTTCGACTTTTAAAAATCTGTCTGAAATATTTAATTTTTCATTGCTTAGCCATAGTGAAATTTCAAAAGAAACTAAATTTACAGTTAATCAATTGGTTGATAAGATTTTTCTAACAAATGAAAAATTACTTTTGAACAATGATAATGACTAAATAATAATAATCCTAAAATTGTAAAGATTTATAAAGAAAAATGAATAAATAATTAACTTTTTCCTAAATTACTCTACATAAACATAATTTTATATAATCAAAAAAAAATATATAATCATAATAAAATTAATAATAGGTTTATTAAATCTGAATCTAAAACTTATTATTTTCTTTAAGAGAATTATTAATAAAAGAATCTTATGGTAAATAACCAATATAATCAAATAGAATTCTTAATTTCAATTGGCAAATATTCTCAAGTCCTAGAATTATTTAAATCTCTTGAAATAACAAGAACATTATCAGATGATGAATCCTTGCTTAAAATGTATGTTCAGGTCTTTATTTATCTTGATAAAGGAGATTTTCAAAAAGGGGTGGATTTAGCTGATAAGATGATAAAACAAAGTAAAAATCAAAATAATTCTTTACGTGAAATTGATGCTATTCTTGGTAAAATTGAAAATAGCATTTGTTTAGGATTATTTAATGAATCTTTTGATTTAATAAATAATGGAGAAATTCTATTGAAAAAATTAAACAATCAATCATCTGAAAGTATAAAAAAAAGAGATGCTTATCTGAAATTTTTAAAGGGTCGAATTTATAATGAAAAATATGATATGTTTAATGCGGTAGAATATTTCGAAAAAAGCTACGTATTAAGAAAAGAAATTGGTGATAAATTTGGATTAATCTTTTCTTTATTGAATTTAGGAGTAACTACAGGTAGTATTGGAAACATGAAAGAAAATAGAGAATATTCTAAACAAAGTTTATCTCTAGCAGAAGAACTGAAAGTTGAAATGGGCGTTATTTGGAATTTAATTAATCTAGGGGGAATTGCATATCATTTAAGAGATCTAAATGATGCGGTCTCATACGCAGAGAGATGTCTTAGAATTTGTGAGCCAAAAGAATATAAACATTCATGTACATTATGTTATGATATTATTGGACATAGTTTATTTGAAAAAGGGGATTTAGACAAAGCATTACAATACTTTAAAAAGAGTTTAGATTATAGATTAAAAACAGGATTTAAAAATTTAATCGCTCAATCATATTATAATATTGGAAGGATCTATAATCAAAAGGGTGAACTTCAACGCAGTCTAGAATACTTAAATAAGATTTTTAAAATACCTGAGGTTCAAGAAGACCAAAGATCCAGACCCGCTTATTTAACATCTATAGGTAAGATTTATGGAGAATTAGGTGATTTTACAACTGCTAAGAAATATTTATTTGAAGCTTTGGATTTATTAAAAGATGTTAAAGTTCATATTTTCTATTTCTTGAATTTTAAAGTAAATAAGTCTAAGATTTATCATTATTTAATACAATTCTCTATAAATAATAATGAATTTGATAAATTAGATCATTATTTAAATGAATTATTTCAATTGAGTAAAGAGAATCCGGAATTAAAACAGATCGAACAATTATATCGACTAAATAAAGCAATCATCTTAAAATCAAGTAATCGTTTAATGGATAAAATGGAAGCAGGTATTATTTTTAGGGAAATTGCTGAAGAAGAAATTCTTGATCATGGAATTACTGTTGAAGCTATGACAAATTTATGTGACGTTTTAATAAAGGAATTAGAATTAACTGGAGAAAAGAATATACTAGAGGTTATTGAAGAATTATCAGATGAATTACTTTCATTATCTAAAAATCAACATCTACATCATGTATTAGCAGAAACATATTTTTTTAAAGCAAAATTGTCTCTACTTCATTTAGATATAGAAAATACACGTTTATTTTTAACAAAAGCTCAAAATACTGCAAATAAGTATGGTTTATGGCGTTTAGCAAGTAAATTATCTGATGATCATGACTCTTTATTAGTGCATATGGATAAATGGGAGGAAAAGATTAAGCAAAACATTCCTTTACAACAAAGACTTGGAAATATTAGTTACGATTTCTTATTCTCAAAAATGGTTAGAACTAATATAGATATGATATCTAAAGAATCGGAAATTCCCGTATATTTCCTAATTTTTGAAATGAATGTTAAAGAATGTATATATATTAAATCATTTCAGGATAAAAATGTTGATGATAAAAGCGTTTTAAAAAACTTTATTTCATATATTAAAACCCTCAAGAAAGAAATATTTCGTTCTTCTGATTCTATTGACCGGTATAAACATGGAGATAATTTAATGATTATTAATTTAAAAGAAAATTTCATATTTGCATATGTTTTTAGAGGGAAATCTTATTTTGCAATCTCTAGATTTAACAATTTTATAGAAATATTGGAAATTTCTACAATTAATTTTAAAAAAATATCAACATCAATTCATAAAAATAACAATTTATCAGAAGAAGTTCTTCAAATTATTGACCAATTAGTTGAAAGAATTTTTATTTTAAATATAATTATTTGATGAATTTCTTATTTTTTAAATATAGGAAATCAATTCTAAATTATATTTATATAAGGAAATCATAAATAACATATTATCTGAAAAATGGAATCGACTAAATAATAAAATTCTTAAATATATATACAAACATTAAAAAAAAAAGAAAAATTAGAATTGAAGTTCTTGATTCCTATATATATCCAAAATTATATATATATTTAATAAGATTATTTAATCGTAGTTTAATGAAAAGTATCTTTAATAAATTCAATAATATAACAGGAAATTCATAATTAAAAATCTTCAAATTAATACACTCATGTCTAATAGTATATTTAATCAAATAGAACAACATATCTCTTTTGGAAAATATTCCCAAGCTTTGGAATTATTAAATTCAATTGAAAAAGAAAGATCTTTATCAGAAGAGGAATATTTATCAAAACAATATGTCGAAATCTTTATATTATTAGATAAAGGAGATTTTCAAAAGGGTTGCGACCTTGCTGATGAGATGATAAAAAATTGTAAAAAGCTAAAAAATGGTTTAAGAGAGATAGATGCTATTATTGCAAAGACCGAAAATAGTAATTGTTTAGGATTTTTTAAAGAATCGCTTAAATCAATAGAGGAAGCGGAATTTATCCTCAAGAATTTAAAAAAAATATCACCAAATGTTAGAAAACAAAAACAAGCATATCTAATTTATCTAAAAGGAAGAATATTTCGAGATTCTCACAATGTTTTTGATGCTATTAAATTATTAAAAAAAAGTTATGAATTAAGAAAAGAAATAAATGATAAATTTGGAATGATGTGGTCTTTATTAAATTGGGCCTCCATCATTACCGCCATTGGAAATTTTAAAAGTGCAGAAAGATATTTTAATGAAAGTCTGTCAATAGCAGAAGAATTAGACATTGAGGAGGGAAGAATATGGAATTTAATTTATTTAGGATGGTTAAAGTACCATTTAAGAGACTTGAATACTGCAATTTCTTATGCTCAAAAATCTCTCTCTATTTGTGAACCGCAGAATTATTATTATCCAATTACAAGATGTTATGATCTTATTGGACATTGTTTTCTAATAAAGGGAGATGTAAATAAAGCTCTTTCTTTCTTTCAAAAAAGTCTAGAGATAAGAATAAAAATAGGTTATAATAGCTATATTGCTCAGTCTTATTTCAGTATTGGAAAAGTATACAGTCAAAAAGGTGAACTAACGCAGAGTCTAGATTATTTTAATAAAACCTTGCAAATGTCTAAAATTGAAGATAGGCAAATGTCTAAACCAACTTATTTAAGTGCTGTGGGTAAAATTTATGGAGAATTAGGTGACTTCCCCACAGCTAAGAAATATTTGTTAGAAGCATTAGATTTGTTAAAAAAGAAACAAATGTTTTTATTTCAATTTTTAAATTTTAATGTATCTATAACAACAACTCTTCATTATTTGATTGTTCTCTCTATAAATAATAACGATCTTGAAAATATTGATGAGTATCTAAATATGTTAGAATATTTATCTCAAAAATATCCTAAGGTTGAACTAATTAAACAAGTATTTCTTTTAGATAAAGGAATCACTTTAAAATCTAGTAATCGATTAATGGATAAAGTGGAAGCAGGTGCTATCTTTAAAGAGATTATTGAAGAAAAAATAATTGATTATGAAATAACAATTGAAGCAATGACAAATCTTTATGAAGTATTAATGTATGAGTTAGAAATAACAGGTGATAATGAAATACTTGAAGATATAGAAAAACTTTCTGATAAAATGCTTGAAATTGCAAAATCCCAACAATTATTCGCTTTGTTAGCGGAAACCTTCTTTTTAAAGGCAAAAATCTCATTATTACATTTAGAAATCCATAATGCACGGTTATTATTAACAAAAGCTCAAAATATAGCTAAAAAACATGGACTGAAAAGATTAGCAAATAAAATTTCAAATGAACATGATTCTCTTTTGTCTCATATAGATGAATGGGAAGAAAAAATTAAAAATGATGTCCCTTTATCAGAAAGGATAAATGGTTCTAAATATGAATTCTTATTCTCAAAAATGGTTCGTTCTAAAATTGAAGAAATAGAATATGAAGCAGAAAATCCAGTTTATCTAATTATACTTAATCCCAACGATGGGCGATGTATATATAACCAATCATTCCAAAAGATCGGTATCGCTGATGCTAATCTTATCTCAAGTTTTATATCAGCAATTAATATTTTTGGAAAAACCACATTTTCATCTTCAGGATCAATAGATAGGATAAAACATGGAGACTATATGATAATTGTTCAAATCAAAGACAATTTTTTATTTGCATATGTCTTTAAGGGAAAATCCTATTCTGCTGCATCTAGATTAAAGAAATTTATAAAATTTCTATCAAAACAAAAAAAGTTTCTTGAAAGTTTAAAATTATCTGTTAAAAATTTTACCACAATTTCAGATAGAGATTTTTCCAAGCTTAATAAATTAGTTAATGAGATCTTTATAATGAAAAAAAATATTCAGGAATAAATCATATATAAGACTTCTAAATTCATAAAGAAACTGTAACTAATTCTTTATTTATATTTTTTCTCTTCACTATCCCAAATTTTTATTCAAATCCAAGATTTTTTAAATACTATTTTAAATTAAATAATTGTATTTAAGTAAATATCAGTTTATAATTATCATCAAATAAAGGTAATATTTGTATACATTATTATGATTTTTAAGAAGATTAGAAAACTGAAGTTGGATTTTTATTAATTCTAATATTATAATTATAAATTATGTCAAGTAAACAGCGTCAGGAAATAAATAATTATATTAGTTGTGGAAAATATATTGAAGCTTTAGAAATTATAAGTTCAATTGAGAAAGAGCGATCATTAGTAGACGATGAAATTTTACTTAAAAATTATATTCAGATATTTAAATACATTGATGAAGGAGAATTTCAAAAAGGAATAGATTGTGCTGATGAATTAATAAAAGAAAGTAAAGAAAAAAGAAATTTCTTATATGAATTAGATGCGATTATAGGAAAAATAGAAAATATTATTAATTTGGGTTCAATTGAGGAGGCTCTTAAATTAATTAAAAATGGAGTAAAGTTATTAAGAAAAATCAAAGGAATTCCTATAATAGAATTAAAAAAAAGAGACGCTCATTTAATTTTCCTAAAGGGACGTATTTACCAGAATAGATTAGATCTTATTGAAACATTAGAGTTATATAAACAGAGTTTAGGAATAAGGAAAGAAATAGATGACAAATTTGGATTAATATGGTCTCAATTAAACTTAGGGACACTAATGATAACCACAGGAGATTTTAAAGAAGCTGAAAAATATATAAATGGTAGTTTAGAGATAGCTAAGGAATTAAATAATAATGTTGGAATTATTTGGAATCTCATCAACTTAGGATGGATTAAATATCATAAAAGAGAGATAAAAAGTGCTTTATCTTTTATAAAAGAATGTTTTGAAATTAGTGAATTAAAAAAATATAAATATCCTCTTACTTTATGTTATGATTTAACAGGTTCTTGTCACCTTGTTAAAGGTAATCTAAATAAAGCATTATTTTTCTTTCTAAAAAGTCTTTATATAAGAATAAAAATGAAAAATAATAATCTTATGATAATCTCTTATTATGATATTGGAAATGTTTATAGCCGAAAAGGTGAGCTCAAACGTAGTTTAGATTATTATAATAAAGGTTTAAGTATTCCTATATATGATAAAAGAAAAATCTTTAAACCTACATATTTAAGTGTCATGGGTAAAATTTATGGACAACTCGGTGATTTTGCTACTGCTAAGACGTACTTATTGGAAGCATTAAATTTACTAAAAGATAAAAAAGTATTTATCTATCATCATTTAAATTTTTCATCTTCAATAACTAAAACACTCCATTATTTGATTATACTATGCATGAATAATAATGAAATCGAAAGTGCAAATAATTATTTAGAGGAATTAAAAAAATTAAGTGTTGAATATCCAAGAATGAAACTAATTAAACAAGTATATAGATTAGATAGAGCAATCTTCTTAAAATCGAGCATTCGTTTAATGGATAAAATGGAATCTTGGACAATTTTTAAAGGAATTATTGAAGATTCAGAAATTAATGATTATGAAATTACTATTGAAGCTATGACAAATTTATGTGAAATTCTGATATATGAATTAGAATTAACAGGAGATAAAGATATTTTACAGGAAATAGAAGAACTTTCTGATAAATTACTTGAAATAGCAAAATCTCAGTATTTACATAACTTATTGGCAGAAACCTATTTTTTTAAAGCAAAAATATCCTTATTAAATTTGGATATAGACAATACACGCTACTTATTAACAAAAGCTCTGAAAATAGCATTTAAATATGATCTGAAACAATTAGCGAAAAAAATTTCAAATGAGCATGATTCATTATTGGTCCATTTGGATGAATGGGAAGAAAAAATTAAAAGAAAAATACCATTTTTGGAACGAATTGAGAATATAAAACATGAATTTTTATTTTCAGCAACTGGAAGAGCTCAGATGGAAGATTTATCAATTCAAAATGATAATCCTATATATTTTGTAATTTTAAGTTCTTTCAATGGAAGATGCATATTTAGTAAAACATTTCAAGATATTAGTGTTAATGATGGTAATCTAATAGCTTCCTTTATTTCAGCTATTAACTTATTTGGTAAGGAAGCATTTTCATCTTCGGGTACAATTGATAGAATTAAACATGGGGAATATCTAATAGTTCTTCAATCTAAAGAGGATTACATTTTTGGTTATGTATTTAAAGGACAATCATATTCAGCGATTTCAAAATTAGAGTCATTTATAGATCAATTAGAACAATTAACTGATAGTTTCAATATTTTAAATGTATATATAAAAAGTCATCGGGAAATCTCAATAGAAATTCGTTCTGATATTGAAAAGTTAGTTGATAAAGTACTGGTTTATAAAAGTAAATAAAAAATTAACAAATAAGAATCTCTTTTTCATAATAAGTAGATCTGTAGTCAAAATGGAGAAATTATATGATATATTCAATCTCTAAATCTTATAAAAAATCTGAAATCCAAGATTTTTTATAGTCTTTATTTGTTTATATAATCATAAGAACTAAAACTTGGTCAAACAAGTTCATTTATATAAGGTTTTTACATTCTTATCATTCAATAGCTATTTAATAAGAAATAACTTTAACACAATTTTTCATCGTTAAAAAAAAACACCAATAATGTCTAATAACAAATTAACCGAAATAGAACATTTAGTTCTACATGGAAAATATCAACAAGCATTAAAAATCCTAAATTCAGTTGAAAAAAAGAGAACTATAACAGATGATGAAATGTTAATGAAGTTATATTTAATGATTTTTGTGCATCTTGATAAAGGTGAATTTCAAAAAGGACGAGATCTTGCTGATGAGATGTTAAAAATTTCAAAGGAACAGAATAATAAATTGCGGATGATTGATTCTTATATTGGGAAAACTGAAAATACAATATGTTTAAGCTTTTATGAAGAGTCATCTAATACCATTCAAATTGCGGAAAAACTCTTAGAAAAATTAGAAGATGAAACTTTGCAGGAATATAAACATAGAAAGGCTTACTTGAAATTTTTAAAAGCAAGAATTTATCAAGATTCACATGAAATCATTAAAGCAACAGAATTATTTGAACAAAGTTATGAATTAAGAAAGCAAATAAATGATAAGTTTGGAATGTTGTTCACTTTATTAAATTGGGGTATTTCAACAACGGCTATTGGAGATTTTAAAACGGGTGAAAAATACCTAAATAAGAGTCTAAATATTGCAAAAGAATTAAATAATGAAATAGGAATTATTTGGAATATCGTATATTCTGGTTGGATTAAATATCATCTAGGGGATCTAGATACAGCAATTTCTCACGCAAAAGAAGGACTTTCGATATGTGAGCCAAAGAATCTTGATTATTCAATAACTCATTGTTATGATCTTCTTGGAAATTGTTATCTTGTTAAGGGTGATTTAAAAAAAGCATTATCTTATTTCGAGAGAAATTTAGAATTTAGATTAAAGCAAGGATATAACAATTTAATAACTCAGTCTTATTATAGCATTGGAAATGTATATTATCAGAAGGGTGAACTTAAGAGAAGTTTATCATATTACAATAAAATATTAAAAAGTCCTGAGGTTAAAGAAGACACAATATCTAAACCAACATATTTAAGCACAATTGGTAAAATTTATGGAGAACTCGGAGATTTTGAAACTGCTAAAAAGTTCCTATTGGAAGCATTAGATTTACTACGAAAGAGGAAAATATTTATTTATCATTATTTAAATTTTGATATTTCAATAGCAAAAACAATTCATTATTTAATTGTCCTCTCAGTAAATAATAATGATTTTGAAAATCTCAATCATTTATTAGAAGAATTGCATAAATTAAGCGATCAATTTCCTAAATTCAAACAAATCAGGCAATTATATCGGTTAGATAAAGCTATTATTTTAAAATCAAGTAACCGATTAATGGATAAAATGGAAGCATGGACAATCTTTAAAGGAATTGCTGAAGAAGATATAAATGATCATCAAATAACAATTGAAGCTATGACAAATCTGTGTGAATTACTGATATATGAATTAGAATTAACGGGAAATAACAGTTTATTAAAGAATATAGAAGAACTTTCAGATGAATTATTAATCATTGCAAAATCCCAATACCTCTATAATTTAATGGTTGAGACCTATTTTTTTAAAGCAAAATTGTCTTTATTAAATTTGAATATAAAGGATGCACGGCTATTATTAACAAAAGCGCAAAAAATTGCGAAAGACCATGATTTAAATCGATTAGCAAAAAAAATATCAAATGAACATGATTCTTTATTGGTTCATATAGATGATTGGGAAGAAATGATTAGAAAAAAGATCCCTCTACAGGAAAGAGTAAATTATTCTAGACATGAATTTCTTTTTTCTAAAATGATCAGATCTAAAATTGAAAGGACACCAATTGAAAAGGATATACCCGTATATATCGTAATACTTTACCCTTATGATGGTCGTTGTTTATATAGTAAAGCTTTTCAAGATATTAGTATTAACGATGGTAATCTTATAGCAAGCTTTATTTCCGCTATTAATCTATTTGGTAAAGAAGCTTTATCTTCTTCAGGTTCAATTGATCGTATCAAACATGGTGATTTTTTGATCATTCTTCAACCCAAAGAAAAATTATTATTTGGATATGTATTCAAGGGGCAATCCTATTTCGCAAAAACTAAATTAGATAATTTTATCGAATTTTTATTAAATTCAACTAATTGTTTTAAAGTTTTAGAAGAATCCATACATAATCATCTTGAAATCTCAGAAGAAACTCGCTTAGAAATTGAAAAAATAGTACAACAAATTATTTTAAAAAATTAAAAAGAAATATTTAAGGACTTCATATTTAATAATTAGACTTTTTCTTAATCCTAATAAAATAAAACAATTTTCATTTTCAATCCTTAATTATAAATAGATATTACTTACATAAATTGTATAGAATATATAAAATCGAATTATATTAGTTATTTCATTGATAAAATCAAAATTATTCTTGTAGTTGTTATGTTTGATAAACAAGAGAATTTAATAGAGCAGTACATATCTTATGGTCAATTTCAAGAAGCTTTCGATGAAATTAATTCAATAGAAAAGAAGCGTCCTTTACTTGAAAATGAAATATTTCAAAGATATTATGTGAAAATTTTCCTAAATCTCGATAAAGGTGAATTTCAAGAAGGGTGGGATCTCGCTGATGAGATGATCGAAGAAACACATAGGAAAAATAAAAAGTTATATGAATTGGATGCGATTATAGGAAAGATAGAGAATGGTATTTGTTTATCTAAATTTGAGGAATGCTTTGAGTTAATACAAAAAGCTGAGTATATTATCAATAGTCTAGATAATATATCTAAAAAAGAATTGAAACTAAGAAAAGGATATCTTACTTTTCTTAAAGGTAGAATATATCAAGAAACTCATGAAGTCTTTAAAGCATTAGAGTTTTATCAGAAAAGTTATAAAATAAGAAAGGAAATCGGTGAAAAATCTGGTTTATTATGGTCTTTATTAAATTGGGGAATAGTAGCAAATTTTATCGGAGAATTTCAAGAAGCGGAAAAATGTCATAAGCAGAGTTTAGAAATAGCTGAAGAATTAAATAATGAATTAGGAATTATATGGAACCTCATATCTTTAGGGTGGATCAGTTATCATTTAAGAGATCTTAAACTAGCATTTTATTATGCAAAAAAAGTTCTTTCAATAAGTAAATTAAATGAATTTAAGTATATATTAACATATTGTTATGATTTACTAGGATATTGTTATATTTTAGAAGGTAATTTACAAACAGCTTTAGATTATTTCCAAAAAAGTTTAATTGTCAGATTGGAAGAAGGATATACACATTTTCTTGCCCAATCTTATTATAACATTGGATTAATATATAGTCAAAAGGGAGAACTTAAAGAAAGTTTATATTATTTCAATAAAGGTTTAAAAACTCTCAATGTAAAAGATGATTTTATATTTAAGCCAACTTATTTAATTGCTATGGGTAAAGTATATGGAGAGCTTGGTGATTACCCTACTGCAAAAAAATATTTGATAGAAGCTGTAGACTTACTAAATAAGAAAAATATAGTTTTATATCATTTTTTACCATTTCATGTATCATTCGCAAAAGCATTTCACTATTTAATTGTTCTTTCAATAAATAATAATGATAAAGAAAATATTGATAATTATTTGACACAATTACATAATTTAAATAAAAAATATGAAAGGCTCAAATTAACTGACCAATTATATCGATTAGATAAAGCAATAATATTAATTTCAAGTGGTCATCTAATAGAGATTATGAAAGCAGGAACAATATTAGAAGATATTATGAATGAAAAAATAATTGATCATGATATTGTAATAGAAGCAATGATTAATCAATGTGATGTTCTATTAAAAGAGTTAGAAATGACAGGGAATGATGAAATATTAGATGAATTAACAGAAATCTCAGAGAGATTACTACAAATTTCTCAATCCCAATATTTATATGATTTATATTCGGAATCTTATTTATTAAAGGCTAAAATTTCATTATTAAATTTAGATATTGATAATGCACGTTTATCTTTGACAAAAGCTCAAAAAATCGCAAATAAATATGATTTAAAATTATTAGCAAGTAAGATATCTAATGAACATGATTCTTTATTGCAGAATTTAGATGAATGGGAGGAAAAAGCTAAATTAAATATTCCATTACAAGAAAGGTTGAAAGATTCTAGATATGAATTCTTATTTTCAAAAATGATTAGATCAAAAATAGAAGAATTACCATCAGAAAAGGAGATACCAATCTATTTTGTCATTTTAAATAGTTACGATGGTCAATGTCTATATGAAAAAATGTTTGAAGATATACAGATAATGGATGGAAATCTAATAGCAGGATTTATTTCTGCAATCAATTTTTATGGAAAGGAGGCATTTTCATCATCAGGTTCAATTGATAGAATAAAACATGGGGATTATTTAATTATACTTAACTCAATAGAAAATTTTATTTTTGGATATGTATTTAAAGGTAATTCATTTTCTGCAATTAATAAAATGAATAAAACTATTGAAACATTACAATTATTTAATAGCACTTTTGAAGACTTAAATAAATCAATTCAAACTCACCTTGAAATATCTGAGGAAACTAAATCATTTATTGATAAAAAAATCCAAGAAATATTTTTGTTATAATTATTTATCTTTTTAAAAATAATATAATTTATATTCAATTAAAAAGTCCAACAATTATATTCTCTCATAAATACAATTCTTCATTAAAAAATTTTATATAAAAAAAAAAAAATCTAAATCCATAATTTTATATATAATATTGATTATTATTCGATTGTATTTGCATAATAATTAGGGATAACTAATATATTTTAACTAATTTCAAATTTGTATAATGAAAATTTGAAAAAATATCATTTAGTCATTATAAAAATTATTTAATCTAAATAATAATTATGTGTCATTATCAAATAGATGAAAATATTTCATACGGAAAGTATCTTGAAGCCCTAGAAAAATTAAAATTAATTGAGAAAAAAAGAACACTAACTAGTGATGAATATTTATTAAAAATTTATGTAAACATTTTTATATTGCTTGATAACGGAGAATTTCATAGAGGTAAGGAACTTGCTGATAAAATGATTAAAGAATCCAGAAAACAATGCAATATTTTAATGGAAATTGATGCATTAATAGGAAAAATTGAGCATAATTATAGTTTATCTATTTATAATGAATCATTTGAATTAGTAGAGCAAGGAGAGAATCTTTTAAAAAAAATAAATGATAAAGAAATAAATCAAATAAAAAAACGTCAAGCATATTTATTATTTCTGAAAGGAAAGCTTTACCGTGATTCACATAATATAAAAAAAGCTTTAGAGCTATTTAAACAGAGTTATGAATTAAGAAAAGAAATTAATGATAGATTTGGAATGATTTGGAGTTTATCAGAATTAGGAATATCAAGTACTACAATTGGAGATTTTAAAATAGCTAAGAAATATTTGAAAGAGGGTATAACTTTAACTAAAGAATTAGATGCAAGAATAGGTTTGATTTGGTGTTTAGTCCATATTGGTTGGGTAAGTTATCATTTAAGAGATTTAAATAGTGCTACATCATATGCAAAGGAATGTCTTTCAATCTGTCATTATAAAAAAAATAGTATTGCAATTTCACTTTGTTATGATCTTCTGGGTCATTGCTCCCTTGTAAAAGGAGATTTAAAAAATGCGTTACTCTTATTTAAGGATGGTCTTAATATTAGAAAAGAAAACAAATTTAATAATTTAATTCCATACTCTTATTGCTTAATAGGAGAAGTCTATTGTCAAAAGGGTGAATTTAAAAAAAGTATAGAATATTTTGATAAAATAATTGAAATTAAAGACTATTATTTAGGTGATATGTTTAAGCCTATGTATTTAAATGCATTAGGGAAGATCTATGGAGAATTAGGGGAATATAAGATTGCAAAAAAATATCTATTAGAAGCTTTAGATTTTTTAAAAAAAAAAAAGATATATCTCTTTCAATTTATAAATTTTAATATATCCACAATAAAAATACTTCATAATTTAATTGTACTCTCAATAAATAACAAAGATTTTGAAAAAGTAAATAATTATTTAGATGATTTATATCAAATCAAATTAAAGCATTCGGAGTTAAAACAAGTTGATCAAATATATCGATTAGATAAGGGTATTATTTTAAAGTCAGGAAATCGTTTAATGAACAAGATTAAAGCAGAAAAAATATTTAATGAAATTATTGAGGAAGAGAGAATTGATAATGAAATTACTATTGAAGTAATGAAAAATCAATGTGAAATCTATCTATATGAATTAGAAATAAGTGGAGAAAAATATATACTACAGGAAATGGAGATGCTTTCTGATAAATTATTCATGATAGCCGAATCTGAGGAATTATTTGATACATTAGCCGAAGCATATTTTCTTAAAGCTAAAATAGCGTTATTAAATTTAGATATAAATAATGCACGCTTATTATTGACAAAAGCACAGAATATTGCAAATGAATATGAACTAACACGATTAGCAAGTAAAATATCTAATCAACACGATTCCCTTTTAATGAATTTAGATAAATGGGAGGAGAAAATTGAACAAAATCTCACATTAAAGGAAAGATTAATAAATTCTAAAAATGACTTCCTGTTCTTTGAAAAAGATAGTTTAAATTCAATTGAAAAAGAAGATAAAAATGAAATACCGGTCTATTTTTTAATTATAAACAATATCAACGCAGAATGTATATATAATAAAGCATTTCAGAATATAAATATGGATGATGGTAGCCTTATAGCAGGATATATTTCAGCCATTAATATTTTTGGAAAAGAAGCCTTTAATTCTTCAGGTTCGATTAACCGTATAAGACATGGTGAATATATAACAATTTTAGCTTTAAAAGAGGAATTTTTATTTGGATATATCTTTAAAGGTTATTCTTATTCTGCTATATCTAAATTGAATAAATTTATCAAAGAATTATCATACCTTACTTCTAATTTTGAAAATATTACTTTAGAATTTGAAAGAAATCTAAAACTCCCTGAAGAACTCCATATAACTATGGAAAATTTAGTGGAAAACATTTTCTTGATGAGTTAATTCTTAGTTAAAATCTAGTTTTCTTGTATTTTAATAACTTACAAATTTATTTTTAATAAAATATAAATATGACTTATCCTTAAAATTCTCATAGTACTTAAAATATGATATATTAATATGCATGCATATAAATTTAAACTCGGTTGGCAGTGGCCATGGCGTTTCGAATAACGCTCTTGCATTGGTATAATCATATTTTAGTATGTGCTTTTTAATAGAATCATGCTATTTTTTTATTGATCATTTATATCTAATAAATGTGCTTTACAATATTGATTTCCTATATGTTAAAGTTACACATCTATGATGTTAAATTAAAATAATAAAATTAAAATGAAATAAAAATGTTGGAAGAAAAATTAATATCTAAAAAAATGAATGAATTAAATGATTTAGATTCAATTATAGATTCAAATGAGTTACATATCTCTCAAGAGAAGATCTATACTCAAGTAATGAAACTTATCAATAAAAAAAAGACAATCATTTTTGGTCCAGAAAAAAGTAAAACAGCAAAATTTATTGCTGAAAATTGTATGGATGTGTACAATATAATTAGAAAATATTATATGGAGAATTCTGATTAAGATGTCTGAAGAGATTAAGATATTAACAGGATTAAACAGTGTAATTAAGAATATAGATCTATCAACCAATGATGCAGAAGAAATAATGCGTGAGATTATGAGCGGAAGAGTCACTAACGCTCAATTAGGAGCATTTTTAACTGCATTAAACATGAAAGGTGAATCTATTGATGAAATAGTTGGATTTGCAAAAATTATGAGAGAATTTGCAAATCGTATCGAACCAAATGTTTCAGGTGAATTATTGGATACATGTGGAACAGGAGGAGATAAAATAAAAACATTTAATATTAGCACGATTTCTGCAATAGTTCTTGCTGGAGCTGGAGCTTATGTTGCAAAACATGGGAATAGAGCAGTTACAAGTAAATGTGGAAGTGCTGATTTATTAGAAGGACTTGGAGTAAATATAGCTTTAGAACCAGGAAAAGTAAAGAATTGTATTGAACAAGCAGGAATTGGCTTTATGTTTGCTCCTCTGTTTCATCCTGCTATGAAATATGCAATGCCTACTAGAAGAGAATTAAAAATCCGAACTGTCTTTAATATTTTAGGTCCTTTAACAAATCCAGCTAATGCAAAATGTCATGTTTTAGGTGTATTTAAAAAAGAGATGGTTCCAATCATGGCGAAGGTTCTAAAAGGATTAGATGCAAAACATGTCTTTACTGTTCATAATTCATATGGAATTGACGAACTTGCTCCCACAGGAGTAAATTATATTACAGAATATATGGATGGAAACCTTGAAAGTTATGCAATTACCAATAAAGAATTTAATATTCCTGATTGTTCTATTAATGAATTGTTAGCCGGAAATCTTGAGGAAAATTTAAAAATAGCAATTGATATTCTCAAAAATCAATCTTCTGGGGCAAAATTTAATACGGTTTTAATGAATGCTGCTTTAGCATTAAAAAGTATAGATATTGCTCATGATTTTCAAGAAGGTGTGGCAATTGCTAAAGAAACGATTGAATCTGGAAAAGCCTTTGATAAATTAAAAAAATTTATTGAAATTTCTGGTGGAGATATCCAAAAATTAATGAATCTTACATAAATTAAGAGTAAACTAAATAATGGTTTCAGATAAAATAAGAGAAATAGTAAACAAGAGATTAAAAACAATATCTAATGATATTGAATATGAAAAACATATGGAAAGTTCAATTCAAAATAAAAATATTTTAAATCTAAGTGAAACTATTAAAAATAATAAAGGAATTTCAATCATTTCTGAAATAAAACCAGCATCACCAACATTAGGAGAAATAAGAAGCAATATTAACGTTCCAGATATTGCTAAAATCATGAAAGATTCAGGTGTTATTGGATTAAGTATTTTGACAGAACCAAATTATTTCAATGGTTCATATACTAATTTGAAATTAGCTGTTGAAACTACAGAATTACCTTGCTTGATGAAAGATTTTGTTATTAATCCTATCCAATTTTCTATAGCTAGCAAACTTGGAGCAACGAATATTTTAATTATTAACTCAATTGAAAATCTAAATTTAGAGGAGTATTATAATTTAGCAATGAATTATCATCTTGAACCACTTATCGAAATTCATGATATAGATGAAATTAAAGATATTCAACATTTATTCGAAATTGGTTTTAATCCAAAATTAATTGGTGTTAATAATCGCAACCTGAATACCTTATTAATAGATCTTAATACATCTAAGAAAATTATACCAGAATTAAAACAAGAATTTGGAAATAAAATTCAAATTGTAAGTGAAAGTGGTATAAATTCTCATAGTGATATTAAAGAATTGCAATCTTATGGTGCTAATGCATTTTTAATAGGATCTTCAATTATGAAATCAATTGATATTAGTAAAAAGATCCATGAATTAAGAGGTGTAGATTAATGGAATATATTAAAATCTGTGGTATCAAAAATTTTGATGATGCCAAACTATGTATTGAAAATGGAGCAGACGCAATAGGATTTGTATATAATGTCCCTTCTTCTCCAAGAAATCTAGAAATAAATGAAATTAATTCACTTATTAATCAGATAAATAATAAGATTTCTACAGTCTTAGTAACTAAATCTAATAATTTGGAGGAAATTCAAAGATTAATAAAGGAGTATAATATTACATATTTTCAAATACATTCAAATTTAGATATTAATGAGTTTAATCAACTTCCAACTGAAATAAAACAAAAACTTATTATAACTCTTAAAGTAAATAATGAAAATAAAGATTCAATCACATCAATCATCAATAAATTCAATGACCAATTTCATGCCTTTTTATTAGATAATAGTGAAGGTCATGGAAATGAATTAGATATAAATCTAGTAAAAAAAATTATAACCAATTTAAAAGATACGAGAATTATTCTTGCGGGAGGAATAAATATTAAAAATATTGAAAATATTATTAAAATTTTAAATCCCTATGGTATTGATCTTAGTAGCTCTTTAGAATCTGAAAAAGGAGTGAAAGACCCTAATAAAATTATAAATTTCTTAGAAAAAATAAATGGAATAAAAAATAACATTAAAAATTGAGTGAAAATGGACTATATTGGAAAATATCCTGATAAATTAGGAAAATTTGGTGATTTTGGGGGTATGTTTGCACCTGAGATCCTTATGCCTGCACTAAATGAATTGACTGAAGCATATAATAAATATATACATGATGATGAGTTCCAAAAAGAATTTTATGACATTCTTAAAGATTATAGTGGAAGACCTACACCATTGTATTATGCATCTAAACTAAGTGAACAGATTGGGTGTAAAGTTTACTTAAAGAGAGAAGATCTCTCCCATGGAGGCGCTCACAAGATCAACAATGTTATAGGACAATCGCTGCTCGCAAAGAAAATTGGTAAGAAACGCTTAGTAGCTGAAACCGGTGCTGGGCAACATGGATTCGCAACGGCAATAGCGGGGGCTTATTTTGGAATGCCAACAAAAGTATTTATGGGAGAGGTAGATATAGTAAGACAATCTATGAATGTATATCGAATGCAACTCCTAGGTGCTGAAGTTATTCCTGTTAAATCAGGTTCTAGAACATTGAAAGATGCTATTAATGAAGGTTTAAGATATTGGATAGCAAATGTTCATGATACACATTATCTCATGGGGAGTGTAGTTGGACCACATCCATATCCTATGTTAGTAAGAGAATTTCAAAGAGTTATTGGTAAGGAAATAAAACAACAAATATTAGAAAAAGAAGGTAAGCTTCCTAATGCGATTATTGCGTGTATTGGAGGAGGTAGTAATGCTATTGGAGCTTTCTATGACTTTGTAAATGATGATGTTCAATTAATTGGTGTAGAGGCGGGTGGAGAGGGAATGGAGAGTGGTAAACATTCAATAGCATTAGGTTTAGGACGTCGAGGTGTTTTACATGGTGCTATGCAACATCTTTTGCAGGATGAGTTTGGAAACATTCTTGAAACTCATTCTATCAGTGCAGGATTAGATTATCCAGGGGTCGGACCAGAACATTGCTATTTAAAAGAAATTAATCGCTTAAGAGTTGGGGAAGCAACTGATCAGGAGACTTTAGAGGCATTTAAGAATTTATCTCGTGTTGAAGGTATCATTCCAGCCTTGGAAAGCAGCCATGCTCTTGGATATCTATACAAAATTAGAAATGAATTCGATAAATCAGATATAGTTATTATCAATCTTTCTGGATCGGGAAGTAAAGATTTATCAATTGTGGCAGATCATATAAAATTTAAAATACATCCTAAGAACATATTGTAATTTTCTTTAGAAAATTAAATTAATTATTTAAAGTATTAATAAATGATGGAAAATATGGGAATTAACAAGAATAAAATTGAAGAATGTAATGATGATACAGTTATTGTTAAATTATCTGGTTCAGGATAAAAAGATCTTGATATAATTAAAGAATATATGGTGTTTAAAGTAAAATGAGTAATACAAATAGATTATTTAAGTTATTTAATGGTAGAGATGTCAATGACAAATATTTTATGCCCTTTTTTGTAGCAGGAGATCCGAGTATTGATGAGTTTAAGAATATCATCAAGAAAATTGAGCCATATGCAGATATCATTGAAATTGGGATACCATTTTCCGATCCTATTGCAGATGGTCCAACAATTCAAGAAGGAAATGTAAGAGCCTTTAAAGCAGGAATTAATACAAAAGTAGCTCTGGATGCAATTAAAGAACTAAGAAAATCAACTGATAAACCTTTTGTTATTTTAACTTATTATAATATACTTATTCAAGGAGCTGAAACAATAGAAAAGTCAATTGATAAAACATTTAAACAATTAAAAGAAAGTGGAATAGATGGAATGGTTATCGCAGATCTACCAATTGAGGAAGCAAATTTAGTTTTAGAAGCATGTGAAAAGTATGATTTAGCATTAATATTTCTTGTTGCACCTTCTACCACAGAAGAAAGATTAAAAAAGATCTTGCTTAAAGCAAAAGGATTTATTTATCTAATATCAGTAATGGGTGTAACTGGAGCAAGAGAAACGGTTGCTCAAATTACAAAGGAGAATATAGCAAGAATAAAGCAAAAAACTGATAAAAACCTTCCCGTTTTTGTAGGATTTGGTATATCAAAACCAGAACATGCAAAAGCTATTATTGAAGCAGGAGCAGATGGAGTTATAATTGGTTCTGCGATTGTAGATCTTATTAAAAATAATCTAAATGATTTTCAGGAAATTGAAGGAAAATTAGTAGAATTTCATGAAAACATAAAAAATTCAATAAAGAGGTCGAATTAAATTGGATTTTGACATACATATAGAAAAAATTGGAGAATTAGATAATATCTTTAATTTTTATAAATATCTCATCGAAAAATATGATTTTAAGAAGCATGTCCTATTAGAATCCTCATCAGGAAACTCAAACGAAACCTTATATAGTTTTATTGCTCTTGAACCTGATTTTATGTTTGAAATTAATGGGAAGAACTATAAAATTTTCGATATCACTTCAGAAAGAGGTGAAAATATCAAAAATTATGTTGAATCTAAAGATCCCGCTAAGGAAATACCACGTAATCCCCTACCATTTAATGATAATGTCGATTATAATATGATTGCTTTAGATACCTTAAGTCATCTTACCCCATATTCTAAATTACCTTTTACTGAACTATTTCCAAGAAATATATTTTTTGGAGGAGTAGTAGGGGTGATCTCTTATGATATAGTAGCACCATATGTTGGTTATCAATCTAATAGTGAATTTCCAGATATTCTCATGGGACTTTATACAAAAGTACTTGTATATTCGCACAAATCTAATGCTTTATTTATGATAGATAATAGCCTTGATGATTATTCAAGGGACAAGGACATTAGATATCAATTAGAATTGTTTAAAAGAAATAATATTAAAAATAAAAAGAAAGATATTCCATTAGATCTCGACGATATAGATGAAAGTATGTTTAGATCGAATACTTCTAAATCAGCTCACGAACAAATGGTGAACAAGACTAAAGAGCATATATATGCTGGCGATATAATTCAAGCGGTTATCTCTAGAAGACTATATACTGAAAGTAAAGTAAATCCTATTAATTTTTATGAAATACTTAGAGAGCTTAATCCCTCGAATTATATGTATAATATCAATTTCAATTATATTAAAATAATTGGTAGTAGCCCCGAAGCTCTTATAACAAAAAATAAAGATGTTCTATCAACTATGCCAATAGCAGGAACGATAAGAAGAAGTAAGGATCCAGAAGAAGACTTGAATTTAGAGAGAGAATTACTAGGTAATATAAAGGAGAGGGCCGAGCACCTCATGCTAGTAGATTTGGCAAGGAATGACTTAGCTAAGGTCTCATATCCTGGAACTGTCGAAACATTTGATTTTATGACGATTCAGAAATACCAAAAAGTTCAACATATCGTAAGCAAAGTTAGAAGTAAGACACCTCTTGATGGTTTTCAAGCATTAAAAAGTGTTTTTCCTGCAGGGACATTATCAGGAGCACCCAAATTAGAAGCTATGAAAATAATCCAAGAACTTGAAACTGAAAATCGCTCATTTTATGGTGGAGCAATTGGCTATTTCAGTTTTAATGGGGATCTAGCAATGGCAATTGCCATTAGAACATTATTTGGTCGGGGAAATAAATATTTTGCTCAAGCAGGGGGTGGAATTGTCGCAGACTCCCAACCAGAACAAGAATTCCAAGAAACTTATAACAAATTATACAGTGTTTTGAAATCAATTAAGATAGCGGAGGCAAGAGAACAATGAATATTTTATTTATAAATAATTACGATAGCTTTGTTTATAATTTAGTTAATTATTTCTGTCAGTTGGCTCCAGACGCTAGAATCATGATCGAAGACAATAATATCTCTATAGAAAAAGTTGAAGAATATTCTATTGATAAAATTATAATATCACCTGGCCCCGGTCATCCCAAATACGATACAGGAACTGTCATTCCTATTATTAAACACTATCATAAAGAAATTCCGATCTTAGGGATTTGTCTTGGACATCAAGCAATTGTTGAAGCTTTTGGTGATAAGCCCGATTTGGAATATATTGGACGAGCTAAAGTAGGACCTATGCATGGAAAACAATCAAAGATATTTCATGATCAAGAAAAAATCTATAAGGATATACCTAATCCAATCCAAGTTATTCGCTATCATTCTCTTGCAGCTAAAGGGGACATTCTTCCTCAAGACCTTAAAATCACAGCTACTGCAGATGATGGAACAATTATGGGGGTTCGACATAAACAATTTCCAGTTGAAGGGGTTCAGTTTCATCCCGAATCAATACAAATGAAGCCCCATGGAATGCAAATTTTAAAAAATTTCTTAGATATATGAAATTAACTAAGAGAAAGTTCAAGTAATTCTCTACCTAACTTAGTAAGAGAATATTTATATTGTCTTTTATTATTACTTAAGGTAGAAGGATTATAAGCAATTATTCTTTTTAAATATCTTTTCTTATAAAGATCTCGTATCATCCATTCAAGGCTCTTAATATCATCCAAGTAATTTAACTTTAATAGATCTAAAGCAAAATAAGATCCTTTGCTAAATTCTAGTAAAATTCTTCGCTGAAAATCTGTTAGATAATTGAAACCTTCACGGTCACCTAACTTTTTTCTATATTGAATCTCATCTTCATAGTCTTCTACAAAAAATTTTCGATGATCAAATTTCGGAATGGGAGGTAATTTTTTTCCTGTTTTTTCTTCAATCTGTCTTATTATTTTTTCTTGCATTTCTTCAAGCTCAATTTTTTTCCATTCTCCATTTCGCATTTCATATCCAAGCACTATTAATAATATATATTGTTTCTCACAAAATTCAATTTTGAACTGATCAATTTCTAATTGTCTTTCATGATCCTCTTCCTTTTTTTGCCATTCTGGCACTCTAATATAATGTTGCCTTCCTTGTCGCTCAAAACCTACTAATAATTCAAGATTAAAACCATCTAAATGCATTCTAGTAATATCAAAATTGATTTTATTTGGATCATATCTCGCTAAGCCTTCTCTACCTTCGATATTTAAAACTATTTGAATTAGTGGTGTCTCAAGAAATTTAATTTGTTTCTTATACAAGTAAGAAAATATTCTTTCCATATAACATCTGAATACTTTCTCATAATAACCCTTTGAGCAATGAGGACACCATGACCTTCTTTTTTTCACTTTATATATCCGCTTTTTAAAAATTTTCTTACACTTTCCACATCGCCAATTATGTAGTTTATCGCTTCCCTTATATATATTCGATAAAAATTCACCAGGTGCTCCCGTTTTTTCTAAACCCACTTCATAAGCCAATTTTCTTAATCCCTTAATAGTAGGCGTAACTTTATGAGCACACTTAGAACACCAACTTCTTCTCGATTTCACTTTGTTAGGTGTCATAGTAAACTCATGTTTGCAAGCACCACATTTCCATCTAAGTTTGGATGTCGCTCCTTTATATTCATCAGACAAACAAAATCCAGGGACTTTAGTTTTTTCTAGCCCAACTTCATATGCCAAAATTCTCATATCTTCAATAGTCTGTTCTTTACCAGCACATCTAGGACACCATGACCTTTTCGATTTTATATCATTTGGTGTCATAAAAAATTTATTTTCACATTTTCCACAATACCATTCTAATTCTGTGGAAGAATTAATATACTTATTGGATAAACACCGTCCAGAAACACCCGTTTTCTCCATTCCAACATCATAAGCTAATTCATGCATATCCTCAATTGTTATTTGTTTATGTAAAAAATGTGGATTATTACTACATCTAGGACACCACTCCTTTCTAATTTTCACTTTATCAGGGTTTTTTGAGAATACATATCTGCAAGCTCCACATCGCCATTTTAATTCAGTTTTCATATTTATATAATTTTTTGATAAACACTCACCTTCAATCCCTGTTTTTTCTATACCTACCACACGGGCTAGTTCTTGCATATCTAATATAGAATATTTCTTAATTTCTTTAACCCCTCTTACTTTTAATTTAATGTTAACTTCGTTTGCTAATTGTTGCAATAAATTAAAAGAATCCTCAGGGATAGATTTACTTTGATAGATAATATCTCCAATTCTGGTATGAATATAATCACTAATAGATTTGTTTGTCATACTTAACTCTAACCTCAATTTATCTATTAAAGACTTGGTCTTTTCCTTATCAAGTATGAAATATTTTTTTATAGGGAATGTCGATTTAGTATAAATTCCATCATAAATCGTTTCGCTCTTCTTATAATCTTCTTCATTCATAAAATTATAAAATTCATAACCACACTGACCACATTTCCATAGAAGTTTTGTTTTATTATTAAAATATTCTTTGGATAAACATTTTTTTGGAACTCCAGTTTTTTCTAATCCCAAATCATGGGCTAATTTAATCATATCTCTTATTTTTTCCTCTTTTTTCTTTTTATAAATTATAAATTTCTTTAATTCATCTCTAATTACTTCATAGAAATGAGAGAGATTATTTGAATTCCATTTTTCTTTTATGATGATAAAAATATGAGAGATGATCCATTTTAAATATACTTCAACATCAGATTTATAAAAAGGATCTTTTTTTATTTTTTCTTGAAACTTAGCATGATATGTATTAAATTCTTCTGTTCTCAACTTTTTGTAAAGATTTTCAAGATAAATTCTTTGAATCTTCTTTTCTGTAATTGGCAAAATAAAATCTTCTAAATTTTTTAATACTTCACTTTTTAATTTACTTTTTTTTATTTTTTGCTTTAAATGTCTTTCCACATCTCCGATTATATCATATATGAGGCGAGAGATTATAATGACGAGATTTTGTTTAAATAATTTTGGAAAATCAGGGTCATAATAAACCCTCTCGATTGGATATTTATATGTTTTTCTTATTTCTTGTTCTTTATTGTTAATTCTTTTATCCTCATATTTTTCCTCAGAATGAATATTATCTTGAACAAAAATATTTTTTATCTCAAATTTCGTTCCACAATATTGACAAAATGCGAATTCATCGGCTATTGGATTATTTTCTATATCTTTTATCTGTAATCTAATACCACAATTTTCACAAAATAAGGAGTTCCCATTCTTGTTTTTTGACTCATTCATTTATAATTCATATATGCACAGGTATATAAACAAAAAAAAATAATAAAAAAATTCCCTAATTTATATCTCAATCTTCATACATTTTTTATAAAATTTTTATATATTACTTCACTAGACCTATTAAGGATAGAAATTATTTTAAAATAAACAACAAATAGATTTCATCTTTATTTCTAACAAGAGTCAGTCACAATTAACTTTCTATATTTTTGGTTTAAATCATCTAAATATCAAGAGAAAACTACATAGATGAATCATATTAAGAACGATCTAATAGAAAATTGTATTTTACATGGTAAATTTCATGAAGCACTTAATAGTCTTAACTCAATTGAAAGAAGAAGAGTTTTATCTGATAATGAGTTGCTAATGAAAAAATTAACTAAGATTTATATTTGTATTGATAAAGGAGATTTTAAGAAAGGTAGATCAATTGCTGATGAGATGATTAAGCTTTCACAAGAAAAAAATAATATATTGAGGGAGATTGATGGCCTTATCGGTAAGGTTGAAAATATGCTTTGTTTAGTTTTATATAATGATGCGCTTCAATTATTAAAAAAAGCAGAATCGATATTAATTAAAGCTCAAAATATATCAATAAAAGAATTTAAACGGAAAAAAGCATATATAATCTATCTTAAAGGAAGAATTTGTCAAGATACCCATAAAATCAATGAAGGAATAAATTATTTTAAGGAAAGTCTTAAAATAAGAAAAGATATAAATGATAGGATAGGTATAATCTGGACTTTATTAAATCTAGGTATATTAACCGTAGCTATTGGAGAATTTCAAAATGCAGAAAAATATATTACCAAAAGTTTAAATCTTGCTGAAGAATTCAATATTGAGGCTGCAATTATTTGGAGTTTGATTCATTTAGGGTGGATTAAATATCACAGAAGAGAACTAGATCTTCTAATGGTTTATGCCCAAAAATGTCTTTTGATTTGTAAATCACAAAATTTTAAGTATTCATTAGCTTATTGTTATGATCTTATTGGACATTATCACCTCATTAAAGGAAATTTAAATGACGCTTTACATAATTTTGAAATAAGTTTAAATTTAAGATTAGAAGAAGGATATAGATATTCATTACCACAATCGTATTATAGTATTGGAGAAGTATATAGTCAGAAAGGTGAACTTAGAGAGAGTTTAAAATATTATCACAAAATTATAGATATTCCCTTAATTGATGAGAAAGAATTCTTTACACCAGTTTATTTAAGTACAATGGGTAAAATCTATGGTGAACTCGGTGATTTTCCTAAAGCTAAAAAATATTTATCATCTGCTTTAGACTTATTTAAAAAAAACAAAATGTTAACCATTCACTTCCAAAATTTCACTATGTCAATTGCTAAAACTTATCATTTTTTAATTGTTCTTTCAATACGGAATAATGAACTCGAGAATATAAATAATTACTTAGAGGATTTACATCAAATAAGTCAGGAGCACCCAAATCTTAAATATATTAGCCAAATATATAAATTAGATAAAGCTATAATATTAAAAATAAGTAATCGTGTTAAAATTCGAATGAAAGCAGCCAATATTTTTAAAAAACTTTCTGAAGAAAAAATAATTGATCATGAAATTACAATTGAATCTATGACAAATTTATGCGAACTTTTGATATATGAATTAGAATTGACAGGAAATGAGGATATACTTATAGAGATAAAGGATATTTCTAATAAATTACTTAAAATAGCAGAAGCGCAGTATCTATATAATTTAATGGTCGAAATATATTTATTTAAAGCTAAAATATCATTATTAGAGTTAGATCTTAATAAGGTACATGATTTTCTATCAAAAGGTCAAAGAATAGCATTGAATTTTGATTTAAAATTATTATTAAAAAGAATTTCCAGTGAATATGATTCATTACTAGTTAATAAAGATAAATGGGAGGAAATGATTAAAAAGCAAATCCCATTACAAAAGCGAGTGAATTATTCAAGATATGAATTTTTATTTTCTAGTATGGTTCGAACTAAAATCAAAAAGTCAATAGAACTTCCAGAATTGCCTTATTATTTTATAACTCTCAGTAATATCGATGGATACTGTTTATATGAGAAGAATCTCCAAGAGAAATTAAATATAGAGGGAGATTTTATAGCAGGATTTATTTCAACTATAAATCTATTTGGTAAAGAAGCTTTCTCTTCCTTAGATTCAATTAACCGAATTAAACATGGAGATTTTTTTATAATTCTACAGTCTAAGGAAAATTTTTTATTTGGTTATGTATTTAAAGGTCAATCTTATTCTGCAATAACTAAATTAGATCTTTTCATTAAAAAATTAACAGAATTTAATGATATATTCAAAAAATTGTATTATTCTTTACAGAGCCATCTTGAATTATCAGAAGAAACTAAAATATCAATAGATAATTTAGTTAATGAGATTTTTATACAAGATAATAAATAGAACTTCTTTGATTATATATTGAAGCAGTAATTTTGTATATATTTTTTAAGACTATATCTTTGTAGGGAATATAAAACTGAAAAAAAAAGATTCAAAATTATTTGTTATAAAAAAATATATTTTACTAATGATAATTTAATTTTTACAAAACTAATAAACATATAGCTATAAGATGGATGATAATCAGATAGAAAAGTATATTTCAATTGGAAAATATGAAGATGCACTAAATAACCTCAAGTTAATTGAGAAAGAGAGAATTTTATCAACTGATGAAGATTTATTAAAAAAATATGTATTATCTTTTATTTCTCTTGATAAAGGAGATTTTGAGAAAGGAATAAGAATTGCTGATAAACTTATAAAGGAAGCCTATGAAGAAAATAATATTTTAGGGGAGATTAATGGTATAATTGCAAAGACCGAAAATACTAGTACCTTAGGGCTATTTAAAGAATCGCTTAAATTAATAGAGGAGGGCGAATTAATCCTTAAAAATTGTAAAAATATTTTCCCAGTTGTTAAAAAACAAAAACAAGCTTATCTAATTTATTTAAAAGGAAGAATATATCGAGATACTCATTATATTTTTGATGCAATAAAATTTTTAAAAAAAAGTTATAAATTAAGAAAAGAAATAAATGATAAAGTTGGAATGATGTGGTCTTTATTAAATTTGGCCTCCATCATTAATGTTAATGGTAATTTTAAAAGTGCAGAAAGATATTTTAATGAAAGTCTAACAATAGCAGAAGAATTAAATATTGAGGAGGGAATAACATGGAATTTAATTTATTTTGGTTGGTTAAAGTATCATCAAAGAGATCTAACTAAAGCAATTTCTTATGCTAAAAGATGTCTCTCTATTTGTGAACCAAAAAATTATAATTATCCAAATACAAGATGTTATGATCTTATCGGACATTGTTATCTTTTAAAAGGAAAATTAAACACAGCTTTACTTTATTTTGAGAAAAGCCTGAATATAAGAGAAATTGAAGGATATAAACAGATGCTACCAGTATCATATTATTCTATTGGATTAGTTTATTGCCAGAAAGGAGAATTTAAACGAAGTTTAAGTTATTATGAAAAAACTTTAGAATTATTAGATCTTGAAGTAAGAGAACTGGTAATACCTGTGTATTTAAACGCAATTGGTAAGGTTTATGGTGAAATAAATAATTTCCAAGCTGCAAAAGAACATTTACTAGAAGCTTTAAATATATTAGAAAAGAATGAAATACCATTGTTTCAATTTTTAAACTTTAACGTCTCTATTACATCTACATTACATAATTTAATTTTACTCTCCGTGAATAATAATGATCTTAAGAATGTTAAAAATTACTTAGAAAAAATACATAAAATAAGTATGGATAATCCGGATATTAAGCAATTTGATCATCTTTATCATTTAGATAAAGCTATAATTTTAAAATCAAAAAATCGTTTAATGGATAAGATGGAAGCAGTAAATATTCTTGAAAATATAATAAAAGAAGAAATTATAGATCATGAAATAACAGTAGAGGCTATGAAAAATTTATGCGAAATTTTATTATATGA
Organism: uncultured archaeon; assembly: GCA_964525635.1. Lineage (GTDB taxonomy): Archaea > Asgardarchaeota > Lokiarchaeia > Sigyniarchaeales > SOKP01 > JAFGOA01. The sequence continues at coordinate 53,343 of CAZGJX010000003.1, forward strand.
ATTAGAATTATCGGGAGATAAAGATATTCTACGAGAAATAGAGGCCCTTTCAGAAAGATTACTTGAAATTAGTAGATCAGAATATTTATATGATTTATTAGCTGAAACTTATTTCTTTAAAGCAAAAATATCCTTATTAAATTTAGAGACTCAAAAAGCACGTTTATTATTAACAAAAGCACAGAATATTGCAAATGAGCATGATTTAATAAGATTAGCATCCAAGATATCAAATGAGCACGATTCGCTTTTAAAAAATCTTGATGAATGGGAAATAAAAATTAAACAATCTGAATCTTTAAAGGATATATTGCATAATAAAAAAGATGATTTTCTTTTTATAAAAAAAGACTTATCCGATAATAATAAAGAATCAAAGAATTATGATATTCCTGTCTATTTCATTATTATTAATAATATAAATGCTGAATATTTATATAATAAAGCATTTCAAAATATTAATATTGATAATGCGAGCCTTATAGCAGGATATATATCAGCAATTAATATATTTGGGAAAGAAACCTTTTCATCCTCAGGTACGATCTCTCGAATTAAACATGGAGAATATCTAACAATTCTTCAATTAAAGAAGGAATTTTTATTTGGATATGTCTATAAAGGATATTCTTATTCCGCTATCTCTAAATTAAATAACTTTATTCAATCTTTGAGTAAAGCAACGAATGATCTTGAAAATATTACTATAGATTTTGAAAAATATCTTAAACTTCCAGAAGGTATAAGTATAACAATTAATAATTTAGTAAATGAAATTTTCTTGGAAAACAAAAATTGAACTTATAGTTAATTTTTTTTGATACTTTTCAGATTTTTTATCAAATAGTTTGACTGAATAAAACTATTTTATAATAAAATGAGGACAATTTCAATTCCAAAAGAGAATATTAAAAGATTTTAAACATTTATGAATATAACTTTATTATTATAATATTGAATTAAAATGGTACAAGTAAAAATTTATGGTCTAAAAGTTGAATTAACTAAAATTATTGATAAATTATCAAACACAATTCATTCCTGCATTATTGAAATTTTAGGATTACCAAAGGAAAAGAGATTTCATCGTTTTTTTTTATTAAAAAAAGAAGAATTTTACTACCCATCTAATCGTTCAAATAACTATAAATAATAGAAATTATTATGTTTGAAGGAAGATCTATAAAAATAAAGAAGGATTTAATCAAATCACTTTATAAAGCAATTGGGGAGAAGTTATTTATTTCATCAAAAGATATTGAAATTGTAATCTTGGAAAGTCCCAAATATAATTGGGGTATTAAAGGTCTATCTGGAGATGAATTATCATTAAATTATAAAACAGATATTTAATATATATAATTATGATTAATATTAATGAAGCAGATGTAAATGATGCAGAGGAAATATTGGATTTACAGAAAGAAGCTTATATAAGTGAAGCTGAAATATATAATGATTATACAATTTCCCCACTCCATCAAACATTAGAAGAAATAAAACATGACTTTTCATATAAAAAATTTGTCAAACTAATAATCAATAGAAAGATTATTGGCTCTATTAGAGGATTTAATAAGAATGACACTTGTTATATAGAAAGAATAATCGTTCAACCTAATTATCAGAATCAGGGTCTTGGAAAAAAGTTATTAAGAAAGTTAGAGAAAATATTTGATAAATCAAAAAGATATGAGCTTTATTCTGGATATAAGAGCGAAAAAAATTTGTATTTTTATAAAAAGAATGGATATAGACCATTTAAAGAAGAAATATTGAATGAAAATGTAAAACTTATCTTTTTAGAAAAATATAAACAAAAGAATAATATTAATATTCAATTTGATTTCTCTAAATCTTGGATTAGCAATAATTTATGAAAAGAATAAATTAATCTATAAATTTAAAAAAGGGGAATATATTGAATCAAATAGGACTGTTTAAAAAAAAAATGATTTTAAAGAAAATTTGTTTACTCCCCTATAAAGAAATATAAATAAAAGACAAATAATCATCATAAAATAGATTTATAAAAGAATACTTCTTTATAAATTAATCAAGCAATATATCTACTCTAAAGGTTATTTGTAATAGAGAAAAAAATAAAAAAATCATTGAGATATGTCAGATTACTTAAAGAATAAAAGTTTTTTGGATTTTATTTTAAAAGAATCAAATGAAAAGTATAATTTCATACTTCAGAATACAAATGATTTGATTCAAATTCTCAATGATAAATTTAAAATTGATTATATAAATGACCAAGCTCATTTTAAAACAATAGGATATTCTAGCGAAGATTTAATTGGAAATAACTTAGGAGAACTCATTCATCCAAATGAGTCCAAGGACGTCAGACTTTTCTTAGAAAACCTTCTAAAAAATGGTGAAACAGAACGTGAAGGAAGATTAAAACATAAAAATGGGAATTGGATTTGGTTTAATATAAGAGGAAAAAAAATTTTAGATCTAAATGATGAGATAAAATATTTGATAATTTCGAGAGAAATCTCAAAAGAAAAAAAAGTAGAAGAAGAGTTAAAAACTTCTGAAGAGAAATATCGTCTTATAACAGAAAATGCAAATGATTTAATTGATATTATTGATAAAGATTTTAAAATTGAATATATCAATGAAGAAGTCCATAAAAAAATACTAGGTTATTCAAAAAAAGATTTAATTGGAAAATTAGCTATTAATTTTGTCCATCCAGATGATTTTTTAACTGCTATGAAATCTTTAAAAAGAGGAATTAAGCAAGGTGAGGGAGAAGCAGAAATAAGATTTAAACATAAAAATGGAAATTGGGTATGGTTAGAAATTAGAGGGAGAATATTTATAGATATTAATGGTAAGGAGAAAGGATTATTAATTTCTAGAGATGAAACAAAAAGAAAAGAAGCTGAAGAAAAATTAAAAAAGACATTAGAAGAATTAAAACGTTCTAATGCGGATTTAGAGCAATTTGCTTATATTGCTTCACATGATCTTCAGGAACCTCTCCGTATGGTGGCTAGCTTTACACAATTATTGGGCAAACGTTATAAAGATAAATTAGATTCAGACGCAAATGATTTTATTAATTTCGCAGTAGATGGTGCTAAACGAATGCAAGAATTGATAAATGATTTATTAACCTATTCAAAAGTAAGAACACATGGGCAACCCTTTGAGGAAGTTGATTTAAATAAGATCCTGAAAGATGTTCTAAAGAATTTAAAATTTTCTATTGATGATTCAGATACTATATTTACCTATGATCCTTTACCTGTAATAATGGGTGATAGCTTACAGATCTCTCAATTATTTCAAAATTTAATTTCAAATGCAATAAAATTTAATGATAAAGAACAACCTATGGTTAGTATATCTATAAAAACAAAAAAAAAAGATTGGGTTTTTTCTATTCGTGATAATGGAATTGGAATAGATCCTAAATATTATGATACCATATTTAAAATCTTTAAAAGATTGCATAGTAGAAAAGATTATCCAGGATCAGGAATAGGACTATCGATATGCAAGAAAATAATTAAACGTCATGCGGGAGAGATTTGGGTTGAATCAGAAGAAGGAAGAGGTTCAGTATTTTATTTTTCAATTCCAAAAATTAAAATTAGATAATTTTATTTTATACTAAATTTAAAAAGTGTGGAAAAAAATAATAGAATGGATAAAATAAATATAATTCTATTATAAAAAAAAAATGAGATAAAATGACTGTTATTAATATTTTATTAGTTGAAGATAATCCTGGTGATGTTAGGTTATTTAAAGAATCATTTAAAGAAAGTGAAATTGAAAATAAACTTCATGTGGTTGGAGATGGAGTTGAGGCGATGTCATTTTTAAAGAAAGAGGGGAAGTATATAGATAGCCCACGTCCTAACCTTATCCTCTTAGATATTCGAATGCCAAAAAAAAATGGATATGAAGTCCTTGATGATATTAGAAAAGAAGAATCATTAAGTAATATTCCAGTTGTAATTCTTACTGCTACAGAAGTAAAAGATGAAAGTATTAAGAATTACTCGAGTGATGTAATTTGTTTTCTTAAAAAACCAGAGAGTATGGATCAATTTATATTAGGTGTACAATCAATCTTCCGCTTTTTATTTTTATCAAATACATTTAATAAAGATAAAGAGAAATAGATATAACTATAATTTAAGAAAAAAATCAATAAAATGAATAAAATTGAGATTTTATTAGTTGAAGATAATTCAGGAGATATTCGTTTAATAAAAGAAGCATTTAAAGAAACTAAAATCCCAAATAAACTTCATGTGGTGGGAGATGGTTTAGAAGCTATTTCATTTTTAAGAAATGAAGGTAAATATATGGATGAACAACAACCAGACCTCATTATATTAGATTTAAATTTACCTAAAAAAGATGGATATGAAGTTTTAACCACAATTAAACAGGATAAATCTTTAAAAAAAATACCTGTTTTAATTCTCTCCGTGTCAGCAGCAGAAGAAGATATAAAGAAATCTTATGAATGTCATGCAAATTGTTTTATTAAAAAACCAGTTGATATGGATCAATTTATTGATATTATAAAAAGCATTGGTAATTTTTGGTTTGAAATTGTTAAACTACCACCAAAAGAACATATAAAATAAAAGAATAAAAAAAAATAAAATTAAGAAATAGAAATTAATTATTTCTAGAGAGATCTAATTCCCCGTTTAACGCCTCAGATATTCCAAACCTTTTTGCCCAATTTTGAATGAATTTTCTCCTTTTGTTAAACGTCATATCTAAAGCAATTATTCCTAAGACCATCATAAAAGCAATAAATATAGGCATAAATGGCCAAATTATATAAATTAACAGATTAGCTGCACCTCCATCTGATTCAATTGATAACAAGTGTGTATAGAAAGTATAAAAAGAGATAATAACTGCAACTCCAGCATAGCCCTTCATAAGATATATATACCACCCACCAACACTTCTAATTTCAATTGGATCAGAACGATCTCTTACTTTTTTCTTATTAGTATAAACAATTCCAGCATCCAACAAGAACCAAGTGGGAGAAAATATAGCCATAGAAACTCCCGTTATTAAAGGGAGTATTACCGAAAATGCAAGCATTTGTGCCATAGATGTTTCGGGTTCACGAAGGGTTATTTCTTGAATAGTTGAATTAGCACTAAAAACTAAACATAAATTAACTGTCAATAATGCAGGAAATAATGCTTTAAAAAAAACTCCTTTAATTTTATTACTTTGAGCTCTATTTTGAAATCCGTATATCATCTTTCGGCCAATTGTTTTTTTATGAACAAATAAAAAGAATGGTCCAAGAATATAGCCACCAACTATAGCTCCAACTATACTCCCAATAATTGTAAAAATTAAAATCCATAAAGATTGAGTTCCTTGTGTAGGAACAGGAATAACTTTTGCATAACCTTTATCTCCCCTACCTACAACATACAATGTTATAAAAATAAAAACCATCATTAAACCAATTATTATCAAATAAGGAGTTAAGATTTTCTTGTATTTTTCTATTGTCATTTTTTAAGAGAATTAATTATAAATTTTTGTTATAATAATTATCAACTCCATATTTTTAACTTATTTATATTCAAATGCTTAAATTTAAAAATAAAAAGAAAATATTTTTAAAAAACTGAATTTTCATCTTGAACTAATAATATGTTTATCCTCTGAATATAATAATATTAGAAGTTATATTACTTATTTTTGGGATTAGCTAATCTATTTTTTTTCTCATTATAATATAAAATATAGTTTTTTCCCAATATTTTTTCTAATTGGGAATGGAATTGGGAATTTTTTTTTTAATCCATCTCATTCCATGTTTGATTGTCTAAATCAATCTTTTTTCCACTCTGTTTAGTCCTATTTCAGTTGCTAGTTCATCATGAACTCTAATATTTGCTTCTTTAATCCAAGTTTGCATTAGATCGATTATTTTCTGTGACATATATTTTGATAAGTCCTTAATATTATTTCCCACAGATTTTCTCACAGATATTGATGGATCACTATTTAATTTAGTTAAAATATCTAAGATCTTATCATTTTGATTTGAATCTCTTAACCATTTGATTTCTGCTTTTGGTCTTAAGGATTCAGCAACAAACCGTCTCAAATTCTGATTTTTATCATTAATCCAATTTGTTAGAACCAATAAAACATCATCAGGTTTTTTTTTTAATCCAGATAAGACACAAAAGCAGATACTCTCTCTAACAGTCCAATCATTATGATCAGCATATATTTTTATAAAGGGTACAATATCCTCAAAATTATCAGGAAAATTATAGATATATTCTGATAAAATAAGTAAAGCAAATTGTTGTATAGATCTATTATTATAGGTTTCTCCCTATTTAAATGCTTTTTCTGATAATTCTATATAGTACTCCTTATCTATATTGATTATTTTTTTTAAATAATTCATTATCTCTTTTGAAACATATGTAGAGATATAAGAACTCCCCTTGCCTATTCTCTCATTTTCAGGAATAATATTATATTCATTTTTGAGAAATAGATTCATTTTATTAAGTAATAAATTATTTTTATCGATCTTCCAACTCTTAATTCTTTTACAAAATTCTAATGTGCATTGCCTGATTAAATTTGAAGAACTTATTGATACCATTTTTCTTAATAAATAAATAATTTTTTCAAGTGATTATTCTATCTTATGTAATAATGATAATCACATGTTAATTCTTTATTTTCCCCTGGTGCTATTCGAATATTCCATTTTACTAGACTATGTCCCGTTAGTGCCTCTGATCCCTTGAAAGATGCCCAATCATTACTTCTAAAATCAGATATAGTTATTTTCCCATCATGCGATGCAGTTATAGCATTACCTCCTAGATCACATTTGATTAAAAGATTTACAGATTCTTTCTTATAATTTATTATTTTTAGAGTCCCCTTTTTAGATACTTTATTGTAGTCATAATCATCAAAATGGATTGCATTTATTTCTCGTTCTATTTCTTCTTCAGAATATGTACCTCTGATATCAACTGCAATTGACAGAGGGATAAGGAGATTCTCCCCAATAGAAGTATAAGTTAATAATTCCTGACATAATGGTAATAAATCTTTTATTATTATCGCAGGTCCAGTTGTCCAAGGTACATTAGTATTATTTGATATTTCAATTTGATGCCAAATCTCATTCTTGGTTAATTTAACAGGGGATATATATGACTTTGAGGATTTAGATTGAACATTAATACTTGAATGACTTAAATGTAAATCCCAAGTATAGATGTGTTTAAATTCTTGTTTTGTAGAAATTAGAGGAATTATTGCTCTTTCTCCTACATTAACCGATATTTTTGAAACTTTGTAGAGAAAAAAATCTTCTGATTTTTCACCACCTAATTCTGAGGGAATTGTAGGAGTAGTTGAGGTAAAATCTTCTGTACTAGGGGTTCTTTCTTCCATACCACCCATTCTTTGATCCATCATTACATTAGAGAACATTTGTTGTCCTACTAATTGAGGGGCTGTTTCTCTAAGAGAATTCTTAAGAATTGATTCAAAACTAAGAGGAGAAACCGAATCTTTGAATCTAAAATTGGGTACCCCAACAACTAAATCAATAGCAACATTTTCAAGATCTTCTGCTTCATTGATAAGTTCTGCTTGCATCCTAAGATTACATTCATTATTCTCATTTATTTTAATATGATATGTAGGAATCCAACGGATTCCAGGTCCAAAATAGATTATATTTGCCTCAATTGTCGTTCCTGCTGCTTTAGATTCAAATTGAAGTTCAAAATACTTTTCTTTTTCTTGAAGAGATTTTCTTGTAAAAATTTGTTGCTTTGCAATAATATTAAGGAGTGTACCATTACTTGGAATTATCCAAAAGGACCCAATAACCATAGATTCAGGGATTTTATCAATAATTCCTTTACTATTTAGGTCTAAAGTGCCTATAGCTTTTTTAACAAATAAACAGTACCCATCTTTAAAGATAATTACTCTTAATGTCTTCAATTCAAATATATTTTTATTATTTTGCATTATCTTTCCGTCTATTACTTTATGTTATTAAAAATATTTAAGAAATAATATAAACATTTAGTTAATCAACTTTGATATCTTCAATAAAAATTTCTACGTAATAAAGAAATAGTAGAAAAGTTAAATATATAATATGATCTTTTATTCAAATAAAACGATTAAGAATATATCCCCATAATTCATTAACTATATAAGTATTTATTATGAATATAAGTGGTTTAGTCAGAAAAGAATTTGGTCGATTAAGAAGTGATAAAAGGACTTTAATTCTATTATTTGCAATTCCGCTTGTATTAATAATAATATTTGGATTAACTTCAGGAGGGGGTCCTTCAGAATTCTTTCATGCATCAATTATAACAAGAGATGATATGGATTCTTCATATCCGTTTCCCCCGATGAGTTCTGAATATGATGAAGTATTTATATCGATTTTTAATGATAATCTTACCTCCTTTGGCCTTGAAAGTTATTATAATGTATCAAATGAAGAAGAATATTCTGAAGCCTATATTAATTGTAAAAATTTACTGAAAAAGGAGATTATTGATATTTTTATAGTATTACCAGAAAATTTCTCCGAGACCGTCAGGGATAACTTAGACACGCATTTAATTTACTATATAGATGGATCGGATCTACAAGCAGTGAAAGCAATTAATGTTTCAATGTTAGAGCCTATAGTCCAATTCAAATTAAGAACAGGAAAGATGGTTAATTTTACTATGTTGTTGCCATATTTAGAATTTGAAGTACCTTTTTGGGAATCACAAGTATTAAATTATGCTTTTGCATTAACAATTCCTTTAATAATTATAGGAACAACAATGAATCTTTCATGTTTATCAATTGTGTCAGAAGGACCTTTACCAAGAATGCTTATTACTCCTGCTTCAAAAAGATCTATTATACTAAGTAAATTAGTCGCAAATTCATTAATTATGATACTTCAAGCAGGAGAAATTTTTATTGCAACTGCTATATTTGGTCTTTATAGTTTAGGTTCATTATTTGATTTATTTTTAGTATTTCTTGCAATTGGATTTAGTGGAGTAACTATAGGTATTTTTATATCATCAATAAGTAAAACGGATCAACAAGCAAATCAACTCTATATGGTCTTTTTTATTATTATTTTATTATTTTCAGGACAATTTGTAAGTGTTGGGAATCTTCCTGCCTATATGCAGGCCATTATCTATTCACTTCCTTTAGGACATGGTATACCGCTTACATTTGATATAACATTAAAAGGATTGCCATTAAATCTTATAACTTTTTCCAGTATAATATTTATATCTTTGGTATATATACTCTTGGCTTATATCATTTATTTATTTAAAAGAATAGAGGTTTGAAAATGAATAGTGAAAATGAATTAAAAGATAAAAAGAATGATCAAGGAGGATTAATTAGAGTTAAGAGTAGCTTATTTAGGATTTTAAAAATGATTAAAAAAGAATTTAGATTATTAAAAACTGATCCTTGGAATTTAGTAATTGCTATATTAATACCTCCGCTCATTATTATGTTATTTTCTTTTATGACGGGAGAAGCAGGAGAATCACCACCATTACCTGTAGTTATTGTTTCAAATGATTCAAATACTTTTATAAATCCAAATAATTACACAGAATCAACATTGGATAGTTATTCCATACCTTACATAAATGCTGCGAATAAGTCAGAATTGTTAGATCTTAAGGCCGTCTATAACTCAACAAAATTTCCATATTCTATGGAAATTGCAAGAGAAGAGTTACTTAAAAGCAAAATTGGTTGTATTATTGTTATTCCTGTAGAATTTACGGAATTGTTAGTCTTAGGATATCCCGGAATAATTGAATGTATCCCAGATTCTTCGAGAATTTCTAAAGTTCAAGATAGTATTAATGCAGTATATGATTCGATCAAGATTTTTGTTGAAGATAATCATTTAACTCCTCAAATTATTTTAAATGGATTTGAAGAATTTTCTGTCCCAGAAGAATATAATTTAAAATTTAGCTCTAATATAATACAATTATTACCTCTCATGGTATTTGGGATAGCAAATGTATTGACGATTCTTGTTATCGTTAAAGAAAATCCTATTTCTAGACTCTTACTAACTCCTGTTAAAAAAACAGAGATACTCATCTCAAAATATTTTACTTATTCGGTCGTATTATTCTTTCAAAATTTGGCTATAATTCTTGCTACAGTATTTAGTGGATTATATATAAGAGGATCTACTTTCGATCTTTTTGGAGCATTGTATATAATTGGTTATACTGGAATAAGTATGGGTCTTTTTATTAGTTCCATTAGTAAAACAAAAACAGAAGCAAATCAATTATTTTTTGCTTCTTTTATAATAATAATCCTTTTAAGTGGATTATTTGTCCCATTAGGAAGCATGCCCATATATCTAAGTTTATTCGCTCAATTATTGCCTTTATCTCATGCAAATCCCCTAATTAGAAGTGTATTATCAAAAGGGAACTCTATTTTCGGATATCATTTCTATATATTATTATTAGTAAGTTTAGCTTTGAATATTATTACATTTTTAATATTTTATAAAAGGAGGTATGAAGTATAATTCTGGGAAATTTAAATTCTAAAAATATAATCGTCAATGTAAGAAATCTCAAAGTTAACTTTAAAAAAAAAAAAATTATTCATGACGTATCCTTTCAAGTCTACAAAGGAGAAATTATTGGATTATTTGGAATATCTGGGGCAGGTAAGACAACTATAATTAGAGTTCTAACTTGCCAAATAAAGGAAAAAAATTGGAAAGGGATAGTATCAGTAACTAATTTAAATCCTAAAAGAAAAAAGAATCATTCAAAAATACTGAGTAATATAGGATATGTTCCTCAGTTAGAATTACTTAATCTATATTATGATTTATCTCCTTTGGTAAATGTTGAAATATTTGCATCTAATTATGGACTAAAAAAAGAAATTGCATTAAAAGCTGCAAAAGATTTATTTTCAATTTTAGATATCCCAAAAGATACCTGGAAAAATCCATTAGAAAAACTTAGTGGTGGTGAGAAAAAGAGAGTTTCTATGGCTATTGGTTTAATTCATAAACCTAGTGTATTATTTCTCGATGAGCCAACGACAGGAGTAGATGCAAACAAACGTTATGATATTTTAAATTATCTAAAGATATTAAATAGAAAATTGGGAACAACTATGTTTTTAATTACACATGATCTAGAAGCAGCTTTAATATGTGATAAAACAGCAATTTTAAGAGAAGGAAAATTATTAGAATTTGATGAACCACACAATTTAATATCCTCTCTTCCAAGTGAAGGAAAATTAGCAAGATTTATAATAGAGGACTTAAATGAGGATATAATTAATTTAATACAAGAATTTCCTTATTGTGAGTTTGTAGTTCGCACGGGAAATGATGTATTAGAAGTATTTATGAATGATTTTGAAAAAAATTTTATGGAATTTATCAATTTTTTATTTAACAATAAAGTAAAAATAATTTCAATGAGTAGAGATATAGCAAATTTTAGGAGATATTTTCAAATACGAATTCAAGAAGAAGAAAGAAAAATTTATGAAAATTTATGATTAATTTTACCGAAAGGTGATAAATAATAGAAAGAAAGAAAAAAAGACGATTAATATATATTATATTAATTATTGGTATATTTACAGGTGAATTTATACTCCAATGGATTATCAATATACCATTTATAGAATATTTAAGTGAAAGTGAGGTAAAAAAGTATAAAGATAATATGGGTTATTTTGCTTATACTCACCAAAATCCTGACAGTGGGCTTTTTGTTGAACCTTCTATCGCTTATAATTATAGAGCAATAGATTCAATTAATTTTTCTGACTCTACTTTTAAAAATTCTAATTTAACTAATCCTATTGATAATTCTTATCTTGATGTAGAAAATAGTCAATTTTTCTTGGATTATTTATTTGAGAAGCAAAATTCAGATGGTTCTTTTTCGGATATTGGAGGAATTGGAAATATGATTTCAACTTATCAAGTTGTTAAAACTATAGATAAATTAAATAGTTCTTATTTAGATACACCAGATAAATTGGAAAGAGTTGATAAAATTATTGATTTTATAAATATTTCTATGGGTGAGAATGGTTGGGGCTTTAAAGCTCATCCAATCGCAAATGTTTCAGATATTATTTCAACATATTATGCAATAAAACTAGCTAAACGGTTTAATAATTATTCAATATTACAGAATAGTAACATAAGTGTATTTATAAATTCTACTAGGTATTTAGCTCAAGGAGGTTATGGCCTCACAAGTTATAGTCCCATAGTAACTCCAGAAACTACCTATTTTGGAATAAAAGCTCATCTAGAAATGGATTATAATTTCACTTTAGAGGATTTAGTCTTACTTGAAACATTTTTTTTTTTAAGAAGAGATCTTTTAGGGGGATATAAAGACTCTATGACGGGTATAACCAATGTAATATCAACATATTATGCACTTGCTTCACAATATCTTCTAAATATACCACTCTCTGATTCATTTGAAGAAGTTACATTAGATTTTATACTTGATTGTCAATTACCTGATGGAAGTTTTGAATATTATCTTAATGTAATTTTGGATATCCCACGATTTAAATCTGGTTGGGCTGCCATGAAAGCTATTTCTTTATTAGAATATAATGCTACAGCACCTCTTAGCGTAGCTAATAGTGTTAAAAGCAAATATTATAATTGGTTATATAAAAATCAAGCAATGAATGGTTTAGTTGGACAAATATCTCTCCAAACAAATTATTTTGGGGTATTATCTTTACATAACTACGATATTCAGAATTATACTTATTATATTAAGATGAATGAAATCTTAAAATATGCGGATTCCTGTTACAATCCTAATGATGGTGGTTTTGGCTCTAAACCAAATTCTAATTCAACTATTTTTTCAACTTATTGTGCGATTTTTTTATATAACTTATTTCTCCCTTATAATATATCTTATCTTCCTAATGCAACAGCAACGAAATTATATTTTAAAACAATTCAAAATGAGGATGGAGGTTATAAAGTAGGTGAAGATATAGATGTTGTTATTTCCTTCTTTGGTTCCGTATATGAGCCAATCTTACATTTAATAAATACAAATATCTCTACAGTTATAAGTACATATTGGGCATTAAGTAGTCTAAATGATCTAGATGCATTAGATATAATCAATACTACTTCTTTACAACATTGGATTTTTTCATGTCAGAATGCAGATGGAGGATATTCATTATTCATTGGATTTCATTCAGATGTAATTTCAACATATTATGGATTAGAAATTCTTAGATTCTTTAATCTAGAACCCCTTTCTAAAATAGCTGCGCTAGAATTCCTTAAAAAAGCACAATCAGAAGATGGAAGTTTCATTCTAATACCATATCTTTCGTTATTATTTGATTTACCCACTTCCTTTATTGGTAATTATTTAGGCTCAATTTCCTTATATTATTATAGATCACAACCCCAAAACTTACCTAATCTAGCTAAGTGGTTTAGAAATTGTTTCAGTAATATTACAGGGGGAGTTGGAGATTATCCTTTTTTTGGAGGGGATCTTAGAAATACTCCTTATGGATTACTTATAATTGATCGTATTAGATTTGATCAAGCTTTTGATCCGTTACCATGGACTCGACTGATTTTTTGGATAATGATTTCAGAAATTATAGTACTATTGTTAATTGTGATGCTTAATATGGTTTCATATGTAAACCTATCTGTAGTTAGAATACTAAAATTAAAATTAGGTATAGGAGACAAATTAAATGTTGAATATTTAAAAAGATATCCAGCAATATATTGTGAAAATTTAAATATCTTTGTAGGTAAAAAGCTAATTGTTGATGGTGTATCTTTAGAATTAAATCATGGAAAAATATTAGGCGTATTAGGAGAAAGTGGAGCAGGAAAATCGACTTTTATAAAAGCTTTGTTAGGTATGAGAAAATATAAAGGTAAATGTGAAGTTTATGGGATGGATGCACGGAAAAACAGAAAGAAATTTAGACCTGTTTTTGGATATGTCCCGCAAGACTTAGGTAAAATTTATTCCAATTTTACTACTCTACAAAATTTAATCTATTTTGGAAGTCAATACGGTCTTTCTGAAAAACAAATAATTAGTAGAGCAAAAAGATTATTAAGAAGCTTAGAGATTGAAGATAAAATAAATGAACCTGTAAAAACACTATCAGGAGGTCAAAAAAGAAGAGTTAGTATTGCAATGGCTTTAATTCATACACCAATCTTTTGTATATTGGATGAACCTACATCTGGCTTAGATCCTGTAGTTAGAGAAAATCTATGGCTTGCACTTACTAAGATAAATGAAAGATTTAATACTACTCTTCTGGTTATTTCTCATTATCCAGAGGAATCAAGATTTTGTAATAAAGTCGTAGTATTTGGTAGAAAAAGAGGAATGATAGATTTTGGCAATCCAAAGGATTTATTAGCTCAATTACCTGGAAAAGGAAGAACTATTGAATTATCTTTTAATGATTTATATGAAAATGGAGTTCAACGTTTAGAATCAATAATAGGAATTGAAAAAGCTCTTGAAAATAAAGTAGGGAAGGATTTTATAATATTAACAGATTTGAATTTAAATGAAACTAAAAATAGAATTGAAATGGAATTCGGTAAAAACTCAATATCAGAATTGAAGCAATCTGATGCTAAAATGGAAGAATATTTTAGGTATAAAGCACTAGAAATTCAGGATTTAATTTAAAAATGATTGATGTAAGAAAATACTTATTTAAATCGCTCAATTAATCCTTTATAAATTAGATAAAAACATATTATTGATGAGAGTGCTGTAATATTCATAATTATTCTTAACAATTCGATATTTAGATAATTAATAAGGAATTCTGATAAAAATATTGCTAATAATCCAAAAACTCCCAAATAAAAAATTCGAAAATGTTCTTTTAATTTTTCATTTTCCATAGCATTGTATATTTCTTTTATAGTTCTCAATAAAGGAATAATCGAAATAAGAAGGACACAAATTATTATAAATAGGAAGAAATAAATATTAAGGACTATGTATCCTGACTTAAAGGTTATTTTATCAAGAATAGCTGCAAAAGTCATACCTAATATTAAAGATACTGCATAAATCTTTAGATAGTTGTTAATTTGAGACTTTTGAAAAGTTATCGATGATTTAATAATTATTTTATTTACTATATATAAAAATCCAAAAGCATAACAATTAAAAAAAGCAGAAATAATGTAGAAAATGATTAGTATAATTTCAAATACACCAACTATTAATAAAGTAAAATATACAATCATTGCAATACTCCCTAATGCAATTGCTATAAAAAACCAGGAAAAATATAAATTTAATTGCTCATCTTTAGATTTTAATATTTTATAGCTAAATAATAAAAAGAAACTAACTAAAGCTAACTGCATACAATATGTTAGTACTATATCATAAAGAGAGAATATTTCATTAATCATATGTTATTTTGAAAAGATTTTGAATTTTTTTTATGAATATTTTAATTATTATATAAACTTAGATATAAAAGTTATATTTCTATTTTTGGGAAAAAATTATTTTTTATTTTGTAATCCTAAACTATCACAATAACTCATTCTTTTAATTTATTTTAATATATTAGGATTAATAATTTTATAATTTTCTTTTTGTACCAAAGAGATTTATTTAGAGAAAAGCAATGATATTTTATCCTCTATATTATTCTTAGATATTCCAAGAATATTATCAATAATATTTTTGAATTGGATAAATTGTGTGGAATATGAAAAATCATGACCATGATAATTTACTTTAAATTTATGTAAAATGTTTTCTAATAGAGGATTAATTTTTCTTTTTACATTTTTATCGAATTTTTCATTCTTATCTAATATAAGATAGGCAAAGATATCTGTTATCTCTGAATTAATAGTATTAATTTTTTCCTTTTTAAAAATAAAATTATATTTAGTACTTTCAAAAGACTCTATTGGCGAAATAAGGGTTTCAGCAAAATTTAATAAACAAGAAAGTAATGCACATTTATGAATTAAATCCTCATCCTTTTCACTAGGATTAATATAATTAGCACTTATTATAGGAATACCCCCGATAATAATACCTGCTTCATAAATTTGCATTTTTATTATATATTTCTTTAATTTAAATATATATTTATAAAAATTTTAACCCGATATAATAGTAAATTCCTCTATATTTATATTTTTTTTAGGAAAAAAAAAATATTAAATTATCTTTTTATGGTACTTGATATTATTAAATTGGGAAATAACCATTTATTCCAGTAATTCATATGAATTAACATTAAAGTTAATAAATCTAAAAATATATCAAATTCATAAGCATTTATAAGGATAATTTATTCTTAAGGTATTTATAAAATAACGGTTTTGTGAAGATTGAATAACTATAGAAAAGAAGAATTAGAATTAATTAGAAAAAAAATAATAGATGCTATTCGATTTTCTGAGCGTTATTGGATGATTTATAAGAAAAATACTTTTGGATTTTCAACAATATTAGATTTGAATTATAAAAAGAGTTACATCGAAGTATTACTATTTTCGAATTATGATGTCTTGCATGAAGGAGTACCTTTAATAGAAATAAACACACCTATAGAAACAGAACTTGATTTTAATACAATTATTGTTGATCCTGATTTTGATGATGATGGACTAATAAGTCCTATAAAAATAATTGAACGAATTAATATATTAATTAATAAGGAATATCAATATCATATTGATTTTTTAAATAAAGAAATTGAATTAATGAACGAAGAATTTGAGAATTATCCATTTAAAGATATCCCCTATTTTAGGAAAATTCGAATTTATTTCCCTGATTTTTATATTAAATTGAAAATTAATTTTGAGCTTTATCCATCAAAACCAACATTTTACTTTTCAAAATTTCTTTCAAGAATAATAAAATTAGTAGAATTTTTAAATATTGATCCTATTAAGAATTGGAATGAATTAGAACCTCCTCATTTAGTAGATATATTAAAATATTTAATTAAACTTATTATTAAATCCCTTAAAATTAAGAATTATTACAAAAATTCTCAATATTTATTATTAGATAATTTTTTGTTAGAAAAAGATATAGATAAAATATCTTTTAAAATTCACAGAGGACAATCAATTGGAATATTATATGAGGGAACATCTGAAGAAAATAATGATCAAACTAGCATGAACATATTATTTAAAAGTATTATGGGGGAAATAAAAAATTTTTCAGGAGTTATAGATATATTTGGTAAATTTATTCAGCTGGTAGATAGAAAAGATCTAACAGGTATTATTAATATATCTAATTCAATAGATTTCAAAAAAGAAAATATGAAAATTAAGAAAGCAATTAAATATGGTATTAAATTAAAACCTAAATTAACACCCTATAGCACAGTTATATTAGGTAACCTACAAAATAAGGATAATATATTATTAAGAAAATCATGGCTTTTAAAAAATCCTATTTTTAAAAGTTTCTCAATTCTTAAGAAATTTAATAAAAAAAGAGAAATTATCAATAAAACTTTAGAAATAACAGGATTATCAAGTAAACTAAATTTAAAAGTATTTCAATTAAAGAAATTTGATCTTTTATTATTATCTATAGCAAGGGCTCTTGTTCAATTACCAAAGATAATAATTTTTCCGATTCCTCAAGGCATCTTAAATAGATTGGAATATGAAAGATTAAATAATTATTTAGAAATTATAAAAAAAAAGTTCCATATTGCACTTATAATTCATGGACCCGAGATAGTTGTTTCTAAATGTGACAAAATTTTAACTATTACAGGGAAGAAAGCTGATTCTGGAACAATGAAAGAATTAATTAAAAAAATACCACAATCAGGAGAATTAATTTCAATTGAATTAAATTATCCAAAAGAGGAAGAGTTAAATGAATTATTTCAATTAGAATCGGTTATAGTCCTTGAAGAGAGAAAATATGAAAAATATAAATTATTTCCAAAAGAAGATCCAGATAAATTAATTAGAAAAGTAATCCGTATATTTGGAGCTGATTTATATAGTTTTAAACGTTATAAAGCGTCTCTACATGAATTTGTTGAATTTTTAAGAATTTCATAATTAAATTAAAAAGAGGAAGTTATATGATTAAGAATATCTATATTTTAAGCAGAAATGGGATGTTGCTATATTCAAAAAATTTTATTGAACAAAAATACGATGATAATTTATTAATTGGATTCTTTACGTCAGTAGAAAATTTTAGTCGAGAAGCTTTAGAAAGTATTGTAAAATTTATAGATCTTGGTGTAGATAATAAATTAATCCTTAAACCAAAACCAGATGAAAAGATCTTTGGTGCAGCTATAGTAAGTTCTAAGGATAACAATATATTAGTGGGTAAGATACTTGATAACATATTGCAAGATTTTATTGATGATTTTTCACCTGATTATAATCTTGATAGAAAAAGTAAAAGTAAAATGGATAAAAATATAGAGGACAATCTAAAAAAACGGACATCTTCATCATTAAGAATTAGAATATTAAAAACTTGGTTAATATTAGGACCACTTGGATTATTACTTACAATTATTAACATAATGGCGACAGAATATTTTATTTCATCCAGACAATCTGAATATGGATCTTTTTTTTATATGGAAGATATTCTATTAAGCATAATACCACAAGTAGTTTTAATTTCTTTAGCTGAACTTGTTTTAGTATTTGGTGTTGCTAATTTCATATCTGGATATATAATATTAGACCTCAAGCTAGCTGCTATAAATGTACTTCTATATTTTGGTTATATTCTTATCTTTTACTTTATATCTGTAAAACCTGTCTTAGCTCTGATTATTCTCACGTTTTTTCCATTCATTATAGTCGCATCTTTATTGGCAGCATATCTTGGTTATGTTTTAGCGCTTCAGAGAATAACACTTAGAGTAAAAGAAATAGATTAAAGAGGATTATTTTCAATTTTTTTGTAACTCAAATTATTTAGTCTAATAATTCTAATGATAATAATTTAATAATCTATGAATAATCTTAAAAATAAATATAATTTATTTATAGTAAAATAATAAAATAATGAGCTAAAGGCAACAAAGAATAGGATAAAATAAAGGGAGATATAATAATGAGTTATAAAGCTCCAAATGAAAAAGATTTAGAATCTTTAAAATCAATTGTGGGTAAGGACTATGCTTCAATGGATGAAGCAATTACAGCATCTTATTTATCTAAATCTGTTATGGGTTTAGAAGGTCAAATTCCTGATATTGTCATACGACCAAAATATGTTGAAGAAATCAGGAAAATATTACTTTATTGTTCAGAAGAAAAAATAGCGGTAAGTCCCGTTTCTGGTGGCCTTTCAGGAGGATTTGCTTGTCCTACAATTAAACCTGCTGGAGTATTATTAGATTTGGGCAGGATGAATAGAATTATTGAGATAGATGAGGATAATCGATATGCAATAATTGAACCAGGTGTTACAAACGGGCAAATTTGGGCATATATGCTTAAAAATAATTCTGATTTTGCCCCACCTATAGCTGACGGAGCCCCCCCTGCTGCAACAGTCATGGGAGATGCTATTGATCGAGGATTTTCACTTTATACTTCAAGTGTTGGACCTCAAGGGGATAATTTTATGTGTGCTGAAGTTGTTTTTCCAAATGGAGATGTCTTACGTACTGGATCGTGGGTACTTCCAACAGCTAAACCATTTTACAAGTACGGAATTGGCCCAGATATGTGGAGCCTTTTGATGGGTTCCCAAGGAACATTTGGGGTTATAACAAAAGTAGCTGTAAAAATTTATCCTCACCCAAAATATAAGACAATTGTTGCTTGGGGAATGTCTAATCCTTATGATATGCAGAATGTAACTTATGAATTGGGTATAAGAGAGTTTAGCATTGCCCATAATACAGTTATGGTTCAAGGGGGAAATTACCCCTTAATTATGGCTCGATGGCCTAAAGATAAAATCCCCCACGATTATGAATTCTTTAAAGAGATGGGAATACCTAAATGGTGGATGAATTGGGAATGTTGGGCTTGGAATGATAGGGAGTTGGAATATATAACAGAAACAATTAATAATCATTGTAAAGAATTTGCAAAGAATAGAGCTAAAGATGGTAATAATATGCAACCATGGGAACTTCATCCAAAACAAATAACGAGTAGATTGAAAAAACCAAATAAAATTGCGATACCTTATGCACTTTGGGAGTCTGGATTTTTATTTATCACATGGTATACTCCCTGGAAAGATTGTGCTCAATTCGCTGAAAAATATATATCTATCTTAGAAAAATATGGTTTTCCTCCAGTAATTTGGATTGCTTCTATTGAACATTGTCGACAAGCAATATGTATGCCAATACTTGTTTTTGATAGTTCAAAATCAGAAGATATCGAACGTGTTCAAGATTTTAATAGGGAGACTACCGAATATAGTTTAAAACAAGGTTGGCTTAATTATAGACCTGATCCAAAATTTTCTATAAAAGCATATTATCAATCAGGATTATATTGGAAATATTTAAGAATGTTTAAAAGATTGGTTGATCCTAATATGATAATGCATCCTGGAAGACTAGGATTACCATAAAAAATTCTATAATTTCATTTGAATATATTATTAGACAATTTCATTATGTAAAATATGATTAAAACTAAAAATAAAAAGCCTGAAAAAACAGATTCTGGATTGCAAATATTATTTGGATTTCCTAAATTCGGAACATCATTAATCCTAGGATTAGAAACATTTTCCATGTTTACCCTTTATCCAAGTATTTTTGGATTGAATTACATTCTAACAGGAATTTCTTTAGCATTTGGTTATATATGTATAGCTTTAGGTCAATTAACTTTTGGATGGTTAAGTGATAGACGCTATACAAAATTAGGAAGAAGAAAACCTTATCTTTTGATATTATCACCAGTATTAGGTTTATCTTTTATTTTTCTATTTCTGCCTAATATGTTCTTACCAAATATTGATGATCAAATTATTTTATTTCTTTGGTTATTCACTTTTGAGGGTTTATTTAAATTTAGTTATGCAGTAACAATCCCTTATCAATCATGGATGGTAGAAGTCTTCCCTAATGAACAAAGACCAGAAGTATCTCAAATACAAAATATATTCAATTATATTGGGGTAGGTCTCATGGCAGTTATCACTTTTTTTATATTTGATGAGATATATGATTCTTTTAAAATTAATCCATATCTAATTCCAATCAAATATTTATCTATTGTTATAATCACAGGTATTACAATTTGGATAATATTTTATTTAATAGTATTAGTTTTTCCAACGGAACCATATCACGAAATTAAACATACTGGTATCAAAGAAAGTATAAAGATTATGAAGGAGAATAAGGATTTAATGAGGGTAATTCTCTCAAATGGTATAGCAGCGATAGCATGGGCAATTTTTGCTAGTGGTACGTTACTCTTTAATAAAGAAGTATTAGGGTTAGAAAAAACACAATATTTAATCATAGGAGTTTTTCTGGGAATTGGCACTTTACTTTTCCTATCTTTTTGGAGAGAAAGAATTGAATTAAAAGGAAAAAAAAAAATTCTTTTACAATTATTGATTATAGCAACTATTTTATCACCAGTCACATTATTGGGCTTATTATGTGATTATATTTATCCATTAATTATAGGAATAATATTTACCACTTCAATGGGATTAATAAGAGCAGGTTTGAATTTATTTCCATATATTATATATGCAGATATTTCCCAAGATAATGCAAAAAAATCAGGACAATTATTAGCAGGTATCTTTACAGGATTCCCTCTAATGATTTTAAATGCGTTTCAAGCTCTTGGAATGATATTATTGGGTATTTTTGGTACCTTTCCAAAAATAACTATTAATTCAATTGAATTTCCGATAGGATTAACTCTATGGGGACCAGTTTGTTCTATTATATTAATTATAGCTTATCTAATTACAAAAAAATATGTTATTTTAGATTTTGAATGGGAAAAGAAAAAAAATGGTAAAAAAGAAAAATAAATTTAGATAAAAGTTTAAACGTCTCGTGTTCTAAATCTTAGATAAGCAAGAATAATACTAGGAATTAAATAACATAGCAACATTACTACTACCCAATCGACTTTTAATATAATAACAATTTCTTCAGAGGTAACTTCACCTCCAAAAATAGATTGTCCGACTAATTCAGAATAAAAAGGGAAATAATAGGGGCTATTGACAAAAGCAAGGAGTATTCCAAAAGCAGCTCCTAATATAATCAGTGTAATAAAAGCCATAGTCATAGCTTGAGAACCAGATCGGAAAATGGTACTATGTAATATATATATAGCCGCATAAGTGATTCCAGATAAGCAAGAAAGCCCAAACCATATAAATAATTCAGTTGGAATTTGTTGATAATATATAATTGAATAGATCATTAATTCAATCAAGCAAGGTCCAATCCATATTAAAATAATTGTTAAAACAGCAAGAGTTTTACCAATAAAAAAGTTTGTTCTCCCTGTTTTAGTAAAATTTGTAAGTACTGTTCGTTTATCAAACTCATCTGTTAAAATTCCTCCTGCAAAAAATAGGGAAATAATTAATATTATCATCCCATAATTTTGGGTTATGGAGGATAAAAACTCTTTCGGATTTGGTGGAAGAAAAAAACCAATGAGAATCCCATATAAATTTATAATTAATATTCCTAAAAAGAGAAGATGTAAATATCTTTTCTTTTTAGAGATAATTCAAACTTATAAACTTCAGATATTAATCTTGGATTAGTTCCTCTTTTGATTTCTATATCAACGGACATTTTAATTATAACCTCTTTTCTTTTTTAATTTAGAATCCGTTTCAATCAGATCTAGATATAAATCTTCTAGACGAGAAGACCTGACTTTACTAAATCCAATTATAGGTAGCTTTAAATCTAATGATAAAATATCATGTATTTCTTTTCTCGATTTAGGCTTCCCATCATAGTATATATAGAATCCAGATAAATTTTCATTATATTGAACTATTGCTTTTGTATCTTCAACACAATAAGGAACGATTCTTTCAGATAAATCTTTAGTATAGTATTCAATTTTATTATTTTTGATAGGATCAAGTAATTCAACGGCTATTTCTTTTATTGTCATTTTTTGTTCAAGATTAACTATTTTATCAACAGCTATGAGTTCTCCATGATTTATAATGGCAATTCTATCACAGATTTCAGATATTTCATATAGCATATGTGAAGATAAGAAAATTGTTTTTCCTAATTCTTTATTTTTTTTCATAATGTTTCTTACTTGTACACGCCCTTCAGAATCCAATCCGGTTTGAGGTTCATCTAAAACAGCCACAACGGGATCATGAATAAGAGCTTGAGCCAATCCAAGTCATTGTGTCATTCCATTTGAAAATTCTTTAATCTTTTTATTTTTCCATTGGATCATTTCAACCAAATCTAATACCCAATCAATTTGCTGTTCTATTTTATGTCTTGGAACACCTAATAAACTACAATAATAGCTAAGATTCATTTTTGGTGTTGCCTATCCATAAAAAGCGGGTATATCAATTAAAAAACCAAATTTTTTGTATAATTCTAATGGGTGATCATTTATATTAATAAAATCTCCATTACCTGTGTTAATTTCAATAAATCCAGAGGTTGGTTTAACTAATCCACCGAGCATCTTCATCGTAGCTGTTTTACCCGCACCATTTGGTCCTACAAATCCTAAAATCTCTCCTTTTTAAACTTCAAGATTCAATTTATTCACCGCTATAAGATCACTATATTCCTTAGTTGTGTTATTAAATCTTGCGATAGTGTTATCTATCATATTTCTCATTTAATTTGATTTAGAATCATATCAATTATCTTTTGTTTGAAAAAAGTCATATTTAATTTTAAAAAGATTTGGAGTCCAATTTTTCAATTTATAAGAGTGCCATGACCTTAAATAAGAAAATATAATCAGATGTAACTTTTTAAAAAATAACTGAAATTGAATTAATCATTATAATTAAAATCAAAATTCTTTTAATTGATTTATTTTTATTAATTAAATAGAATAATCATAATGAATATAAGGGAAATGTCAAAGTCAGGAATAGAACGATTAGAAGAATTAAAGTCAAAAATCTATCAATGTATTCATTGTAAGGCTTGTAGATTTGCCTATTCAGGTCAACCAAGTAAGGAAGGCATTGGTGAATATGAAGGGAAACAGGGAAAAATTCTTTATGAAGGTATGATTGATTCCTGCCCTGCAGGTATTGAATATGGTTGGGAAGCTTTCTGGAATGCTGGGATAATCTGGATTGCTCGTTCTATTTTAAGTGGAGATCTAAATATTTCTGAATCCGTGAGAGATGTTATTATGCCATGTATTACATGTGGAATGTGTTCAACTCAATGTGAAAATAAAATTCCAACTGTAGATATCATTGAAGCCTTAAGAGCTGCTTGTGTTGAGGCAGGTGTACCTTTAGTAGAAAAACATGAAGTAATTAAAAAATTAGTAGAAGAACTGAATAATCCGTATGGAGGAAAAGCTGAAGAACGTTTTCAATGGGTAAAGGATGCTGGTTTCGAAAAATATATTAACAATAAAGATGCAAAAATCGCTTATTATGTTGGATGTACAGCAAGTTATCGTCAAAAAGAAATCGCTATTGCAACCTGTAAAATTTTTGAAAAGCTTGGAATTAATTTCACCCTGATCCGTGAAGAAGTTTGCTGTGGAAGTCCATTTTTCAGAATTGGAGCCACAGAAACAGCCCAAGAATTAATGAAAAAAAATCTTGAGAGTTTTAAAAAAGTAAAAAAAATATTTTTCTCCTGTGCTGGATGTTATAGAACTTTTACAATTGATTATCCAAAATGGAATAAATCAAAAAAAAATCCATTTCAGACATTACATGCTTTTGAATTAATCACACAATTGATAATTGATGATAAAATTAAATTTAAAGCAAATAAAAATCTGAAGGATAAGGTAGTTACTTATCATGATCCATGTCATACGGGTAGACACTTTGGTATCGAATTTGAACAAGAACTTATTGAACAGAGTGAAAATTTAATGTTTGATATGAGGAAACTCAATGAAAAACTTGAGGAATGGTTTGAAAAACCACGTATCATTCTAAAAAAGTTAGAAGAAGATGTAGGAATTCAATTTAAAGAGATGTATCGTATTAAAATGGATTCTATGTGTTGTGGGGCTGGAGGCGGAGTAAGAGCAGCTTATCCAGATTTCTCTCTAAAAACTGCAAGTCTAAGGTGTGATGAAGCCAATGCTATAGGCGCAGATATATTAACCACAGAATGTCCCTTTTGTTTTCGAAATTTAAGTGATGCTAATGAGAAATTTAAACATGAATTACAAGTGTATGGATTATTGGAAATTATCGATAAATTCGATTTATTAGAGATAATAGATACTCCATCTGAAGAATATGTATTAGATTTAAGGAGAAATATTCTCTGATATGAAATATCATTTATAGAATTTCTCACTTCTTCCTTTATTAATTAACCACAAAAAGGTTTTATCTAAGTGATTTTAGATTAGTTTATCAGTAATTTTAATAATTTTCTTTAAAAACTTATTACAGCAATCATTCCAATTATAATTAAACTTAAATTAATTGATAATATTATAACTTCCAATCTCCTACCCTTCTTTAAAAACCTAAGAATAAATGTTAAATTAACTATTAATGCTACATTAAAAATAAATAAAAGAAGAGCACGAATATTATCATCAATAGTAAATGAGGGTAAATGAAAAAGATCACGAACTATAAATAAAATTCCATATAAAATTAAGCTAAATATTATTATTGCTAATATTGGTTCGAACTTCTTCTGCTTACGGATCCACTTCCCCAATTTATTATATGGATAAGCTATTAAAGTAATACCTATTAGCATAATAGGGAGGGAGATGAACCAAAAAGTTCCAAGATAAACACCATCAAAATAGTTATAAAATATAAGACTATTTGTTTTTACTGAAAGGTTATGTAGTATATAAATTGCAAATATCTCTCTACCAGGTAATTCAATTGCTTTCAAAACTTTATTTGGTTTTTTTTTTATCATGGTAAAAGCGAATATAAGAACAGAATATCCTATCATAGGAAAAATAAATGTTCTAATAATATTTGTAAAAGGAATGTGAATATCTGGTATATTTAGAATTATAAAAGCACGGCTATCTGTAGTTAAATAGCTTCTATTTCCCCATGGATGCATAAAAGATGCTAAAATCAGGTATAATCCAATAAAAAATGTCAAAGATATAAAAGAAATATTCCTGATTGTTACACTTTCCTTTAATTTTTTTAAATTTGCCATATTATCTTGACTTAACCAGTATCCAAACATAACTCCAAAAAAGAATGAGAAATATTTTGGCGGTAACATATACATACCTTCAATATATAGATCTTGGTTTAGAAGATCTTTACTTAAATCTATAGATAATTCATTTAAATTTGTATAAAAAATAACATAAAGAACATAAAGAATAATGACTGAAATTAATGTAATATAGAAATATCTTCTTACCAAATAATAAAATAGTGGAAAAATTAAATATACCGATAAAAGAAAAGTAATAAACCAATAATGGGCGCAAATCCCCCAGAAATTAGTTCGAGTAGCAAAAGGATATGATTGTAATCCACTTAGATATAATAAATCATTATCTAAAGAATAAGGTCTTAAATCATCTTGTTGGAAGTAAAAAATAAAGATGATATTTATTATTACACCTAAAATAAATAAAGGAAAGATCCTTATTAATCTACTTTTATACCATTTTAACCACGAATGGTTTTCTCTTTTTCGTGTCTCTATACCAATTACCAACAACATTCCAATAAAAACTATGATAACTTCAACCGTAGGATATCCAATCTCTATTAAAAACATGAAAATTGGATGTCTAGTATCTTTAGAAAATGGAATAAATGACATATTCCAATGTTGGACAACAGTGAATAAAATAAAAATAGCTTTTAATAGATCTATTGCTGAGGAAGTACCTGGATCAATAGGTAACTTGCTTCTTGGAACTTTTTCTAAATTTATTATTGATTCTATTTCATTATTTTCCGTCATATAAACAAATTTTAAAATAATATATGAATATTAAATTTAATTTAATACTATAAAGGTAATTATGATTAAATCATCTATTTTTCGCAAATCCAATAATTCTTGATTATGATTGTTAATATCAGCTATAATTAACTAAAAATTTATAAAAACAAAAAACCAATCAAATAAATTCCTCGATGATTATAATTATCATAAAAATAAAATTTTCATATAAATCTGTTGAAAAATTTAGCTTATAGTTATCCTAAGAAAAAAATAATCATAAGGAGATTGAATAAATTAATTTAGAAAAAAATACTTGCAGATTTTAAATATCATTTAGAATTGATAAGAAGAGAAGATTTTTGGTATAATGAATATATTATTTGAAAAGATCTTAAAATATAAATTTGAGATCATTTGTTTTACTATATTCTTCTATTTTTTATTATATTTAAGGGTCATTACTCCTTATCACGATACTTACTTAGAATGGAAATTTGATCCTTATCACGATACTTACTTAGAATGGAAATTTGATTGGGATTTTTATAGACTTATGTACAACGATATAACAATTGTCTTTAACCGGGAGAACCCAGAGGTTATAGCTCCTTTTTGCTATAGGATTTTAACACCACTTGTAGTAAGATTATTTCCTTTTGAAGACATGACTTTAAACTGGGGATTATATAGTTTTATTTTTATTTATTTAACGGGTATAGTGCTTTATTTTATATTTAGAATTTATTTCAATAAATATATCTCAATGGTGGGACTTATTTTATTCTGTTATTTGTGCTTTACCTCTCCAACGATTCCTTCATTTGGTGATAGTATATATGATTATTATTTTATGCAATACTATTTTTACATGGTTTTTCATGTTGATCCTTTAGCGTATTTTCTTTTAATGTTATGTTTCTATAGTATTTTAAAATCAAATAAAAAATTATTTTGTATTTCTCTCTTATTAGGTATATTAACAAAAGAATCTATTCTATTCACAATTCCGGTGTATTTAATCCATGAATATTTAAAGAGAAGAAAAATCAAGAATCGAGAAAAATCAATCTATAATTTTCTAAACGGTTTTAAACCCATAGTACCAACTATATTAATCTTTATTTTAATGAGAATTATAATTACTCCAAAATCTTCCTTAGAAGAAGTCTATTGGGATGAATACTATCAAGGAAATGAATATATGTCATTAGGAATGATAGAAGTGTTATTAAAGTATTTAATTTCCGATTATCATGATTTTGGCTGGGGTATATTGGATTATTCAATTCTTTTTTGGAGTCCACTATTATTTATTTTATTTTGTTTTAATAAAAAGAAAGATGTCTTCAATTGGTTTAAATTATATAGTGTTTTTATAGCTGCTATATATTTTCAAATGATGATAGCAGGTGAAAGATCTCGTGCTCTCTTTTTTGGTTTTTTCCCAATACTTTTATTAGCGGTTTCTGGAGTAAATAATATTTATGAAATTATCCAAAAAAAAATCAATTATCGAAAAGCAAAAAAAGAGAATAATAACTTACCAATTAAAGAGGTTTTAATAAAAAAAGAAGAATTAATCCCATTGGATCCTATTTCACAATCCCAATTATTTTTTAAGCATCCTATTCTTCCAGAGGTACTTTATGGTGCTGTTATTTTAAGAGGGAAGTTGAAATTGGATGTATTAAATAATTCATATAAAAAAGTTATGGAAAAAAATCCTCATCTTCACGATATTTTAATTAAAAAGCGTGTGGGTGTGTTTTATAAAATATTTAGAAAACCTATTCAACCTCTCCCAATAGGAGAAATTAATTTGGTAAATTCAAATCTTCCATATCGGGAAAGATTACTTGAACATTTTAAATCTTCATTATCTAAGCATATTGATCCATTTAGAGAACCGACTTTTTATGCATATTATGTAAAATTAGATGAAAATATATTTGCTATTGCTTACATTTCTCATCATACTACATTGGATGGAATTGGATTTGTAAATTTTTATCAGGAATTATTTTCATATTATTATAAAGAAATCTATAAAAAAGAAAGTGAGTGGTCGAAGTCAGTAGGATTTATAAGCCTTAGAGATAAAAAAAATGAGGGTAATATAAAAATGGTCCCTTTAATTAAGCCACGATTTTCAATTAAAAAAACTATAAAAACAATAACAGTATTTTTATCATTTAGAAAAGCCCGAAAATTCACAATAAACCGTCCTTTATCTGAACTAAGCCATGCAAACCTTTTAAAAATCGAAAAAAATACTTTAAAGAAAATAAAACAATATGGAAAATCACTTAATTCTACTGTAAATGATGTTTTATTAGCATTATTATTTAGAACACTCTTTATTATATTTCCTGAGATAGAGAATAAAAAAAAAACCCATTATACAATAAGCGTACCAATTAATATTAAGAAAAAAATATCACCTAATAAAAGGATTATAAATAACATGACAAGCCTTTTTATTAGCATAGAAGGTTCTCAATTTAGAAATGTGGAAAAGATACTTAAAATAATAAACACAACCAAGAAAAAACAAATTGAAATGGGATTAGATATTTATCAATATCATGTTTTACGCATATTATTAAAAATCACTCAATTATTTCCCTTTAATCTAAGTCGGAAATTATTTCATAAGTTATTTCAATTCCCATTTACGTCATTATTTAGTAATTTTGGGATATTATGGCCTGAAATTGTTGATGGAGGCGTTACGGGGAAAAGTTTCTTAACAAAAATTGGAGACGAACTTGAAATATTAGATGTAGATTTGGGTTATTCTCTACTTCCCCATATTGGACATGAATTTGTTACTTTTACTTATCGAGAGCAACTTCATATTTATCTTTCTACTTATGATGCATTTTTTTCTAAAGAACAATCAAAAAGATTTATAGATGTATTCCATCAAGAAATAGAAAAATTATCAAATAAAAAAAGCTAATTTTTTTCTAAATAGTCAGGTATATCATAATTCCATTCCTTTAAAGCAAAATCCCAATATTTCTTAACCTTTTCTATTGTAGAAATACTATATACATATTTATTCTTTTTATAATTTGCAGTTTCTTTAAGATAGTCTTTAAAAAGAGGTTTAATATCTTCAAATCCATTCAATTTGAACTTTTGATAGATTTTTTTTAATTGCTTAATTGGATTCTCTTCTAAATCTTTAAAGGTAAGTTCAATGTAATTTTCTTCTGGAATTAAATCTTTCTCTTTTAAGAAAGTAAGCATCATATCTTTATATATCGTTATTATGTTTTTATCAATTTCTTTTTTGGAAATTGGTTGCAAATTGAGCCATGGTAATACAGAATCATATAATTTATGAGTTGACATATAAATTTCAAAAGGATTTCTATGAATATTGATAAACTTTGCGTTGGGGAATAATTCCAAGAGAATTTTTATACGAACAGTATTAGCAGGGTTCTTTATAACGAGAGACTTCCTTCTAATGTAGTATTTCGCTTTCTTTAATAACTCAAGATAAACTCTTTTCCATTCTTCCTTCACTTTGGATGGAACTTTTTTTAAACATGTGTATTTTATATAATTCTCTATCATTTGTTGAGGAAAATACCAACTAACATAAAATCCATAAGGACATAAACTTCCTAAAGCAAATTCATCTTCTTGTGGCTCATCAACTCCAATTTTTACATTATCTTGGGGACGTGTATCTGGCATAAAAACTTTCATCATATTTCTGAAAATTTTAAGATATATAAATGATTTTGGAAAAAAAGCTTGAGTCATTGTGACGTACCCAAATTGAGGGTCTTTACATAGTAAATTATGAAGATGAGTTGTACCACTCCTCCAATGACCTAAAATAATAACAGGATCATCTGGTAATTTAACTTTCTCAACAATTTTCTTTAATTTCTTAGATTCAAGATAACGAACTGGTATTCCAATCATATTTATAAGAACAATCCCTACTAATCTTGGAAAATATTTTTTAGATATCGTTCGATTCATGACAAGGATTCTTATTAAATTTCTCAATGAACCTCCTATAGCAGGATTTATTGATCTCTTCTTTTTCTGTTTCTTATCATTTGAAACCATTATCCCTAACCTCTTATAAAGTTTTAATATCTAACCAGTTAGTAAGGTAAATCTTTTTTTTGTATTAAATCTATAGCTTATTCGAATATCTTGGTAAACTTAAACTTTTTAAAAATAAAAAATTTTTAAAATTATATGAGAAAAATAAAACCAAAAAGGATTATATATTTGGGTTTTATACTTTTATTATTGTTTTCAAACCTCATAGCTTTTTATATTTTTAGTTATAATGATTGGTTAGAGGGATATTTTGATGTTCAAAGAAAAGAAAATGGAAACACCCTTATTTGTAGACTTCCTTTGGCAGAAATATTTGAACATCCTAAAAGAGTGGCAAACCAAATACCAGTAAAGCCAAATAGTTCTGGTCATAAAATATTTGAAGTTGATCAATATAAAAATGTTGTATGGGAATTCAGTGGTTTAGCATATCCTCATGATATGGAAGTGCTTCCAAATGACCATATATTAGTTGCTGATACTGCTTATGATCGAGTTATAGAAATTAATTATCCCAACAAAGATATAGTATGGAGTTGGGAACCTGCAAAAATAAATTGGACAGAAGTAAATCCTGAGTGGATAGATAAACCTCTCTTGCCACATTATTATTTACATAATTTTACTTATGATTGGACTCATCTTAATAATGTTGAATTTAAGAATTATGGAAGCTATGATGCATGTTTAATTTCTATAAGAAATTTTGATTTAATCGTTGAAGTAAATTATACTGCTGAAAGAATTGGGCCTTCAAACAATCCAGATAATATAATCTGGTGGTATGGAGATTATAGGAATGTTACTTTAATAAGTCGTCAGCACAATCCAATATATACAAGTTATGGTACTATTTACATTCCAGATTCAGGAAATAACCGCATTATTGAAATAAATATGACAACTAATAAAATTATCTGGAATTATAGCAAAGGACTTGATTGGCCTAGAGGAGTGGATAAATTAGAGAATGGAAATCTTTTAATCACAGATTCATTACATAATAGAATTATTGAGATTGAGAAGGATAGTAAGAAAATTGTTTGGAGCTATACCAGAGATTTAATTATTCCCTATGATGCTGATAGATTAGAGAATGGAAACACGCTAATAAGTAATGGATATAGTGGAATTGTTTATGAAGTAAACAGAGCAGGGGAGATAGTTTGGCGCTATGGTCTATCCTTTGATAAGAGTATGATTTACTTAAATGTTATCATTATGCTTGGATTTTCCTCAACGGCAATTATATTTATATCAAAAGATATTATTAAAAGAAGAGAATTAACTAAATTTAGGAAAGAAATAAAGGGAATAAAGATTGGAATCTTAATTATCCCAATTATATTTAGTTTGTTAGTACTTTTTAGCTATACTACTATTATTGGAAACTTAGTGATCGAGACTATGAAAAACATATTATTAAGTTATAGATAAACACTTATTGATATTAAAATCGATAAAATTTTATTCAAAAATTTATTTTTTTTTTAAAAAATCAGGTATTATTCCTTTAAGTCCCAAACTTTTCAAGATTGTTTCTTTTATATCCATTTGTAGCTTAAATTCAGACATTTGTTTTACAGTATTCTCCAAAGAAGTTGAAAAGTTAAGACTCATATCTTTGATTGTTTTCGACATAAGATCAAATGATTCCTTCATAGTGATATTGGTATCTTGAAGTACAGAACTCATCTTATTAACAGAATTAGAAATTTCTGAACTAAAAGTAATTAAATTTACTGAGAGGTTTTTTATTTGTTCTGCTATAGCTTTCATCTCAGTATTCATTTTAACAAGTTGTTCGTTAAGATCTTTTATTCCCAACATTATATTTCTGATAATGTAATTTGTTTAAAATATTTAAATAATTTCTAATGCTTTTTAATTATAACTTATTAATTATCATAATTTCAATAAGAATTTAAGAATAAAAAATGAGCGAAAATAATAATAAAAATAGATTCTTTAAAATGGCAGATATTTATGATAAGCTAGCTCAGTATCTTGTGCCAAAATATGACTATCTACAAGAGGAAGTAATAGATCTTTTACCTTTTAATATAAATAGACAATATAATGTTATAGATTTAGGTGCGGGAAGTGGGATTTTTTTAGAAAGATTTTTAAAAAAATATCCAAATGTTAAATGTTTTTGGATTGATTATTCTGATGATTTTCTAAATGTAGCAAAAAATAGATTGAATAAATACAATAAAAGGATTAATTTTATAATATCTCCAATAGAGGAGGATTGGACAAAATTAATTCATGAAAAAGTTCATTTAATAACTTCTATGTCAGCAATTCATCATTTAGAAACCCAAGAAAAAAAAGAATTATATAAAAGATGTTATGATTTGTTAGAAGAAACGGGTTGGTTTTTTAATATAGATGAGATGAAAACATTAAATTTTGATGCTTATAAAAGTAGTTTAGAAAGATGGTATAAACATGGTGAAGAAATTAAAAAAAAAATTCCTAACCATTTACTCAGTTCTTATAAACTATTAAAAAATCAATTTGATAATTGGAAAATAAGAAATCTTGATAATATTGAAAAGCCAAAAACTAAGGGGGATGATATACATGAAACATTTATAGATCAAATTAATTGGTTGAATGAAATTGGATATAAAAACGTTGATCTTTTTATTAAACATCATCTTTGGTGTGTAATTGGAGGACAAAAATTGAATTAATTACATTATATTTCTTCCTGCTAATTCATCTTCAAGGTATTGATCTCCATAATTTTGTCTTATTTTTTCTAACCATTCATTTGTTTTAATTTTAACCATCCCTACACGATTTCCCTTTATTTTTTCTATTGTTTTACAAACAACTCCTTCTTTTAAATTATATTTATTTTTTCTTACAGATTCTATAAACTTTAGAGTTAAAGGTCCTTCATAAATCATTCTTGGGGTTCCAAGATGTCCAAAATCTTCAATAAATTCTTTTGGAGGTATAATTCCCTTTCCAATTGGATTTACATCAAATAATATTAAATCAAGTTCATCATCAGGATTATGTCTACCTGCAAAAGAATGTGGTCCGACCCATTCACAAAAAACAATGGCTTTTTTTGTTTTATTATATTTAGGATTACTTTTAAAAATATATACCAATTCTTTTGCATATTTTAGCATAAACAATGAAATAGCAGCACTAAATTCTTTATGTGAAGGATTAATTATCATTCTTCGTGTACCAAATTGATACCAACCCATTTTTTTGGACCATTCAAAACGCATATTATTCCCGTCCAGTTTATCGAATGCTATTATTTCTTTACCTAGTAGTAATTTACCAACAAAATATGGAATAGATACATATTGCTTCATTTTTCGACCATTTTAATATATATTATTAACTACTCTTTTGGAATATCATAAAATTAACCATTAACTTATTATCATTCTATTTTGATAAGGAATTATTATTTATATTAATATTTAGTTAAAAATTTTAAGGTAATAATAAATATATTTTATACATTCAAATTTCTTAATTTTTAAATGTGTAATATGACTATTCTATTTTAAGTGATATTTTATGATTAAACAATTTAATTTTACTAATATTCCCAAAATAATATTTGGCTCAGGAAAACTTCAAGAGCTTTATAAAATAATTCCAGATTTTGGGACGAATATTTTATTTGTTATTGGAAAGAGTTCTCTAAAAAATTCAGGTAAATGGAAAGAAATTACACATAACATAGAAGGAAAAGATTTTAGTTTTTCTCATGTTTCAATTTTAGGAGAACCATCTCCTTCAATTATTGATAAAATAACATCAGAACTGAGAAATAAATCAATTGATTTAATTATTGGAATAGGAGGAGGAAGTGTAATAGATGCTGGAAAAGCTATATCCGCTATGTTAACCAAAGAAGAGTCTATAACAAATTATTTAGAAGGTGTTGGTTATAAACAACATAATGGATCAAAATTACCATATATCGCTATCCCTACTACATCAGGTACTGGAAGTGAGGCAACTAAAAATGCTGTAATAAGTCAAGTTGGCCCACATGGATTTAAAAAATCTCTTAGGCATGATAATTTTGTTCCGAATATCACAATTATCGATCCTGAATTAATGATCACCTGTCCATCCTCAAAAACAGCAGCTTGTGGAATGGATGCTTTCACCCAATTACTTGAAACATATGTTTCTTCAATTGCAAATCCAATAACGGATGCTTTAGCTTTTAGTGGAATAAAAGTGATGAAAGATAATCTTATACCTGCTTGTACTTCTGGATCGAATGATATAAATGTAAGAAGTGGGATGGCATATGGAGCTTTAATGTCAGGAATAACATTAGCAAATGCAGGTTTGGGAATAGTGCATGGATTGGCATCACCAATAGGAGGTTTTTTCGATATTCCTCATGGTATAGTATGTGGAACTCTTTTATCTAATGCAACAAGAATTAACATAGAAAGATTAAAAGAAATAGGTCAAAAAGGAAGGAAATCCTTAAAGAAATATGCTGAAATTGGAGCATTAATTTTAAATCAATATAATGTGGAAGAAAAGAAGATAAATCATTATTTAGATACTTTATTGAAGACATTAGATAAATGGACAAAAGATCTAAATATAGAAAGATTAGGATCTTATGGAATTACTGAAAATGATATAGATAAAATAATAAAAAATACAAGTCTGAAAAACAATCCAGTAGATTTAACAGCTAGAGATATAGAAACAATAGTAATTAATAGATTATAGACCAATTTATAAAAAATTTTAGTAATATTTTAATTATACCAATATATACTTAATATAGCTAATAAATATCTAAGGAATAAAAATAATGAAGATGCTTCAAAATATAAAAGATAATTATAATATGAGCAATTTGGGGCAAGTTTTATCCTTAGGTTTACTTTTAAATTTACTTTTATTATTATTATAAAGCGCCTTCTAATGTTTTATAAGATTTGATAATTCTACTTCTTATAAACATCTAGAAGGTTATTGAATTAATACACAGTTTAAAGTAGGTAAAAGAAAATGGTGGAAATGGATGAAATAAGTGTTTCAGGAATGATGGAAAAGATTAGGAATACTCTTACTCTTCCGGAGAAGGCATATTTTTTTGACACAACTCTTCGTGATGGAGAACAAACACCAGGTATAAGTTTTACTCATGAAGAGAAGCTATCAATTGCCGAAGCACTTAGTAATTTAGGAATAGATATTATTGAAGCAGGATTTCCCATAACTTCTGAAGGAGATTTTACCGCTTGTAGAGATATCGCCAAGCTTGGATTGAATTCTGAGGTAATTGGATTAGCTAGAATGAAAAGAATTGATATAGACAGAGTAATAGAGGCAGACATGGACAGTATTCATGTTTTTATTTCAACTTCAGACTTACATCTAAGAGAACAAATAAAAATGACGAGAGATCAGGTAATAGACTGTATTATTGAAGAAACTACATATGCAAAAGAGCATTATAATACAGTATTATTTTCTGCTATGGATGCGACTAGAACAGATTTAGATTATCTAATAAAAGCAAACTTAACTGCAGTTGAATGTGGTGCAACACGGGTTAATATCCCAGATACCGTTGGAACGATTACACCCACTGCTTTTGGACATATTATTAAAAAAAATTATGAAGTTTTACCTAAAAATATAAGGATTGCTGTTCATTGTCATAATGATTTTGGTCTAGCAGTTGCAAATACTATTGCTGGTTTTGAGAATGGTGCTTCTGAAGCTCAAACGGCTATCATGGGTCTTGGAGAAAGGGCTGGAAATGCCTCTTTTGAAGAGACTGCAATGTCCTTTTACGCTCTATATGGATTGCCTATGAACATTAATACAAGACTAATATTTCCAACAGCTAAATTGGTAGAGAGTTATTGTGGTGGAAAAATAAAGATTGGACGCTTGCAACCTCTAATAGGACAAAATGCTTTCGCACATGAGGCTGGAATTCATGTAGCTGGGCAGATTAAACATGCAAGAACTTTTGAACCAATAACTCCTGAATTGATAGGAATTAAAAGAACCGATAATCTAGAAGAAATAGTCAAACAATCTATAAAACTTGGAAAACATACAGGAAGTCATGGATTAAGAGCAAAATTATCTGATCTAGGATTAAATCCAACAGAAGAACAGTTTAAGAAAATCTTTGACCATGTTAAAAGTTTTGGGGATAAAGGACACGAAGTCTCAGAGGAGGATCTCTTTGCTATAGTTAAAGACGTGATGGGAGAGCTTCCAGAAGTAGAACAATATGTGATACTTGAAGAACTTACAGTCTTGACTGGTTCAGTAACTCCTACCTCAACAGTTAGATTAAGAATTAGGGACAATGGTTCCTCGATTCGTAAAACTGCTTCTTCGGTAGGAGTTGGTTCTGTTGATGCTTCTATTAAAGCAATTGTAAAATGTTTTGGACCAATGAGTAAAGTAAAACTACTTGAATATAATATTGATGCAGTTACAGGAGGGACTGAAGCATTGGGTCATGTAACAATT
Source organism: uncultured archaeon (assembly GCA_964525635.1). Lineage (GTDB taxonomy): Archaea > Asgardarchaeota > Lokiarchaeia > Sigyniarchaeales > SOKP01 > JAFGOA01. The sequence goes on from CAZGJX010000003.1 coordinate 91,206, forward strand.
GAATTAATGGATCTGGATACAAATCAAATTGTAAAAACAAGTGCCACTCATGAAGATATTGTAATGAGTTCTGTGCTTGCACTTCTTAAAGGTCTAAATCAAATAATGAAGTATAAGAGTGAATAATTAAATTTTATTTTTAGCTTCTCTATCTTTTTATATTATATTTCTTGCTTTTTCAAAAAAAGAAGATATCAGAAAAATATATTCTCTATATTTAAAAATAACCATATCTTATTTCTTTACAAATAATTATAAATTTAAATGAGAATATATGGATCCAAAAAAAAAAAAATTTTTAATTCCATTATTAGCAATTATCATAATTATTGCTATATTAATTCCTATGTTAATTATATTATTGCAACCTCCCCCAATTAAAAATAGATTAGATGGAGATGAAGGAGTTAGAAAAGCAATTATTCTATGTAGTGCTAATGATTTCTATGGAACTGATGTAGAACTCCATTTTACAGCTGAAGGAGATTTTGGACCTGTTTGGGAACTGGAAAATGAAGGTGCTTGGAATTATGGATCGAATCCAGGTTTTGGAAATTATACTCCAAATGCATTATATTTCGAACCAGTAAATTCACCACCTGCATACAGTATCGCTAATTACACATATAATTATGTTGATAGAGGTAATAAGTTAATGGATGAAAGTTTTTATATTTTGTCAGCAAGTGTTTATCTAAATACTTCAGAACCAATAATAGGACCAGGTGCACGAGTGGGAATACAATGGTTAAATGGCAGTGGTGTCGTGAGAATTGACTGGTCAAGAAATATAAATTCCACATTATATCAATGGAGATTATTAAGCGTTATGAGTCAATTTAATAATAATAGTATAGACAATATTACAGAAATGAAACTAGTATTATCAGTTAAGGGTATTTTTATGGGAGTACCCACGGATCGTGTTTATTTTGATGATGTATTTTTAGAACGATGGGATGCTGTTAATAAAACTGATCCTACCAATCCAAATACAAATAACTTATTGAATACTGATGGATTTCCTGCCCAAGCACTTCAAGTCTATAAGACTTTAAAGAATCATCAGTATACAGATGATAATATATTCCTTATGTTATATCATACAGGAGACGATACAATAGATATTGAAACGGGAGATGGAATTTCAAATGATTTAACTGGAGTTATAATAGATGTAGAAAATGATGATGTTAATGCTACTAGATTCAAACAAGAGCTTAATGTTTCTGAAACCGGCTCATTTGCTTCTCAAATTAATCCAAAAGATCAATTAATTATCTTTATGTCAGATCATGGTTCAAATGGAATACTACCTGACCGAAATGCAACATTTCATTTTGAAGCCGATCATAGTTATATCATGGAATTAGAATTTTATAATTTAGTTAAGGATATTAATTGCACAAGAAAATTAATTAATGTTGATAGTTGTTATAGTGGAAATTTTCTAAATGAACAGACACCAATAGGTGCTAGTTGGTATAATTTAACTAATTGTACTTATATAAGTTCTTCAGCGGACCTAGTGTCTTGGTATTGGAGCACAAATCAAAATGGTGATGGTTGGGCGGGTTCATGGTTTTTCCATCCTTTCTGGAGTCAATTAGATCAAGGTCAATCAATTTCAAATGCGTTTAATTTTGCGTTTAATTTTATTCCTGCAGGGCATACACTACCAGTAGGTATGCGTCAATCACCATTAATATATGATAATATGGGAATAATTAATACATGGAGTTTTAACGGTCCAATCCTGCTTTAGTTTAATATCTTTTTTCTTTTATTTTCTATATATTTTTAACAATAATGTTTTTTTAAAATTATTTTATATTTATCCACTATAGAGTATCTAATTATTCTGAGACTTCTATAAATTATTCGATATAAACTACCAGTAGTTCTTTTAAATTAATAAAATTTTTAAAAGAATTAACTAAATTTCCTTTTTCTAAGTCATCTAATCCATGGTTATTCAATTTAGTAATCTTTTCTTTTAATTTTCCGTATTTGTGGAGTTCTAATAACCCATAATGATTTTTTACCTTTTCTATTGCCATTGGACCAATATTCCATTTTATTAGATTACTTGAATTCGATTTTGTAATTTTTTTAGGCTTTATATTTTTTGGTTCAATTATAATATTTATAAAATAATTAGGGATAATATCTTCTATAACAATACTCTCTAATTGTTTTCCATATCTATTATTAAAGTGCATTTTTACATCATAATGACCTTCAATTTCTCGATTTTCTATATTTGAATGAGTTTTTATTAAGTTAATTTGATTTTCTATAATAAAAATAATCGTTCTTGAGATTCTTTTTTGTAACTTATATGTTATTTCAAATTTTTCCTTTTTCTTTACTTCTTGAACATTCCATATTAATTCTAGTCCTGAACCCGTTAAAGTTTTTTTAGGTGATTTACCTTGATCAACAGGATTACCATTTAATTCAATATTTGTAAGCTCAAAATTATAAGGAATAAGATCTGTTAAGATCCCTTCTTTAATAATATCATTAAAGGAGTTTTCAAAACCAGATATTACCTGAAAACTTGATATTTTATCAGATTCATTGTCATTTTCCTTTATATTTCGGATATTGATTTTTTTTTTTAACTCAATAATTTCGCCAGAAGCACTTGTAAGGACGTATTTATTCAAAATTTCATTTTTAATCTCAACTCGATGGTGGTCTAATAATGAATTTATTTGTTTAAACATCTCTTTTTTATCATCAGATAAATCACCTACAAGTTTTTTTACGGAATATTTATCAATTATGGGTAAAATATCTTCATCTGTTTCTATTATGTTATTAAGTTCTTTAGCTTTTTCAATAAATTTTGATATTTGATTTTTTCTTAGCTCTTCTGATTCTTTTAAATTTGTTTTTAAATTATCAGATAATTGATTATACTTACTTTCCTTATCCTTATCTTCAATTTCCTTAACTAATTTTATTATATTTTTACAAATAGAGATTGATCTGAGGATATGATTATTATTTTGTGATTCTTCAAGTTTCTTTTCTAATTCTTGAAGATTTTTAATTTTTGTGTTATATATTTCCTCAAGAGTAGATATATCATTCTTGATATTTTCTAATTTTTTAAGTTGTTCGGGTAAATCTTTATTTTTTAATTTTTGGATGATTGAGGTTAATTCAATTCTTGCTTCAGTATAACGCTTATTTTCTTTTAGAATCTTACATTCAGATATTACATTAGCTATATCCCTTTTTAATTGATTTAAATCTTTAATATGGATATATCTTTCTTCGAAATTGCTCCATTTTTTGAGAATATCATCATCATATATTTCTTTCAGAAAATTTTTAGATTCATTTAAGATCTGTTCTACTGATTTAAGATCGTAAGAATCTAAAGAATTAATAATTCTTTTTTCAAGTTTAGCTAGATCCTTTTTAATAGTGTCTTGTTTCTTTTTAAATTCCTCCCAATTTTCTTTCTCTTCAATGAAAAGTGCCCTAATATCAGAAATAGATTCAAGTTTTACTTTAGTTCCATATTTTTTTTTGAAATCTATGATCAAATTATGTGCTTGAAATATTTTCTCTTGTTCTGTTAAATTAATAAATTGAGTTTTTAATCTTTCATAAATAGTATTAATCTCTTTAGTTAATTTTCTTTTTTCTATTAATAATTCACATTTCCTAATATATTCTTCTTGTTCTTTAACAATTGATGGTAAATTGCCTTCTTTAGCAAGTTCTATTATATCCTTAGTTACTTTTATTGCTTCTAAGAAATCTCCAAGCATAAAACAATTATTTTGAGGTATTGTTAAATCTTCAATTCTTTCGAGATATACCATTTTTTTCTTAATTATCTTTTTCTTCTTTTTTTTTTCTATATCATACTCTTCTTCTTTATTTTCTTCTACATTATTCTCTTTCATAATCATCACTTATTTTATTTTATATTCCTTAAATTGATTAATGATTTTTTCATAGAATTGTAATGTTTCTAATAAATTGCCATTATTTAAGGAATTAATACCATCTCTAGCAAGATCTTTAATGCTATTTTTTAGTTCCTCATATTTATATAATTCCATTAATCTATAGTTAAAATTAAGAACATTTTTTTCTATATTCTCGATAGACCATTTAATAATATTACCTATTTCAGTTTCATTTTGTTCTGAAGGTAATATATTTTTAGGTTCTTTAATTGAACTGATATAATACGAGGGGATAATATCTTCTATAACTAATCCATTTAATTGGTTTCCATATGAATTATTAAAAGGCATTTTTGCTTCAAATATACCCTCTAATTGAAGGGAATTTAAATTATTATGTGTATTGATTATTTTTATTTGATCGTTAAAAATATATATAATAGTTCTTGAAATTCGCCTGCGAAGTTGATAATTAATTTCGATATTTTCTTTCAGTTGGATATTTTCAAGTTTCCATTTATATTCTATTCCATCTTTAGTAAGTTGTTTATCGGGAGTTTTTTCTACTTCTTTATTATTTATTTTTATATTAGTGATCTCAAAATTATATGGGACTAAATCTATAAGAATTGCTTCTTCAATTATCTCATCAAAGGGATTAGAAAATCCAGAATGCCCATATAATAGCAATTTTTCATTATTTTTATTTATTTTTTTTATTTCCGTGTCTTTTTCGAATTCATGAATTTCTCCTGATAAGCCAAAAAGGAATACTTTAGTTTTTATATTTTTATTTATTTTTACACGATGTTTTTCAAGTAAAACTCCAAGTTTTTCAAGTTTCTTATTAGGTTCTTTACTTAAGTTTTCAAGAATTTCACTTACAGAGTATTCATATATTATTGGTAATGTATTCTCATTAACCTCTATAACTTTTTTTATTTCTTTCATTTCATTGATTAATTGCTCAGATTCAATCAGTTTTTCCTTATTCTTTTCTTCTAATTCAGATTTAATTTCTTTTAGAACTAACTTATATTTTTCTTTGATCTCAGACTTTTTATGCTCTTCTGAAATGTTAATTAATTTCTCACATATTTTTAAAGCGGCATATAATTGGGATTTTTCACGATTTGTATTTAAATTTGTTTCTAGATTTTCAATCTTATTAAAAAAAACTTCATTTTTTTCTTTGAATTTTATTAAATCATTTTTTAGATTAACAAGATTCTCTTCATAGCCTTGAATTTCGTTTTCTTGAATTAGTTTTAAAGAGTTTTCAATTTTTGACAAAATAGCATCATATTGATCTTGATTCCATGATTTAATTAATTCTTTCTTAGAGGTTTCTATTTCATTTAGAGCTTGTTCCACTTGCTTATTTATATTCCTCCTCTTTACTTCACTGATAAAATCCTCTTGATCAATTATGATCGATCTATCATCAAAATTTTGTGCTAACTGAATTATTTTATCTGAAATTTCAATTGCTTGGTTATATTCTTCAGAAAGGAGATATTTATCTGCTTGAGTCTTTAAATCATCTATTTCCGACATTATAGGAAATAATTTATTTTCTTGATCTTCTATTTTTTTAGTGAGCTGTTCCTTTGTTATTGTAATTCCACCAGTTTTCATACTATCAAAAAAATCTTGAGTTTCTGATTTTGCATCAATTGTTATATTTCGGAGTATTCTTAATTCAGGGTAGCTTTTCAAAAAAATTGCTCTAACACTCGCAATATAATTTTTCAATGATTCAGATACATATTCCCCAACCCAGATATAAAGACGTTTCTGTTTGAATATATATATAGCTAAGAGGGATACAACTGAAAAATAATCGAGAATATTTTCGGGATTCTCATTTTCTTCACAACTTTCAAAACTCCCACGATATCGTAGACGAAAAATCTTTATTCCAGAGGATTGCATTATAATCTTAATATTTTATGTTTTAATTTATAATTTTCAGAATTTTAATTATTTAATAAAAAGTAATACTCATAATATTTAATTATTTTATATGGATTTTTTTGATGTATTTTCATATATTCAATTTAATTATGAATTAAATTAATAAAATAATAAAGATAAGCCAATATTAAGGCCTATGATTTTAGGAATGTACTTGATCTTTTATTTTAAAAAATCTTCAATAAGATTATATACCGTTTCAAGTGTCTCTAAATCAGGTAGAAATGTTAATCTTAAATGATTCTTTCCGAAGTTTCCAAAACCTGAACCAAACACAGTACAAATACCAGTTTCTTTTAATAATTCAATAACGAATTCCTTATCATTTTTCCATTTTTTAAACTCATTAAAATCAATCTTAGGAAAGAGATAAAAAGCACCATCAGCATTGTTAACTGAGATTCCTTCAATTTGTCTCAATCTTTTATATGAATAATCTCTTCTTTCTTTTAATTTTTCAACCATTTTATTGGTGTGAGGGCCGGGATTTTTTAGTGCCTCAATAGCAGCAAATTGAGCAATTGAATTTGCACATAGTCTTGCTCTAGCCATTTTCTCTATTGATTCTTTCAGTTCAATTAATTGCTCCTTTGGATCATAATAATAAATGTAGCCCATCCTCCAACCTGTAGCAAGATGAGCTTTTGAAAATCCATTTAGTCCAATAATTGGTATATCCTCTGTAAGAGTTGCTGGACAAAAATATTCTTTTTCAAAAACAATTTGATCATATATCTCATCTGAGATAATTGGTATTTTGTATTCTCCTGCTAGATTTATTATATCTTTCATATTTTTAGAATTATATAAGACACCTGTAGGATTATTTGGAGAATTAATTATAATTGCTTTAGTTTTTTGTGTTATCTTTTTTCTCATATCATCAACATTTGGCTCCCAATCATTTGATTCATCAAGTTCATACTCTATAGGAACGCCATCAAAGAATTTAGAATAAGTAATATAAATTGGGTAGGAAGGACCTGGGACTAAAATCTCATTTTGTTTTTCTAATAATCCTGCTAGTAAGAAAAATAATCCTTCTGTTACTCCTGAAGTTATTAAAATATCATTTGGTGTTATATCAATTGAATTTTTTGATTTTTCATACTTACATACTTCTTTTCTCAATTCAGGAACACCAAGGGAATCCACATAATAATTTTGCCCTGCAAAAGTCGCATCTGCTAACGCTTGTGAGATATATCTGGGTGTCATAAAGTCATATTTTACTGGATCGCCGATGTTTAAATGATATATTTCCTTCCCAGATCTCTCGACTTCATTAGCTATAACCGCAATATCTCTAATTGCATAAGAAATATCTTTTAATCTTTCCGTAACCATTAAAATTCACAGTATCAACAAAAAATAGAAATAATTAATATGCATAAAAATTATGAAAAATTAAAGAACATTATTATAAAATTAATTATATATTTTTCAAAATGTGATATATACACAAAAATATAAACTAAAATTTTTATTATTTACAAAAGTAAATTCGGTGTTAAATACTTTTGACGGTCATAGAAGGAAAATACGCATATCCATATATAACAGTATTCAAGAAAGAACCTTTTCAATCCTTTCTTACTGTAAAAAAACAAGATATAGGATTATTTTATTTTAGTCAATATGAGAAGGTTTTAGAATTTTTGAATTATTTTACAGAGAATCTCTTTTTTATTCAATCATTAAATCTTGAAGATATTTATTGGTATTTATTATTGAAGAAATATTTAAACGTGACTATAGAACCAGGTATTAAAGCAAAGATTTATGATTTTATTAAGGGTTGTGAAATAGATAAAGATGGAAAATTAGGATTTAAATTCTCTCTTCATAAGGAACAAAAACAACCAGATATTTGGTCAACTTATTTAGCGATTTCAAATCTTTATTTATTGGGTGATCTTAGTTTATATCTTAAAACTAAAGGAGAAGGTATTGTTTTAACTCAAATAAAAGATTTTATTTCTTTACTTGATAAAGGAGATAAGTTCATACACTGTCTTGAAAAAGATTGTGAAATTTGTAAAAAAAACCTATCTTATAAAACGTTATATTATGTCTTAGAAATTTTATTTTTATTAAATCTGGAAGTTAGAGAACATAAATCTAAATTTTCATCATATTTAAAGGATTTGAAAAAAGATCCTTCTATAATTTTTAAATTATTAAGTCTTAAATTTTTGGATCTCGATCTTAATATTGATGAGAAATTTCTTCATTATTTGCTTGATTTTCAAAAAGATAATGGAGGTTTTAGTTTTAAAACTGTCAATGGGAAGGTTAATACGACCTTTTGGATAACCTATGTTTTAAACAATTATATATGGCTAATGGATTATAATCCTTCAGGAATATATTCATTCATTAATTTACATTTAAATCAAATACTAAAAGATAAATCTTCTTGCTCCTCGAAAAGACTAATAGAAGTCTCAAAACTAATCATTATCCTTTCTATAATTTGGGATAAATTAATTGAAGAAATTGAGTCTGTATTATTCAAACAAATTGAAGAAAATAGATATATTGATATTAAACAATTAAAAAACTCGTTTGGATTATCTGAAGGAATAGAAGAAATTGTGTCATATATTAATTTAAATTATTCGTTTAATCTTAAGATACTAGATAATAATATAGAATTCAAGAATTATTTGAGAAGTCTTACCCCAGGAGATAAGTTTCTAGCTTCTGAAGTTTTTAACCAAAGTCAAAAAAAGAGTATAATCTCTTTGACGAATATTATGAATAAATACAATATGAAATACAATAAAGCGCAAATTAAAATAAAAGATTTTATCCCAATCATAAAAAAAATGATTGAAAATCATTTGTTAAAGGGTGAAATAAAGACTAAGAAAAAATATCTCTTTGTAACCAAATACTATTTTTATTTAGATTTTGTTTTAGAAAAAATAATAATCTCAGATATGGCTATAAAATGCGAGCAATTATTCGAAGAAAAGAAGATCATTGAGGACATTAAAAATGATATTTATAATATGACTCTTAAACTTAAAACTACGGTTTCACAAATTAAGGAGGAAATCGAAAGTTATTTATTAATTAATGAGATAAAAATAGCTAAAGATAGGTTAAAATTTATTACTAGAAATGCTCTTATGGAATCCGATTTTTTGAATGAAAATATAGAAAACTCATTTAATGAAGAGTTATATTATATCAATATTCAAGCAACTTTAAGATCTGAAATAACTAATTGGCACAAAACTTACTCTGTTTTAAGTAAAAGAATAAATAATATTGAATTGCAATTAAAAGAGAAAATATCTGAGAGAGAAGAAATTAGTAAGTTTGACAATATATTAGATGAATTGGATAATAAGCTTAGTAATTTAGAAAATTATTTTAATAAGGAGATTGATAGTTTTCGTATATTTTTAACCACAACACTAGAAGATGGCTATAATTCTGAGAAATTTAATTTGATAGTGGAAGAATTCAATAAGATCATAAAAAGTATGGCAAAATTTGATAGTGTAATTTATAATGTTTCTCAACAAATTACAAAAAAGGAAGAAAGTCTGCTTAAAAAACATAAACAATTAATATCCTATTGGATTGGTATTAAAGAGGATCTAGATAAAGTAATTAATTTTTATTCCGAAGGTTTGCTCTTTTTTAAAGAGAAAATTAAATTAACTGAGAAAATACTTGATGAAGTAAAATATGAACTCTTAGCGATAAATGAAAAAGCACAAGAAAAAGTTAGAACGAATGACTTTCAAAATGCATTTGAAATTATCAAAAAGGAATCAGGGATACTTTTAGAAAAAAATCTTGAAGAAATAAAAACACTTCATAAAGAAGTAAAAAAAGAAATAAAATCAAAACATAAGCTCTATATACTTTTTCGATTTCTACAAGAAAAGATAGAAGAGTTAGAAGAAAAAATAATTGAAATTATCTCTAAGGGAACTTATTCTTTAAAAGAAAAATTAGTTGAAGAGAGAAATAGAGTAAAAATTGAAGAATTTGATAATTTTGTTTCTGAAAAAATTAGTTTAATTAGAAAAGGTCTAACAGATTATAAAATTCAATTAGAACATACAATTAAAACATCAAAATTAGATATTCAAGATGTTATAAAGGGTTTTGATGATATCTTAAATGAATTCGAGGAATTTAACTCAATATATCTAAAGAAATTAAATAAGAATCAGGATATCATAGAAAAGATAGATGAAAAATCAAATCTTACAGTTATGCAATGGGAAAGGTTCCGCGAATACGTTAGAAATGAAATAACAAACTTGAAAGAAGAATACATAAATGAAATTCTTAGCGTGAAAATTCTTTTTATAGCTGAAAATAAAGGTTCAAATTATGTGAATATAAAAGAACTTGCGAGAAAGTTGAATATAAAATGTAAGGAAGCTAGTGACAGAATTAGGGAAATGATTGAAATCTCTAGACTCAACGGGGAGATTAATGAGGATGATAAATTTGTATTGATTTTTACTAATTATTATTATAAAAATAAAGAGCTAAGAAATTTCATTTATAATCAAATAATTAAATACAATAATGAGACAATAGGTAAGACGTTATCTCTTTATGATTCATGTATTAAAAATAGAACCTTGGGAATAAATATGCTGGAGCTCTCAAATAGGATAAATGAATTGGAAGATTTTGACGAAAAAATGCAAGAGAGATTCGAAAATAAAGTAAAAGAACTTATTATTGATATTGAGAGTAGAAAAGAATTTAAAGAAACAAAAGATTATTTCAGAAATATTATTGATGATTCAAAAAGCGGAATTGAAAATATTAAAAATAATCTAAATCAATTTAAATCACTTCAAAATCTTGTTAATATAGAATATAATAATTTAACAATTGATTTTAGTCAAAAATTCCAAAAAATAGAAGAAGATCTTGATAAATTAGATACTTTCGAGAAAATGAATGCTTATTTCGAAAGTATTAAAGTTAAGCTGGAAGAAAAAATAAAAGAAAGACAAGAAAAACTTGAGATTAAACTTAAAGATTCAATTGAAAAAAATAGTGAAACCATAAAATTAAATCCTGAAATAAGAGAATTCTTTGTTAAAAAGAAAAATATTTTTTTGCATGATTATGATGAGAAAATAAGGAATATAAATTATAAAATTAGTCGAAAGAAAAATGAAATTCTTCAGGGAGAATTGCTAGATTTTATCAATAATAGTAAAATCCAACTAAACCAATTATTGGGTGTATTGCAAACAAGAATAGAAGATGATGTTGAAGTAAAGGAATTTAAAAGAGCGACTAATAACATTGATAAGAGAATAACCAATATTAAAGTTCTATTGAAAATAAATAAAAGAAATTTGAAGGATCTTATTAGAGATATTAGTAGACAAGCAAAAGATTTTGAAACCAAGAATAAATATATCTTAGATGATTTTAACCAATATTTAATAGAATATAAATCAATTTTACTTGAGAAAGCTAAAACTCTTGAAAGATATATTTTAAGATCATTCATAGAAATGGCTATTAAGGCCGTTTCAAATGAATATCTAACCCTAGGTTTTATGAATAAAGAAATAGCAATAAAAAAGCAAAACATTCAAGATCATCTCTTAACTTTAATTAGTCAGGATAAATTAAAAGGTAAATATGATCCTCGGTTGGGATTATATTATGAAAATCCTGATGTTATCGAAAATTTAGATGAAACTGAACTAGAAGTTATGAAGAAAATGAATTATAAAGTCTATATGTTCATGAACCGTCTAAAAAATTTTACCAGCCATTATTATTCAATTATTGGATTCTTTGCTAGTATGTTCACACTTAGTTACTATTTATTGTTATTTAGTGGATGGAATCTCGCTGTATTAATCATTCCTATATTAATTATTATTGTATTATTTTATTATCTATTCACAAGAAGAAAAGAAAAGAAAATGGATATTTGATAATTTTTAATCATAATTACTATTTTTCCTTTTAACAAAAATCTATTGCACATTTAAAATATTTAAATACATCTATTCTTTCAAAATCACTAAATCTAATTGGGAATCTAATTTCTCCTATTATTTTTAGGATCTCAGAAGATAGACTATTTAATTTCAATGGATCAGATGGTTTTGACCAAATTTCATACATGTTAATTCTATTATTTATACGATGGACATCATACCAATCAAAAGTATATATGCCTTGGCTAGCTCGTTTAATAGCATAATCCTGACATGGATCATTAATATAAAGGGTATAATTACTATATAGGGGTAAATCCGAGATTAATTTTTTCACATTATCATATTCAGGTCTTTTTTTAATTATATTTAATGGAATTGGTCCTTATCCTCCATTTGTAAAATATGAAATATTGCCATCTATATCTATACCAAACCATTCATAATCCAAATACATTGGATATAAATCTTTATATTTCTCAAAATCAGAATCCATTTTAAATAAATAATTCTTTTTATTTTATTTTAAAAAACTAATTAACAATATATTTATAATTTAATCAAGATCTTTTGCCAATTCAACATAATGATTATTTTTTCTGAGATAACCTAAATAACAAGCTTGATTAAAATGAATATAAAATTTTTCTTCAACTATTTCTTCAATTTCAGCAAGTTTTTTTAATTTTTTTATTTCCATTTTTCCATTCTTATTATGAAACTTTACTAATTTAATAACTGTTTTCAGATTTTTATTTAAATATACTTTTTTAGATTTTTTTCTTTGGTTGGAATACTTACCTTTTATTCTTAACATTTTTTGTTTTAATTTATTTTTGTTTAACTCAGCAATATCAGAAAAAAAAGGAACATCGTGAGTTTTTAATTTTTTATATTCTTCACTTTCAGAGAATTCATCGATCTTATTTATAATTTCATCAATAGATCTGGTTGCAAGAATTTCTTTTTCTTTTTCCTTCCTTTCATTTAAATTCTTTACTAATTCAAAATAATCAACATTTTCTTTTTTATTAATAAAAGATATATCTTCACGGACTATATCTTCAATTAAGTCTAATTGATCAGAATTAACCAAAACAGAGTTCATAGTATTTTCTTTTCTTTGAGCAACTTTAAAAAAAGGAATATCAACTGTATTTTCAGTAATTAAGATATAACATCTACCGTCAGAATGCCTTCCAGTTCTTCCTCTTCTTTGTATATGCCTTATTTCAGAAGGTACAGGTTCATAAAAGATAATAGCATCAACATTGGGAATATCTAATCCTTCTTCAGCGATACTTGTTGCTGTTAAAACATTTATTTCTCCATTTCTAAAATCTTTTAATATTTTAATCTGTTCTTTTTGAGAATATCCATAATCATTAATTTTAGAGGATTGTCCAATAAATTTCTCAGCAATTAGAGAATTTAATAATTCTTTATTTATTTCATTTTTTAGAATATCTGCTATTTCTCTATACTGGGTAAAAATCAGAATTTTTTTATTTGAAAACACTTTGATTTCTTTTTTAATAATGGAAATAACGGTTTCAATTTTAGGATGAACTAATTCTTTTAATTCTGTATTAGCTAAAATATTAGAAATCATTTTAAAATGTTCGGAATTTACAATTCTTTTTGAGGATCTATTCTCTTGTTCAGTCTTATATTCTAATTTTTCTAGAAAGTTTTTAAAAATACGTATATCTTGAGTTTCTAATAAATCCTTAGAATGAAGTAAAGAGATACAACTAGAACAATATGAATATACTGAATGAATATCTAAATTATTTTTATGAATTATATCTATAATCTTAGGACATTTAAAGTGAAGCCCATTCAAATACTCTTCTTTATCAAAATAACCACTATTTACTAAATCATGGTATTTCAATGAAAATGATAGATCTTCAGCAATTTTTAAAAAATCTAATTTTGAATAATATTTTTTATAGGGATTTATTAAATCTCGCTCTATGAAGAATTTTAGAAATCTATCAAATAGGTTTTCTAAAATTTTCCCTAATTCTAAAATTTTAATAGGTAATTCAATATTTTCCAGAATAATATCTATATTATGAACATATTGCTTTACATCATCATCATCATAATTTTTAAAGACAATATTTTCAATATAAAGATTATTACATAACTCTTGGATATTTAAACAATCTTTACCAGGAGAAGCTGTCAATCCTATTATTAACGGATCTCTGCATGCTTTTATATAATCCTCTCCTATAAAACAATAAGCATAGTTTCCTTTTGTCCTATGAGCTTCATCAAAAATAATTAAAGCAACTTGTTCTAGATTATATCTATTTCTTAGTAAATCATTTTTAATAACTTGAGGTGTGGAAATAATAATCCTAGAATTATGAAATAAAGAAATACGTTTAGAAGGGGGCGTTTTTCCTGTAAAAAAGATTATTTTTTCCCTATTAATATCAATAAATTTAATACAGGCGTCATAATGTTGCATTACTAATGGTCTGGTTGGAGCTAAAACTATTATTTTTCCAAATTTTGTGTATTTTTTAAGTCTATCTATAATTAATAAGATACCAATAATTGTTTTTCCTAAGCCAGTTGGTAAAACAATCAGAGAATTTTGATTTTTACATTTTGTAAGAATATTTTCTTGATATTGTCGATATTCTATCTTATTATATTTTAGGAAACATTCATTATAGAATTTTTGTTTATGTTTTTCCATATTTAATGCAAATTATTTATAGTTCTTTTTAAAAATACTTAGTGTGAAAGTTTTTTATTAAATTGTATTATTTTTTTTTCACTTTATTAAATTTCATTAAATCTAAATATAAATCTATATATTTAAATCACGCAATTTGAAGATTAATCTAAAAAATAATGTAAATAAACTATGATAAAAAAACAAAAAATATTATTAATCCTACCATTTATAATCTTTATTAAAATGTCTGGAATTTTTCAAGGATTGAGCTTCATCTTTAAAAAAGCTATTTTTTTTGAGAGAGAGATTATATCTTCTATATGATAATATTAACTAATTATAAATAGGAAAAAATAATGAAAAAAGTTAGGTTAGGTAAAACAAATACAGAAGTAAGCCAAATTTGCTTAGGTTGTATGTATTTTGGCAGTAAAACTGATAAAAAAACTTCATATGACCTTTTAAATCATTATGTTGAAGCTGGGGGTAATTTTCTTGATACGGCAAATTGTTATGCTTTCTGGATAAAAGGTGCCATTGGGATTGAAAGTGAAACACTAATAGGAAATTGGATAAATGAAAAAGAAAATCGAGAGGATCTTTTTATTGCAACTAAAGTGGGTGCAAATATGAAAGATATAAATAAAGTAAAAGATGTTGATGGCAATTTAGTTAGTAATTATGAAGACTTTAGGGAAGGATTATCTAAACAAACCATTATAGATGCAGTTGATAAAAGTCTTAAACGGTTAAAAACTGATTATATTGATCTTTATTATGCCCATATTGATGATTTTAATACTCCTTTAGAGGAAACTCTTGAAGCATTTAATTATTTAGTTGATGAAGGAAAAGTACGCCATATTGGATGTAGTAATTATAGAACATGGAGATTAGAAAGATCTAAAAATATCAGTAAAATCAATGGTTGGGTAGAATATTGTTGTATTCAAAAATTACATACATATCTAAGACCTGTGCCAAAAGCTACGTCCTTATATAGCAAAACAAATAAACATTATGCTGATTATGAATTATTAGATTATTGTATTCAAAATAAGGATGTTTCTTTATTAGCTTACTCTCCAACATTATTAGGGCTTTATAATTGTATTGATCGTCGTTCCGAAGAAACAAATTGGCTCTGGAATGATTACTCTAGTCCTGATACGGAAGCTCGACTAGAAGCAATTGAAAATGTTGCAAACGATTTGAATATTACACCTATTCAAGTTCTTTTTGCTTGGATACAACAAAACAATCCCCCTGCAATTCCATTAGTTTCTGCAAGTAATAAAGAACAATTGAAGGAAAACTTAGATAGTGTCAATGTTAATTTGAGTAAAGAAAAAATACAATATCTAAACGATGCTTCTAGTTAAGATTTTATTTCAAATCAAACTAAAAGTTATCATAAAATTGATAATACTTATGGAATTCTTTAAATTAATAGCATAAAATTATTACTATATATTAGATTTTTTCCTTTTTATGAGATTTCAAATAAAAGAAGCAACTATCAATGATATAAATACCTTAACAAAAATAATAAAAAATTCTTTTCTAAGTATTGCTAAAAAATTTAATTTAACTTTAGAAAACGCTCCAAGACATCCTTCAAATTGTAAAGCAGAATGGATATCCTCTGCTTTAGAAAGTGGAATTCATTATTATTTATTAAAAATTGAAAAACAAAATTATCCAATTGGTTGTTGTGCTTTAGAAATAGTCAATTCTGATATAGGATATCTTGAGCGATTAGCAGTATTACCATCTTTCAGAAAAAAGGGATATGGAACAGCTCTTGTAAAATATATAATTAATAAAGCCAAGGAATTTAATATTAAAAGAATTGAAGTAGGAATTATAGCTAATAATAAAAAGTTAAGAAGATGGTATGAAAATTTGGGATTTGATATCAAAAATAAAGCTGTTTTTAATCATTTACCTTTTAAAGTATTATTTATGTTTTTAGATCTTAAAAAAGATTAATGATTTCCATGATCTCTAAAATCTTTCCTATTTCTCATATGATTTAATAAATAAAATTCAGAAAATTTTAATAAAATCAATTATGATTCCTAATTCTAATTATATTTAATATAATTTTATAGGTTGAAAATATTGATATATCGGGTTTATTTATTTAATTAAAATCTAAGACAAATTAAGATATTAGATTATTTATCGAAAATAGGATATAAAATTTATGATTCAATCATATTGGATTTAGAAATTCATATATTTTAATTTAGAAAATATTTTTACCAGCTTTTCTTAAATTGATTTTCTCATAATTATCCATTTTTGTCGTTAATTTCTTTTTATTTTATTCTTATAAAAATTAAGATAAAACCATAATCTTTAAATATATGTAAGATATATGTTATTATAATTAACATATAATAAAAAACAA